>CANCFT010000020.1 GCA_947377285.1 Bacteriovoracaceae bacterium
CTGTCGTAGGAGATGTAGCAACTGCAGGATTAACATTCTCATCCGCAGGTGCTTCAAGAACTACACCATTTTCTGCTGCTAGAATTTTACTTTTGTCATAAAACTCACTTTGTTTACAAGCACCTAAAGCAAGCAAAAAGACTGCTAAAAGCAGGTGTCTTTTGCCTTTCATAAGATTTAAAAACATGAAATCCCCATCTTGACGGAAAATCTAATTTCCGAAATTATTTGATTTTGGTTTCAACAAACGTTCAACTTCAACATACGGGCAACCACAAAATCAAAAGCTAGAAGCTGTAAGATATTAACTAGATTATAACTATTTGGACGCTTGATAATGAAAAGGCTAAAGTAAAAAACCAAATACCCGACAAGTTTACTATCTATTTAACAACTTAAATGCTCAAAATTTATTTTTTCTCGTGTTAAAATAGAGTTAAGAATTTGGTGAAAAAGTGCCTAGTCTTCTTGTCACTTAATTTCACTAAAACTTGGGAGTACAAAATTTCTGAATGTATGAAAGATTAAAAAATAACTTTTGAGGCCTTATGAAATTTTTTCTCATTATATTTGTTTCTTTATATTTGTCATTATCGATCGCACTTGCTGATCAAATTGAATTTACTGAATTTAGTAAATGTGGTGACTATTTAGTTTCAGGAATAATTAAATTAGAATCTGAAATACCACAATTCAATTTTATTGTCTTTCAGGGGAGTAAATCGGAAATTAAAATAAAAGTTTCAGAGGCTGATATTTCCCGCATTGCTCCTTATGTTAATAAATCATCAATAATCAAGGCTCAATTCATTCATCCAATTATCAATCAACTTGGAGATTTCAAAATCTTAGAGATTCAAAGCAAAATAGCTGACCCCTTAAAAGGAGCGAAAGATTCTGGCTTTCATTTAGTAAAAGAAGCAGCCTGTAAGTAAAATTGAAAACTTAATGAGAAATTATGAGAAATACGATGAAAATAAAAATATTAATTACAACTTCGATATTGTCGGTGATTTCTCTTCAATACCAAATTGCTACTGCTGCAGATAGTATTCTCATCCTAGGTGGTGGCGGAGAGCCAGTTAAAAGCCAAACCCAATTTGATCACTCTCTAACCAATTTAGGCGAATTTTTAGGAAAATCTAATAAGTGGAATCAATCGATCTCATTTAATGGGGGGCACTCGGTTACTGATGAAATTTTAAGTTCAAAATTTAAAACTCCAAATAAAGCTTTTACAGCTGAAGAATATTTAAACCAAATTAATGCCTTAAAAAATAAAATTGAAAATAGTAAAGAAGGAGATCAAGTTTTACTTTTTCTTGATACCCATGGTGCTGAAAATAATGGCAATGAATTAACTCATTCAGTTGCCACAAATACGGACTTGGTTAATTTAGATAATTTAAAAGAGCTTACGATTTTGGCAAAAACAAAAAAAATTAAACTTGCGATAATTGATTTAAGTTGCCATTCCGGAAATACTTTAAAGCTGGAGCAAGTTGATAATAACTCAACATGCTTTATAAGCGGATCAAGTCCAAATAATTTTGCCTTTAGTGATTTTTCAGATAGTTTCACAAAAAATATGAATTCAGGGAAAAATCTGGAAGAAGTTTTTTTAGCTGCAAGAATGGAGCAAATGTCTCGAGGAATCCCTCAAATCAATACTCCTGCTGGTAAACTTGTTCAAGATAAACAATTGCTGATAGAAAGCAGTCTCTATTTTGACTTGAATGATCCTCTTACAAAAATAAATAAGCTTGATGATTATATGTACAAAGTTTTAAAAGCAAATAGTTGTACAATTTTTTCGCCAAATCCTGAGTTAATTAATTTAATTAATAAAGCGGAAGAAATGTCTAAAATTACAAATAAATATTTATTTGGAAGTAAAGTAACAAAAGATGATTTTAGTTTATTAAAATTAAAACTTAGGGAATACTCCCAATTACAAAATGATCTAAAAGTAAGTTATTTAAAATTTGGAGAGTTTGAAAAAATTAAAGAAACTTTTATTTCTGGGAATGGGCCAGTTGCATATTCGCTAAAGGAGTTATTAGAAATTAACACATCACAAATGATTGAAGTGTATCAAAATGCAATTAATAAAAATAAAGTTGAAGGAAATTCTCCTTTTTATCAAAAATATATAGATATGTATAAAGAAATCAAATTGAGACAAGATTCTTTAAAAAATGAACCAAATGGAATAAAAATGAATTTGATAAATGAAGAAATCAAATCTAAAAGTATAAAAGCCAATGAACTTACTACAATTATAGGCCTTGAAGAAAGAAAGTTTTATGATTCACTATATAAATCAATGCAAAAAGAAGAGGCTGTTAAATCAGCAATAAATCCTTGTCGGGATTTCGTATTATAATTTAACCTGACCTATGACTATTGATGGAGTACTTATGTGTTTAATCTGTGTTGAGTATTACTTTAAAAGAATGACTAAAGACGAAGTTAAAAATGCTTTACCCGAGATGATAATGTTTGCTAAAACAGAAGAAGAGAGAATTCATTTTAAAAAACTACAATCGATGAATTCTGACCAAGAAATAGAACAAGAAGTAGAGAATTATGTCGTTAATAATTCTGACTCAAAAATAGGTAATCATAAAGATGACATTAAAACCTCTAGTAAAACTCGCAGAACTTAATTTTACTAATAGAATTATAAACTATAGCACAACACTATTCACTAAGGTTCAAAGTACACCACTTACAAATCCAGTCTGTTTACATGTAAATTGTGATCTCCTCAATTTTCTTGGCATAGAAAGTAGCGAAAAAAACAAACCATCTTTTACTCGATTTATCAATGGTGATCTAGATTTTGAAGGGCCCACGTTTGTCTCTTCAAGTTATTCAGGACATCAATTTGGTCATTATGTTCCTCGCCTAGGAGATGGGCGGGCCATTATGTTAGGTGAAATTCAAAATCAAAATGGTGACTTCTTTGAGCTCCAATTAAAGGGAGCTGGATTAACACCTTTTTCTAGATCTGGAGATGGTCGAGCAGTAGTTAGATCGAGTGTAAGAGAATACTTAGCAAGCGCTCATCTTAAAGCTTTAGGAATTCCAACAACAGAGGCGTTATCACTTTTATACGGAAGTGATGATGTTTACCGTGAAGAAATTGAAAAAGCAGCAATCGTACTTCGAGTTTCTGAAAGTTTTCTTCGGTTTGGTCATTATCAATACCTGGCCCATACTGATCAACTCTTAGAACTTAAGGCCCTCGTTGATTTTACTATTGATCATTATTTTGCAGAATTCAAAGATCATCCCAATCGTTATATTCTTTTTTTCCAAAGTGTTGTTAAAAATACAGCGAAACTCTTTGCAAAATGGCAAGCTGTTGGATTTTGTCACGGAGTACTTAATACTGACAATATGTCTATTTTAGGTTTAACGATTGACTATGGACCGTTTGGTTTTCTTGATTCTCTTGACCAAGACCATATTTGTAATCATTCAGATCATGAAGGACGTTATAGCTTTGGTAATCAACCTGCTATCGGTTTATGGAATTTAGAACAGCTTGGAGAGGCCCTGAAAAGTTTAATCACTGACGCCGATTTAAAACGGACTCTGGAAACTTACTCGACAATTTTTAAAGTTGAATACAAAAGATTATTAAAGAATAAATTAGGCTTCAATAAAAGTGTAGATTCAGATGATGAATTTTTGCAAATGACTTTAAATATGTTGGCAATGACTCAAATAGATTACACTCAATTTTTTCGTGAGTTAAGTCATTACCAAATAAATAAAAAATACTCGTTTGCCTCAACTCCTGAAGTTGTTAATTTTTTTACTCAATATGAAGCCCGACTCGCTTTGGAGGACTCGACTTCAATTGAGCGTTTAACTCAAATGTTGTGTGTAAATCCAAAATTTATTCTCAGAAATTACATTGCTCAAATCGCTATTGAAAATTATGAAAAATCTCCAGAAATTTTGGACCAAATTTTTAAAGTGTTAGTTTCTCCCTATGAAGAATGGCCAGAATTAAATCATTGGTCATTTCCAGCACCCGACCAATATAAATTTATGACAGTGAGTTGTTCATCATGAAAGTTTTAGTTTTTGGTTATTCAGATAATCCTGATCGATATTCCAATATTGCAGCTAATTTACTTAAAGACTATAAACATGAGGTCGTTTGTTTTAATCCACGCTCGGATGAATTTAGCTCGCTCGATAAATCTATTGATACATTAACCTTATACGTGAGTAAGCCCATTTCTGATAAATTTTTCGATGAAATAATAAGTTTAAATTTTAAACGGATTATTTTTAATCCAGGTTCTGAAAATGATCTGTTAGAAAAAAAACTGCGTGAAAATGGGATTGAAATTGTCCATGGATGTACATTGGTAATGTTAAAAACGAGTCAGTTTTGATTGATTTAGATTTTTTAACTGGTAGGCAAACTGATCAATTGACCAATTTTGCAAATACAACACATTTAGTACACCGAGAGATGCTTGCGAGTCTCACAAATCTTTTTCAGGCGGCTAAAGTTGAAGGTTTTGATTTGGCGATGACCAGCGCCTATAGATCCTTTGACTCTCAAAAAACCATTTGGAATGAAAAAGTAGAAGGCAAGAGAGCCGTTTTAGACTCACATTCAAATAATATTGACCTATCTACTAAATCACCAGTAGAAATTCTTTTTGCTATTTTGCGATGGTCGGCCATTCCAGGTGGGAGTCGACATCATTGGGGAAGTGATATTGATATATTTGACCAATCAGCTTTGATTGAAAATACTAGACCATTGCTCGTTCCTGCAGAATACGAATTAAGTGGCCCCTTTTATCAGTCAACTTTATGGTTGAGTGAAAATATGGAAGAATATGGTTTCTTTCGACCTTATCAAAGCGGCAATGGGGGAATCTTACCTGAGCCTTGGCACCTTAGTTTTAGACCATTAAGTGAAATTTTTCTAAAACAATTCAGTTATCAAATGTTTGTTGACCATTTAAATGCCTCAGATTTTCTTTTGAAAAAAGAGGCGATTCAAAATAGTTCAGAGATCTATCATCGTTTTATTAAAATTGATAAAAATTAACGACTCTCTAGGTCAACTAGAAAGAATTCTTGAAGAATCAAAATAAAAGCTTTTAAATGAAAGAGAGTAAAAATTTAAAAAACAGTGGAAATGAAATATGAAATTGATATTTACCTTTGGCCTTTGCTCACTTCTTGTCTTCACTCAAGCTTACGCTGCAACTAAAAAAGCAAAATCGAAACATTCGAAGTCTACCAAAACACCAGTAAGAAAAAAAATGAATACGATTAGCGGTATCGTTCGCGAATTAGGATTATATATTGCCTCCGAACAAGAATTTTTACGTGCAGCAAATAAACCAATAATACAAACTAAGCTCGAAGAATTAAGTGCCCTTTTTAAAAACTTAAAAGTTCATCCAGTAATAAGTAGTCAAGGTCTGGCGTTCAATCAAATCGTCATGGCCGAGCAACTTGAGCAGACGGTTGTGTTATTTAAAGCCGATAAAAAGTCTTATGCCAGAGCTAAGTTAAATGCTTCATTAAATCTTTGTGTTTCTTGCCATTCTCAAACTCCAGGAACTGTAAATAAAGAGCAATTTAAAATGTTTGCCGACAAAGATATTAATCAATTGAAAATAAATGACTTCGAAAGGGCCGAATTATATTTTATAACGAGAGATTTTGAAAAAGCCTTAAAGCTTTACGACCAATTTATTCGCGGTTCAAAAAAGACAGACGATGACGAATTCATCTATAAGGCACTTGAACGTCAATTGATTTATTTTGTGAAATTTAAAAAAAGTTTTCCTGAAGCCAAAAGTTTTTTTGAGACTTACTTAAAAGATAAAATTCTTAACGATAGAGTTGCTCAAGAAGTCAGCGAGTGGGTTAAAACTCTAGGGCAAAAAAGTTTATGGGAAATGTATGATCCAATTACAGTAAAAGAAGATGACATGGAAAAGTTTATGAAAACTTTTATTGCTGATGATGAAGAAGGTCCTATTTTTTCTGCGACTAATTCTTCTGAAGTTTATGATTTAAACCTCTCATCAATTTTAATGGACTACTATAATGCACACCCTGATACAAAATTAGGGGCTAAAATTCTATTCTGGCTTGCAACACTAGATAAAAGAGTGAACGATGATCTCTTCTTTTCTCTAGGAGATTTTTATCTTCTGGCCTGTATGGAAAAATATCCTAAAGATCCAGTGGCCCGCGATTGTTATGAATCCTATATTGATGATTTAGAAATTAATTACCTTTCAAAGGAAAAAGAATTTCCATCTGAGATAAACACTAGGATTCAAAAACTTCAAAAATTACTCAATTACAAAGATCAGGGCGAAGAATAAAGGCAGGAGGAACGCATATTCCTTAGATCTTACTTAAAAAATCTGACTTTATGCTTGATTTTTAGGGTGAAAAAATTATTATCGATAGAGTCAGACAAATTTAAAGGAATAGGTAATGGAAGATAATACTGAATTGGCAACAATCACTTCAAAACCAGTTAAGGCCCAAGCCACTCAAGAAAGTGCTCATCATGAAGTTGAAGCTCCCTTAAAACCACTAGAACCACAAATAATTAATGGAGTTAAAGTTTATCCAACTTCATACATTCCTGTTAAAGCTGTCCTTCATTATCCAAAAAAATCTCTTGTCTCAATGGAGATTGAGCATATAGAAACAATCCATATTATTTTTTTCGTCTGCTGTACCATTTTTCTATTCATAGGAATGTGGAAACGGGCCGGTTTGCGTTAATCTCAACTGCCAATTCCCTCGTTTTGCCTATTAAATTCATCACCAAGATGGTATTTAAACAACTCAATTTAGAGGAGATTTAGATGTCGGATGATATTAAGAAAAATGCTGCAAAAACGATAAAAGGTACTGATCCTATTTCTTTGTTATTAAAAGAATCAGACGCTTATATTAATCTCGATCAAATTGAAAAATATGTTGAGGAGAGCACTGACTTAAGTCTTCTTCCTGTTCAGCCGATTTACCTGGCATTGCGCAAACTTCCTTTTGATAAAGTTGCTGAATATCTTCCCAAGTTCTCTAAAGAACAACGGGCCGTTTTTATGGATATTGATCTTTGGCAAAAAGATGAAATCGACGTTGAGCATTTCTCCTATTGGATCCAAGCCTACGCCATGGTGGAATCAGATGAAGTCAAAAAAGACTTTGTTGAAAGTGAACAATTTTTATTATTTCTTAAAAGCAAATTCAATATTTGGACTTTTGATGCTGAAGAGCCAGAGTACCCAGATCATGACAATTATTTTTTAACTGATGATAATTTATTACTTTTAGAATTTGATGATAGTTTTCAATTTGTAGATGAAGTTCGCCTATTGATACGTCATCTTTATTATGAAATTGGAGTAGAGAACGCCTATACGTTTTTATTTAAAATGGTATCTGATTCATTCTTAACTTTGCAGGAAGAAGAATACCAATTAAGACGCGATCGCATGCGCGATTTTGGTTTTGTTGATTATATGGATTCACTCGAAGTAGAAAATCCATTTATTAATATTGATTTTCTTCACCAGTTTATCTCAAAAAAGAAATCGACAACTGGTGACTTAGATGAAGTTTCAAAAAACCAAAACCTTCATAATTCATCATTGGTGGCCTTTAAGGATCACTTTAAAAAAGTTATTGATGACTTATTAAAAGTTTCAGATCAAAAGCGTTCAGACTACTTACAATTTAATTTTATTCGCTTAATTAACTCTCGCTTGGAATTTAAAGGAGCTTTGAAAAAAGGTTCTGTTGCCATGACTAGAACAGGGGCCCAAACCAAAAACTTAGTTTTGTTAGGATTTAATTATTTAAAATCAGATAAAATAATTACGGAATATTTAAAATCAATCCCTGAAGAAGGAATTTTCACCCTTTTTGATTTTACAGATCTCTATAAGATTGGAAATTCGTTAATTAAATTTAATTTGAAAGATTTAAAAAAAGCACTTGAGTTGAATCATTTTACAGGAGACCAAGAAAAATTTCTGGGTACATACTGGTCTGATTTTCTTGATAATACATTTGATGAACCTGTTAAGTTTCAGTCTCCCAAAAAAGATCGTGCCGATGCTATAATTGAAGTTGAAGAATATGAGCTATGGACTTACAAGAGCCGCAGCTTGAAAGAGATGCTCCCATTTGCCCGTAAATTTTATGAAACATTAGATGGATTAAAAAAAGAAGGCAGGCTCCAAGATAGTTATTATTTAAATTATGCTGTTGAAGATATAGATTTTGAAGCCCTTTTGTTAAGTAGTTTTGCTAATTTTTTCCTAGGTAGTTATGATGAAAAAAATATTTCAAAACTAGGCTTAACGATTGATGAATTTAAAAAATTCACTCAAAAGCTTATCTCTTCAGATGGAAAATTTATTCTTACTCCTGAAATTTACAAAAAAATTCAAAATTTCACACAGACATATGGACTAGATACAGTTTTTGATTTCAATAATTATATTCAAGATTTAATTAATACCCATCTCGTTGGTTATGATTTTGAAACGATGGATCCAGAAGATTTTAAGCATACTGGTGGGCCAATTATTTTAACAATAATAAAGCATTAATTAAAATGAGAATTGAAAAATTGAGCTAAGTTTTTCTGTATTGCTGAATCTAATTTTTTAAAATCATTACCTAGTTTTTCTTTGAGTATTTTTTTTCTTTCAATCTGAAGACTTTTAAGTTTTTCAGTTTGTGAGAAATTTGTTTTTAATGATACTTTTTTGGTAAGAAAAACTTCTAGACTTGTTAGTCTCGCGTTTTCTTGTTCTAGGAAATACTGAAGTTCGTATTGTTCTCCGACTTTACTATTTTCATAATCACGCCTTTCCATGTCTTTATATTCTTCACTATGAACATAGTCTTCGAATACATCTTCAAAGCCCTTCAACCCATGGGCCAAGTCTTTAGGGATTATTCCGTTATTTATTTTTTTACTCATTTTGATGCTGCTTTGTTTATTTTTTTGTTTATTTCTTTGTTATTTTTTTGATTTATCGAGGAGTTTAGCATTTAAGGTTTCTAAAAAATAAAGTTCTTTAGTTTCTGCATAAAGCATTCTTTGTGAATCTTTTGTTTCTCTAAATTCATTGAGAATTTTATAGAGTTCAAGATTTTTAATTTTATCTACTTTAAGTGAGAGTTTGTTTAAAAGTTGAAGTTCCTTATTATTTGGTCTTTTTACTTTTTTAAAATAGTGTTCTGGTAGGTCTTTAACAGTTCTGACTGTTGGGAAGACACTTTTCGTAGGAATTGTAGTAACGAGATAGAGTGGATAAGGAAATAGTGGATGAAGATTATATTCTAAAATAATATGTTCTAAATCTAAAATGAGTTGATCTATTTTTGGTTTGCTTAGGCCTGTTAAGTTTATATAACAGGGGACTTTGCCTATTCTGGAATCGGCAACTAGAATTCGGAGTTTATTAGCCTCCATTTCATTAAGGAGTATCTCTTCAAAAATAGGAATTTTCATAATTTTACATTTCCTGGATTCACATGCTCTTTTTATAGTATAATCTAAAATGAGTCTCATTATGAATCAAACAGAATAAGGAAATTATGTTCAATATTCCCTATGTATCCATGCCAGAACATTTTACTCGACTATTGGTTTCAAATATTCAAAACAGTACATTGAGTAATACAAATCTTGAAATGTATTTAAGTGAAAATAAGGAACTCCATACCCTTATTAGAAAAATTTTTAGAGATATTGATCCAGATGGTTTCTTAGGGAAGATACTTTCTATTTCAGGATGGACAGGGATCCGAAATAGATTGGCCGCTGTTTATATTGAATACGCAATGAATGGAAAATTTCCAGATACTGCAAATCTCACATTGGTCAATGACATTGTAAATATTGAAAATAAATTAAGACATTTTACACCATCAGGCTTTTCACGAGCTTTTTTACTTGGATTTTATGCCAAAATGACTTTAGTTCAAATTAAAAAATCAACTGATGGGAAAAACCCACTCATAATCAATGATGAGCATTTTGAATTTATGAAATGGTCGAAGACTAAATCTATTCGTATTGATTGGCTATTTCTACAATTGATTCAATACAATCATTTTTTAGGAACTGAAAGACTTAAATCTCTTCTTTCAAACGGCGCAAAATATGAAACACTTTTTGCACTTTTATCAGCTCAAGAACAAAAACTCATGATTGATAATTGTATGGTTTATGGCGCTTCTATAAATGATACTGATATCTTTTTAACAGATGTAACGAGTCTTTCTTAATTTTGGGACTAATATGACAAATGCTATTTGGAATTTAATTAACGATTTAAATAAAAAAACAGGAATAACTGAAATCTTAATCAATGATCCTAAGCATGTGTTTGTTGAAAGAAGTGGTCAGTTAATTCAAATCAATGCAAATTTGCCCGAAAAAGATATTGCAGAATTTATTAAAGAAATCGCTGATTACAATCAAAAAGTCTGTGATTTTGATAATCCCATTTTAGATGGAAATCTTCCAGATGGTTCTAGAATAAATATTATTCATGAGCCTTTTGTCCAGGGAAGTCCGGCCATTTCAATTCGAAAATATTTAAAATCGATTTATAGTTTCGAAGGAACTCCTAATGCCTTTGGATTGACGCCAGAATGGATTCAATTTTTAAAAGCAATGATGGCTTCAAAACTTAACGTAGTGGTCTCTGGAGGAACGAGTGTAGGGAAAACCACGTTTCTTAATTTATTGATAAATGAAATTGCCAAAACTGAAAGACTTGTAACGATTGAAGATACAATTGAACTTACTGTTAATCTTCCAAATGTAGTGAGACTCGAATCAGGAGCAAAATCGCTACAGAGTAAAAGTAATTTGACAACCCGAGACCTGGTGAAAAATACCTTAAGAATGAGACCCGACCGGATCATCATAGGTGAGATTAGGGGAGCAGAACTTTTTGATTTACTTCAAGCAATGAACACAGGTCATGAAGGAAGCATGACTTCAGTTCATGCCAATTCAGCTGGAGAGTGCTTATCGAGAATGGAAACTCTATTTCTCTTAGCAGGTTTTGAAATGCCTTTAGTTGTTGTAAGAAAGCAAATGTCTACGGCCATTAATTTTATTGTTCAATTAGGCCGAGATAATAATGGTCAAAGAGTTATTGAAGAAATTATTGAAGTTGCAGGTATGGAAGGTTCAACTATTTTAATATCTTCAATTGCAAAGCGAGTAGATGGAATCTTGACTTTTATGGGGATTGCTCCAAAAGTTTTTGAAAGGCTTCATCAAGATGGGGGATTGCCTTATCATTTTTTTGAAAAAATGGATTAATAATTTTCCACTCCATTTGTAGTAACTGAAGTTATTCCTTTTAAAATGGCAACTCCTGAACTTGTACCAAGTCTAGTTGCTCCGGCCGCAATCATTTCTTGGGCCGTTTTGAGGTCTCTTACTCCACCAGAAGCTTTTACTTCCATTCCTTGAAGAATAGATTTTTTCATTAACTTTACATCTTCGATTGTGGCCCCACTTATTGAAAATCCAGTAGATGTTTTTACAAAATGAGCACCAGCAAGTGAAGCCAATTCACAACTTTTTATTTTTTCAGTTTCATCAAGCAAGCAAGTTTCTAAAATGACTTTGACTTTTTTAGGATGTGCAGCACTTACGACTTCTTGAATATCTTTTTGAACAATTTCCCATTCTTTATTTTTTACTGCCCCCAGATTTATCACCATATCAATTTCATGGGCACCATCAGCAATGGCTTTTTTCGTTTCAAAAATTTTTGTTTCAGTGTTATTTGCCCCAAGAGGGAAGCCGATCACCGTGCAAACTAAAACATCACTTCCTTTAAGGAGTGAGCTAGCTTTTTGGACATAATAGGGATTGATACAAACCGAAAAAAAGTGATGAGACATTGCTTCGTCGCACAGGAGCTGAATTTGATCAATTGTTGCATCTGCTTTGAGCAAAGTATGATCAATCATGCGGTTAATTGAAAGTTTTTCTTGATTAGTATTCATGCAGAACCCCATATTATCTTTACAAAGAAGCGAGATTTTTGAACACTCCTAGTATGATTAAATCTCGCTGGTTTTACCATCCCTTATTCATTTTTATTTTTTCCTTAATTGCCTTAGGCTCTTCTTTGGCCATTTATATTCGTTCCTATTTATTGGTAAATGCAGCATTAGAAGAAGTCATTTTTAAATACCATTTAAATGCTGAAAGTTTAATGCAAACCCAAACGTGGGTTTTAATCTTGGTCCTTTCACTTTTAGTTGCAGTTATTTTAGCAGGACTTTTGATTATATATATTTATTACCAAAAAATGATTCAGCTTTATCGACTGCAGCAAAATTTTATAAATGGATTCACCCACGAACTTAAAACACCGATTGCTTCTCTTCAATTATTTTTAGAGACTTTTATTCGACATGAGCTTCCTCGCTTAGAACAATTAAAATACTTAGAGTATATGAAGCGAGATACCGTGCGACTTGCCGATAATGTAAACCGCATTTTGAACTTAAGCCGACTAGAAGATCGAAATTTTAAAGCAGATTTTATTGAACAAGATTTAGTCATACTCATCCATTCTTTTTTAGAAAATACACCTCATCTTTTTGAAGAGGGAAACGTCACTTTTCAATCTGATATTCAATCATTAATTTTACCAATTGATACTGCTCTTTTTGAAATGTTAATGATGAACTTGATTACAAATGCTCTCATTTATAATAAATCTCCTGTTAAAAAAGTGGAAATAACTCTAATGCTCCAAGGGAAAACGATTTATTTAGATTTTAAAGACAATGGTATTGGAATAGATAAATATCAATTAAAGCGTATTTTTAAAAAGTTTTACCAAGTGGGCAAGACGACGAAAGGCTCTGGTCTTGGTCTTTATATCGTTCAGAGTATTGCGAAACTTCACAAAGGGGAAATCACCGCTTATAGTATGGGCCCTGGTGCTGGTAGTGTGTTTCGCGTATCGCTTAGAAATTCGGAGACTAAATCATGACTAATCTTACTGCAGGAAAAAAGATCCTTGTTATTGATGATGAAAAACATATTGCAGAGGCCATAAAATTAAATTTAAAAATGCTTGGTCATGAAGTTGTTGTCGGAGTAAATGGACTTGAAGGACTCAATTGGTGGAAAGAATTTTCACCAGATTTAGTCATTGTCGATTTAATGATGCCCGAAATTGATGGAATCGGAGTTATAACTGAAATTAGAAAAAGGGATGTTAAAATTCCTATTTTAGTTATTTCAGCTAAAGACCAAGTGAAAGAAAAAATTCGTTGTTTAAGCCTTGGAGTAGATGATTACCTCTCTAAACCTTTTGATCTTGAAGAATTTCTCTTAAGAGTTAATAGACTTTTATTGAGATCTGACTGGTCCAAAAAAGAGAGTGATGAAAATGAAATAAATAATTCAATTAAAAGTCAGGAATTAGAAAATATTGAAAGTTTCACCTTTGGAAAAAATACAATAGATTTTAAAAACCTTAAAGGATCTGCCAACGATTTAGTGTTTGACCTCACTCTGCAAGAAATAAAAATTTTAAAAATTTTTATTGGCAATCCTAATTTTCCATTAACTCGCGAAGAGATTTTAGAAAAAGCCTTAGGTTATGACCGTGGAGTGACAACCAGAACGCTAGATAATTTTATTGTGCGTTTTAGAAAATACTTTGAAGAAGATCCTAAGAATCCGAAATACTTTAAAAGTGTGCGCTCAGTCGGTTATCTTTTTGACCCAGCTCAAGTGCCTTAACACGATCATTGGTCTAGACAAAAACCACCCTCTCCATTAAAGTTTTAATACTTTTTCACTTACTATAATTTAATATTCTCTAGGAGATAAAAATGGGTCTGCTCAATGGAAAAAAAGCCCTAATATTAGGTGTTGCTAACGATATGTCGATTGCTTGGGGAATTGCGAAAGCTTTTAAAGAACAAGGCGCTAGTGTTGCACTTACATACCTAAACGAAAACTTGCAAAAAAGAGTCGATCCACTGGCCTTAGAAGTGGGTGCTGATTTTACTTGTGAAATGGATGTTACAAATGATGCCCATTATCCAGCACTCAAAAAAACGATAGAAGAAAAATGGGGTAAATTTGATATCCTCATTCACTCTTTAGCTTTTGCAGATAAAAGTGATTTAAAAGGTCATTTTGTTGAAACATCTCGAGAAGGTTTTAAAATGGCCTGTGATATTTCAGCATTTTCTCTCATTGGTCTCTGCAATACATTAAAAGATAATCTTAATGATGATGCTTCAGTTATTGCTATGACATACCATGGGTCAACTAAAGTTTTAAAAGGCTATAACGTTATGGGAGTCGCCAAAGCAGCGCTTGAAGCTTCAACTCGTTATTTAGCTGATGACTTAGGCCCCTCTAATATTCGCGTAAATTGCATCTCTGCAGGCCCTATAAGAACCCTGGCAGCAAGTGGAGTTCCAGGACTAAAAGATTTCTTAAAAGTTATTGAAGAAAAAGCACCTTTAAGAAAAAATGTTACACAAGATGATGTTGGTGGAAGTGCTGTTTATTTAGCATCAAAATTATCACATGGAGTGACTGGGCAAGTTTTATACGTAGATGCAGGTATTAATATTATTGGTGCTTAATTATTTTTGGGCCAAGTGATTTTCTTGGCCCAAAAAAGTTTTTTTAATATTGGCAATGATCGTGTATCCACTGAACTGTCTTCAATACATTAGATTCCGGAGTAAGTTGTAGAACTCCATGTCCTAAACCACATATCCATTTATTCAATGGTAATCCGGCATCGGCCAAAGGTTGCCAAAACTGAGCCAATTTTTTTTCTAAAACAGGCCATTCATAATGCAAATAACTTGGGTCTAAATTTCCTTGAATCATATAGTCATTTCCTAGGACTTTTAGTGCCGTTTTAAGGGACATTCTCCAGTCGATTCCTAAAACATCAATATTTTTATCTTGAATTTCTTGTAAATAATCTATGTGGGTAAGTTTAGAGTAATAAACTATTTTTTTGTTTGGATGAACTTTTTTAAATTCAGATGTAATTTTTTTAATAGCAGGTATAATAAATTCCTTAAAGTCAGGAAGTGTTAGTTCTCCAACAGCGGTATCAAATAAACAAATTGCTTCGCAACCACCTTCGGCCTGTAAATACATCTCTGTTAAGAGTTCAGGAATTAAAAGATCTAAAAATCCTTGAAACCGGCCATCATAAAAACCCAATTTAGAGCTTGTTAAATCACCCTTATGAGAACCCTCAACCGCATAGGTATATAGTGTAAATGGTGCACCAACAAATCCTAATAGCGTCTTTGTTTTATTCAACTCTGCGCGTATAAGGCGACTCGCTTCCTTTTGAAATTGATAATATTCAAGCGACGGAGTTGTGATTTTACATTTTTTTAAATCATTTGCAGACTCCAATCTAAATTCTAATGTAGGAGGGCCACTTTTATACGAGAGACCTAAACCTAATTGTTCAAGTGGAAATAATAAATCTGAAAATAAAATGGCCGCATCGAAATTAAAATCGCGAATTGGTCCCATCGTTATTTCACATGCAAGTTTGGGGTCTTTACACATCGTCATGAAATCAGAATCTTTTTTAATACCTTGGTAATGAGAATGGTAACGGCCGGCCTGTCTCATAAACCATACAGGTACTTCTGTTTTACTAGAGATGTTTTTATTTCTATCGTTAAAAAGTCCCATCGTTTGTCATCCTTAGAAAAAATTTATTTATTAATAATTAATTTATAACCAATACTTCTTATACTTTGTATTTCAATACTTTTGTGTGGATCGCTTTCACACCATTTTCGAAGTTTAACGATATAGTTATCGACAGTTCTATTTGATGGGAATTTAGCTTCTCCCCAAATTTGTTCAATTATTTCTTCTCTAGTAATTGCATGGTTTTGTTTTTTATAAAGCAATTCCAAAATGGCACATTCTTTTTGTGATAGGGCCAAAATTATTCCTTCAAAGTCTTGAACTTCATAACGACTAAACCATATTTTTAAACCACCATGCTTTATTTCTTCTGGGAGTGTTTTGAGATTTAATTGTGTTTTTAAAATGCGGTCTAATCTTAAAATAAGTTCTTTTAAGGCAAATGGCTTAGTTATATAATCTTCAGCACCTATTTCGAGGGCCTCAACTTTTATTTCCGGGTCATTGAGGGCCGATAAAAATAAAAGGACAAAATCTTTTCTAAGTTCTCGAAAGATTTTTGCGAGAATAATGCCGTTAGTGTCAGGTAAACCAATATCCATCAAGATTACACTTGGACTTTTTGATTTAAAATAGGTTTGTGCCTCTGCTCCCGTTTTGGCCCATGCCACTTGGTGGCCTAAGCCTTGGAGGTATTCTTCTAACGTACTTCCTAAATTATATTCATCTTCAACAATTAAAATATTAAGCATGTGTCTCCTCACTACTTTTAAACACAAGTGAGAATGTTAAATGTGTTGTTCCAAGAATTGAGAGTTCACCATCCATTTTTTCTAAAAGTTTCTTGGACAGATAAAGGCCAATACCAGAACCTTTTGTTGAGTTATATTTATAAAAGAGATTACCTAGTTTGTTTTTATCACCATGAAATTCACCTTCGTCTTGATAGGTGAGAATAACAACGTTTTGAGTTTGAGTAATATTAATTTTAATTTTTTTTGAATGAGTATGAGTTCGAGTATTTTCAAATAAATTTTTAATAATTAATTCTAAGGCAAATTCATCAGCAACAATATTGATATCTTGGTTTTTAGACTCGATCTCAAGTGTTAATCCATTGGCCCATTTTTTACCTAAATTATTAATGAATGGAATAATTTTTAAGGCAGTTAGGTTTAATTCACCACCGCGTTCAATCCGTGAAAGTTGAAGGATCTTATCCATTTGGGTTTCTAGTTTTCCGGTATCTTCAATCAACCTTGAACTCAATCTATTTAGAGTTGAATCATTTTTTGCAATGAGGATTTCATTAATAACTTCTCCTTGAAGCCTAATACTTGCGAGAGGCGTTTTTAATTCATGAGTCAATGACGCAAAAAAAGCTTGTAATGACTTAGTTTTTCTTTGGTCTTTTAAATAAAGAATTAATAAACTTATCGAAAGCAATAGAAGAAGAATTAGAAAACTTCCTCCTTCCCAGACAATCATTTTTGTAACTTTTAACCGATCAGTATGGGCCAACATATTTTCAAAATTAAAGATTAAATAAATCCACCAAACTCCAATCATTAATAAAACTAAGGCCCAAAGTATTGAGAGCGAAAATAATATTTTTGAAGAGTGATCAAAGGGATTTTTAACTTTCATTATTGTAATCGATGCTCCAACCGGTGTTCGATATCTCGAATCACTTCGTCAGTATGGGCCATACTTACAAATCCCACTTCGTAAGCATTTGGAGCAAGATAAATGCCACGCTCTAGTAAAACTTCGAATAAAATATTGAAATTTTCAACTAAATTTGCAGGTATATCAGAAAGTTTTTTAACTTCTAGACTTGGAACTATCCAAAATAATGAAGAGAAGTGAATAACTTGGAACATGGCAAACTGACCATTGTTAAAATGTTTCATCCAACTAGTTAGTAGGGCCACAATTTTTTCAGTTTGTTGTTCAATAAATTTATAATTTTCAGGCGTCATTTGTTTAAGAGTTGAAAGTCCTCCAACCATGGCCAGAGGATTGGCACTTAAAGTTCCTGCTTGGTAAACTTTTCCAATTGGGGCCAAATGCTCCATAATAAATTTTGATGCACCAATTGCTCCTACGGGTAAACCACCACCAATAATTTTTCCTAAAGTCACTATGTCTGGTTTGATGCCAGTAATTTCTGCCATTCCACCAAAGGCCACTCGAAACCCTGAAATGACTTCGTCAAATATAAGTAAGGCACAAGTCTGGTCACAAATGTCTCGAAGAAATTTTAAAAATTCTACTGGTTGAATCAACAGTCCGTTGTTGGCCGGGAGTGGTTCAACAATAATAGCAGCGATCTGATCTTTATAATCTTGAAAGCATTTTTTTACACCTTCAATATCTCCCAGTTCCAAAATTAAAGTGTCTTGGGCCACTCCTTCTGGAACACCAGCAGAAGATGCTTCTGCACTCCCCGCAAGGCCGGAGCCTGCTTTAATTAACATTGAATCCACATGGCCATGGTAGCAGCCATTAAATTTAATAATTTTATTTCTACCTGTCACTCCGCGAGCTAATCTCAAAGCTGTCATAACTGCTTCAGTTCCTGAATTCACAAATCTCAATTGTTCGACATGAGGTAATTTAGAAATGAGGAATTGGGCCAGCTCAAGTGAATAAGGCTCACATGCTCCATAACTCCAGCCACGAGTTAACCCCGCGTGTAGGGCCTCTTCTACCTTAGGATTTCGGTGTCCTAAAATAAGTGGACCAAAACTCATGCAGAAATCTACATATTGTTTTCCATCAACATCATAAATATAAGCACCATCTGCTCGTTCAAAAAAACGAGGGGTAGTGTGTAGACCTTTAAAACTTCTTACTGGGGAGTGTACTCCTCCTGGAACTAAAAGTTTTGAAAGTGCAAAAAGTTTCTCTTGTTTTCCTTGGTGGTCATTTTTATCTGTCATAGATTTATCCAGTTTTTAAATTCTGTCATGGAACTCATGGGGAGAATTTTGATTTTATGTTCAAGAAATTGTTGGTGTGTTTTTCCTAAACCACAAACGTGAATACGGTTTGTGATGGCAGGAAATTTTTCAGTATAGGCCTTATATTGGTAAAAACTTGTCCAATAAAAGATATCTGTCTTTTGAATTTTTTCTTCAAAAGATTTATCGATTTTTGTTTCTATTGTTCGGGTGTAGCAAGGGATAACTTCACCTAAAGTTGATTCAGCTTGGTCATTTGAGAGAGTATATAATTTAGCTTTTGTATCAATCATGAGCGAGAGTGCGCGAGACTCTCGAAGTTTTTGGATTTCATCATCACCGAGTGAATCAGCAGTTGCATTAACCCAATATCCTTTTGCCGATAAGTCTCTCATCGTTTTAACACCCGCTGACCAAAGTGTCTGTGGAGCCTTTTTAATAGCATCAATACAATGTTTAGAAGTTACATAGAGATGATTTGCCATTTCTAAATTGGCTTCAATCGGTATTTTTTTAACAAGGAGGTCATCACTAGGAAGGCCATTGAAAATAATAGGTTTAGTTTTTAAAACTGGCAGCTCTCTGCCTTCAAGGGTCGAAATATGAACAGGGTTATTTTCTAAAATTCCACGATGAACATGAACAAAATAATCACCTTTTTTCTTAACATTAATTCCAACGGCCAAGTGGCATCCACCACCATATTTATTAAAGGCCAGTCTTTCTCTTGAAACTTCTTCTTTGGTAACTGCATCTTGCATTTGATGAAGTTTATTAAATAACTCATCATTGTCATTTCGATTTAGAGCGCACTCTATTCCCAGGGCGCCTTGAGAGGCCGATGATGGGAAAACTGACTGTGGAAGAATCATAAAATTCATTCCCAATAATAATTTTTCTAATTCCAATCTTGAAGATTCTGTTAAGGCCAGTCTTTCAATTCCTGGCAAGGCCAAAACAATGGCGTCGTATTCATTATCTTGAAGTTTTTGAATGCGAGTGTTGACGTTCCCACGCAATACTTTAGAAATGATTTTTAAGTGAGATCCGTTTGGAAGGTAGTCGGCCAAGCTCTGTTCTAAATTCACCATTCGTCGGGGGGAACTCGTTCCAACAATGAACTCACTTTTATTTTTAATTTCAGTGATTGTTTGTTTTTTTATGAGCATTATATCGTGAGCAAATGTTCTTTTAGTTACGGCCGCGAGTGTAATTCCATCAGGGCGGATAGAACCCAAATCTTTATAGGAGTGAACAACTAAATCGACTCGTCCTGAAAGTAAGGCTTCATCTAATTCTTTAGTAAAAAAATCTTTTCCATCGAGTTGCCACAAAGGCGCATTGGTAATCATGTCCCCTTGGGTTTTGATGACGTCGAGTTCAAATGTATCACCTGTAAGGCGCTCTAATTCAACTTTGACTTGATTGCATTGAGTGAGGGCGAGAAGACTTCCTCGCGTTCCGATCTTATAATGTTTAGGCAAGCTTTAACTCCTCCCATCCAAATGGGTGACTGATTGAAAAACTCTGTCTGCGATTTTCACAAAGTCTCACGATTGATTCTTTGGCGCATCGGATTTTTTCCATCTTCTCAATATTCATCTTGGCACTTTGTCTGAAAATATCTTCCAGGCGAAATACACCGGCACTTTCTGTTAGATTAGTTTTTATCACAGAGGGAGAGCCTAGATCAATAAAGAGTTTTAAGTCTCTTGCATTTGAAGGGGAGGATTTTAGAGAAGTTGAGGGCTGAGAATTTGACCATTGTTTAAAAAAGTCCTCATCAAAGAGAATCTCTTCACTGCCAATAGTGTTTATAATTGAATCAAATCTTTTATAACTATCAAAACTTTGCCAAGGAATCATTTCAAGTGAATGTTCAGCGCAAAGTTCACTGACTTTTTGACTATTTCTTGCTGTCAAAAAGACTTTATGTTTCTTTTTTAAGAGCTTAATTACTTCAACAGCTAAAGATCCAGATCCAATCACCAAAACGTCTGATTCACATGAACGAGTGTGAACTAATTTTCTAGCAATGCCAGCATAACTCATTTGACCTATTTCGGTTAAATGCTCTGTGCGAATTTTTTTTGAATCTTGAAATAGTTTTTCAAGTAAGGTCATGGTGTTCGTATTTCTAAAGGGAAGATTGATATATTCTTGGTAGGCTTCTTTAAATTGACCGACGACTTCATATTCGGCCAGAACTTCACTTTTAAGTCCGCAAATAGTCTCCAAAAGAAAGATATAGGCAAGATCGCCATTATACATATCACGGATATCATTTTGGTCTTCGAGGTGGTAAAATGGCAATTGACCTGAGCCTAAAATTAAAGTTCTTTGGCAAGTTTTAAGGACAAACACTTCGCCGTTACTTGGGCGGACATTGGCCGTGGCTTTAAGGTTAATGACTGTTAGGTTATTGATCATGGAAATTAGTTTAACGCTAGACATATGTTTAATTGTCATAAAAGTGTAGATTCATTCTTTTTTTTGCAAAATTCTAATGTTATGGTCAAAATCTATGAATACAGTCCTTTTAAGCCTTAAAGAATCTTTTTTAGCCTTTGACCGCAAAGTTGATGGATCTATTAGCTTTTTTATCAAGCATTATGGCAAAAGTCGCTTTATGGTGGCGATGTCTAAGAAAAGCCAATACTTAGGGATCGAAAAACTTTGGGAAAAAGGGCCTAAAGCTTTTGTGTATTTCTTTTTATTTTATTTAGTCAGAGACGCTATTCTTTATATCATTCTTCCGATCTTTTTCACCCGAGTTTCGAGTCATTAAATATCCTGACAAGCATAGGGATCACTCTCGATAAAATCTTGCACACTTTTAAGTAAATCATGACATGCTGGAACGACTTGAGCTTCACGACGATTTATAGGTCCATAATGACTTCTCGAAAGACGAAGCATCGTCATTGCATATTCAGTTGCAAACGCTGGGCAGGCTATATTAAATGCCTGGTAATCAGCTCCAGGGCCTGTGCCTAAAATATTAGGTGCTTTGCAACTAGTTCCTTGCTTAAAGACATCGAGAAAACATTTTTCAGGGGCCGCCTTATATTCGCTATAAAGTTTAGATAATTCAGGAGACAAAACCATTGAATCATAACTTGTTTGGAATGCTCCGGCCTCAGCAGCGCTTGATGGTCTATTTGATCCGGCAGAACGATCCCAGCCTTCACAGTATGAGCCAGAACTTTCTCTCATTCCAAGCCCCATGCCTAATGTATAAAGTGCTCGCAGTGGCTCAACTCCAGCAGTACTTAAGGAAATTGGTAATGAGTTAAAAATGTTTTGATAATAAGTGAGTGCGTCTTTACTGGCGTTTGTTGATTTTTGAGCACTCATTAAAGTTGAGAGACTTGATTTATCTTTGAGGCGGCATAAACTTCTCGCATAACTTAAGGCCACACCCTTGATATATCCTGCCGGAGCACGACCTCGGCCAGTCCAAGAAGTTGAAATACATTTAGATTCGCTCGCAAGAGTTTTTATATGATCAATATAGGGGCCATCTTGTATTGGTGCTGTTTCAGGTGCAGGTTGAGATTGTACAGGAGGATTTTTTATAACTGGTAATTTTGCTCCGCGAGCATAAACTTGTGGAGCGACTAATAAAAGAATAAGAGTTAGAATTTTCATCATATTTTTCCTAAGTTTTTTAAACCTATCGAGAAAAATAGCGACGACCTTGATGACTAACTTTGAAAGGGAAAATTCTGCAAGTTCATACTAGGAGATAAATGAAATTTTTAATTAAGTCTTTAGCCTCAACTCTCTTGGGAATGCTTGGTGGATGGATAGGTGATTTTATTGGATTCTATGTTGGATTATTGCTGGGCTTTATTTTGAGTATAATAGGATGGTATTGGGCCAAGACATTACTTAAGAATTACTAGAACTTTTAAATAATATCTTGGCCCGTAAAATATATTGAAATTTATTTTTGAGAAACGTTGCTTACACAAACATATCCATCAAAATAGCACGGCCATTGTTCAGAAGAAATAACGATACCAGGAACGGCCGTTTCGTTTTCAGCGCAACTTTTTGGGTCGGCAATATAAGTTACTCCGTCAATTTGAATTGAACTTTCAGTTTGAATCGCTCTTGTTAATTCAAAACATGATGTATTGGCAGAATTAAATACACTTCCAGCAAATGCACTAGAAAATGAAAGTGAAAGAAAACTGATGACTAATAATTTTTTCATAAAAATCTCCAAATAGTATTAATTAATGAATTTAATACTTTTAAATAAGTCAGATCTCTTGGATCTGTCAATTTGGCTGTAATTAATACTTAGCAACTAAGGCCGTAGTGAATAGCGAGTCAGTTTTCGCTAGTGCTCCGGGCGCCGGGAGGTTGTCATAGCGAAGAAGATAGCCCGATTTAATTGAAAAAATCTGATTGAGTGCTGCCGTTATGGAGAGTTCGGAATTCATTTGGTAATCTGAGGCGATGGTTAAATTTGGTAAATATTCAAACCAAAATTGAGTAGAAACAAATTCGTTAAAATGTTTGAGGACTTCAGTATATCCTCTAAGGTAATGTAATTTATTTTGAGTTCCAGTTAATTGATTTTCAACTGTATATCGATAACCTAATTCAATATGGCAATTTAATTTTGTCTCTTGAATGAGAAAATACTTGGCGCCTAAATCTGAATTATATTTTTGATTAAAGCCTGCATATTTATCACTCTCAATCATTTCACCAATAAAAATTCCTAGCCTTTGGTTAAGGGATCGATCATATCGAAGTCCACCCGACCAAAAACGAGCATTTTCAACTCCGTTAGTTTTGGTTTGCAAATAACGTCCGGTAAATTTAAAAAGATGGATTTCATGCAAATTCCAGCCTGCAATTTCTTTGGCATTCCAACTTTCTGAATCAGAGTTTCCGTGGGCCAATAAAATCCCAAGTTCCGATTCATTTGTTATGTTGGCAAAAGTTAAGGTTGATAAAAATAAAAAGAGACTCGCAATCAGGATTTTCATTTGGACTCCTTGGTTGAGTAAGATTTATGAAATTAAAAGACTTTGATTTGGATGACAATACGGTGTGGGCCTAATTGGGTGTGATAGAGAAAAGTTATAATTTAATAATATAGTGTACAGAAATGGGCACTTCTTTAAATTAACCCTAGGACCGAGATCGAGTAGTTTTGATTACTTAAAAAGTAATTTAGAGTTTTATTTATTATGAGTTAAGATCTCTCAAGTTACTAACCATTGGGAGTTTAAATGAAATTAATATTGACCACAGTGTGCACTTTAGTTCTTATATCATCTGCAATAGCAAAATCAACTGACAATAAAGTTCTAACTATTTCAAAACCTGTTAATCAAGAAGGCCAAATCAAGACACAAGAATTGCTCCCATGTCCTGCAGGAACTGTGACATATGGAGATTCGTGCAAAAAGACTAGTGAAATCTGTACAGATAAAGAAGGGCACAGAGGGTTGATTATGGCAGGTAAATGCAATATTGGTGCAAGACCATAATTTTTTCTTGATTTAAGACTGTATCTTTATCACTTTCAATCATTTTACCAATGAAAATTCCAGCCATTAATTTCATTGGCATTCCATCTTTCTGTATCAGATTTTCCGTGGGCCTAATTGGGTGTGATAGAGAAAAGTTATTTAAATGTATTTCTAAGGGATTATAAATCGCTGCCTACTATTTTTTGTATAAAAAAATGGAAAAATTAAATTGAGTTTAATTTTTCAAAATATTACCACTAGTATTAAACTTTTGAATCCGGTTATTTCCCGTATCAGAAATATAAATATTATTAAAACTATCAATCGTTATTCCAGACGGTAAGTAGAACTGGCCATCGGCCACACCAAAACTTCCAAATGTAGAAAGATAATTTCCATTAGCATCAAATTTTTGAATCCTAAAGTTCCCAGTATCAACGACATAAAAGTTTCCAGAAGAATCTATGGCAATATCGCGTGGTGAATTGAATTGTCCAGGCCCGCTTCCACATGAGCCAAATGATTTTATAAAGACTCCATTACTGTCAAATAATTTCACTTCACATAGATCTTTATCAACTGTAGCAACAGAATTGTTTTTGGTGATTGCTATACCCAAGGGGTATAAAAAGTGATCAGGACCAGCACCAAAATCTCCAAAAGAGAGCAGGAAAACTCCAGTGCTAGTGAGCTTTTGTACACGGTCATAGATATCAGAAATATAAATATTATCATTGGAATCGATCGCAATTGAACTTGGCATATTAAATTTTCCATGGGCAATGCCAAGTTCTCCAAATGTCCCAATAAAATCGCCATTGGAATTAAATTTTTGGACGCGGTTATTAAAAGTATCTAGGATATAAATATTCCCAACACTATCAATGGCCGCATCTCTTGGAGCATTAAAGCGAGCTTCATAACTAACAGAAGTTCCAATAAGACCTAGGTAGATTCCTGAGAGTGAAAATTTTTGGACTCGGCTATTTGATGAATCCGCAATAAAGATTTCATTGCTTGAATTAATGGACATTGAATTCGTCCATCCAAGTTGACCTGTAATAGTTCCTTGAGTTCCAAAGCTCGATAGAAAAGATCCTGCACTATTAAAACGTTGTACGCGAAAATTTGCCGAATCTAAAACATATATATCGCCATTACCTGTCACGCTGATAGATTGAGGACTTAAAAATTGTCCATTATTCATGCCAGAAGAGCCAAACTTCATAACAAATGCACCAGCAGAATTAAATTTTTGAACTCGCTGATTTCCCAGATCAACAACAAAAAGATTATTTAAGTTGTCGATCGTTATGCCGTGAGGAAGTTGGAACTGACCGTCACCTGTTCCGACAGAACCCAGTGCTGTTTGATATACTCCAGACGAATTAAATTTTTGAATTCTATGATTATTTGTATCGACTGCGTAAATATTATTTGAGCTGTCGAAGGCCAAGGCACCAACTTGATCAAAGGTTCCAGGAGCTGAGCCCGTATTTCCAAAACTTAACAAATAAAGACCTTGAGAATTAAATTTTTGGATACGATTTAATCCTGAATCTGAAACAAAAATATTTCCGGAGTTATCAATTTTAACTGATTCAATCGCTTTAAATTGACCAGCAGATGCCCCATAAGTTCCAAAAGAAAAGAGATAGGTTCCCTGTGAATTAAATTTTTTAATTTCACTTAAAATTCTATCCGCAATATAAATATTTCCTGCAGAATCTGTCGTCACACCCATGGGATAAGTAACGTTGGAAGTTTTAGGTTTTGCCTGGCCATACTGGGCCACAAAAACACCTTCTTTGTTTATTTTTTGAATTCGATTATTCCCAGAATCAACAATAAATAAATTACCAAGCTTATCTGTTGTTAAGCCAATGGGGTTGTAAAATTGAGAATTATCTTCGCCAATGGCCCCTAAGTTTTCAATAAAATTTCCTGCTTGGTTATATACTTGAATTCTTCCATTCATATTTCCGAGGTAGATATTATTTGTGCTATCTAGAGTTATTGATTGGATGACATCTTGAGTTTTATAAGAAAGGATTTGGGATACATAATTTCCAAGAGAATCAAATTTGAGGACTCGGCGGTTATCAGAATAAGCTGATTCAACTGTATAAATATAGCCTTGCTGATCAACAGCGACAGCCGTTGGTAATATTATTTGGCCAATATCAAATCCGGCCGTTCCAAATTTCATGAGAAAAAGGCCATTATTACTAAATTTTTCTATCCGGCTATTTTCGGTATCTGCAATATAAACATTATTATTTTGGTCTATTGTCAATCCATGTGGTGATCGCATTTGACCATCACTACTTCCCAATCCTCCAAAAGTAGAAAGAAAGACTCCATTTGAATCAAACTTTTGTATCCGAGAATTCCCGTAATCATTGACAAAAATATTATTATTGGAGTCTACTGCAACGGATCTTGGTGTCGTCAATTGGCCATTGTCTCCACGCTTTATTCCGATTTTTAATAAAAAACTTAGAGATGAATTTAATTTTTGAAGCCTTAAATTCAAAGAGTCTAAAATAAAAATATTATTGAGTGAATCAACATAGATTTTAGTAGGGGAATTGAATTGACCATTAGATGACCCTAAAGTTCCTGCCTGTGAGAGATAAACACCGCTGGAATTAAATTTTTGAATTCGATTATTTAACGTATCAGTAACTATAGTATTGCCCAAAGAATCAGCAGCTATAAATTGAGGTGAATTAAATTGGCCATTGCCTGAACCGACTGATCCAAAAGTTAATAAAAATGCACCACTAGAATTAAATTTTTGAATTCGGTTATTTCCAGTATCGACAACGTAGAGATTATTGCTTTTGTCAGTTGTGATTCCTGTTGGTGAATTAAATTGTCCGCTTCCTGAACCTAATGAACCAAATTGGGTGATAAAAATTCCAGCATTATTATATTTATAAATCTTATTATTAGCTTTATCGGCAATATAAATATTATCCAAAGAATCGATGGCCAAATAATTGGGATGGTTAAATTGTCCATCATTAGGATTGTAGCCAAATCCAAAAACTCCAATGCAGTCACCGTTTGAGTTATATTTGACAACATTATCATTACTGGAATCGATTAGATAAAAATTGCCTAGAGAATCTCTTGGCGCAACATAAGGAGAAGCTCGTTTATCGATGCGAACGATTCCAAACTTTTGTTGTAAAAATCCAGTTGAATTAAATTTATAAATTTTATTATCTCTCGTATCACTAACAAAAATATTCCCAGTACCATCGAAACCAAATTCAATTGGTTCTTCAAAGGTCACAGACGTTGGTTCATAGCTGCCAAACTGACTGATAAAAATCCCGGTTGAATCAAATTTTTGAATTCGATTATTTCCTGAATCAGCTACTAAGATATTGCCTAATGAATCAACAGTAATTCCGTAAGGAGTGATAAATTGCCCAGGTCCACTTCCATAACTCCCAAATTCTAAGACAACTTTTTTATCGGGACTTATTTTTTGAACTAAACTTTTTTCAGAATCTATTAGATAAATATTTCCAATTGAATCAATATGAGTGTCGGCCACCGAAGAGAAATACCATTTATTTATTCCCAGAGGAAAAGTTAATCCTTTAGGCGTATTCGAGTCTGGTAGATTGTTTGTATTTCCTGGATTAAACACGACAGGGCCTGATTTACTGCAGCCTGAACTCAGGGCAATCAAAAGAATAAGTATCAGTGCCATTCTTGAAAAGATCATTTAATGTACCTCGTTTATTTAACCTTAAAATGAAAACACCTGATGGCCTATTTGACTAGTCAAATTGTATTTCCAAATAAGTTCTCTTTTTGTAAGGAAATGTTTGATTCCATTGATAAAAGTTAATTCATATTACTTCGGAGAGCATAATTAAAACTTACGCGTTAAACTTGCAGGCTTAATGTGTTTGGACTATCTTTTTATGTCACATTTTATTTATGGAGAACTTAATGGACTTGATGTTTAGCGCACCCGAAATCCTTAATCGTGGAATAGGTTTAACTTTTGACGATGTTTTATTAGTTCCAAGATATTCTGAAATTTCATCACGAAAACACCCTGTGCTTTCAACTCAAATTACTAAAAATTATAAAATAGATCTTCCTGTTATTACTGCCAATATGGATACAATCACTGAATCGGCCATGGCCTGCGCGATGGCAAGCCTCGGTGGCATTGGCTCTCTTCACCGTTTTATGACTGAATCTGAACAAGTATCAGAAGTAAAAAAAATTCAAGCCTATTTAAAAGAACACAATTTATCGACACCAATTGCAGCTTCAATCGGTGTTAAAGAAGAAGGAATGAAGCGCGCTGAATTTTTGGCAAATGCTGGTGTACAGATTATTACATTGGATATTGCTCACGGCGACTCAATCATGATGCTGGAAACTCTCGATCTATTAAAAAAGAAATATCCTCATATCGATGTTATTGCCGGCAATGTCGCGACTGCTGATGGAGTCAAGCGTATGATCGAGCGTGGAGCTGATGCTGTAAAAGTGGGAATCGGCCCTGGATCAATGTGTACAACCAGAATTATTACGGGACACGGACTTCCACAATTGACTGCCATTGCCCTTGCAGTAAGCGTGGCTAAAAAACACAAAATTCCAGTTATCGCAGATGGTGGTTTAAAAAATTCGGGCGATATTGTTAAAGCTCTTGCAGCAGGGGCCAGCTCAGTCATGGTTGGATCCCTAGTCTCAGGTACTTTAGAGACACCTGGTGAACTTAAAGGTGGAATGAAGCAATACCGCGGAATGGCCTCTAAATCGGCCCAAGTTTCTTGGCGAGGTGAAATGCCACAAGGAATGGCAGCAGAAGGTGAATCGACTCAAATTCCATGTAAAGGAAGTGTCGTCAATGTCATTGAAGAATTGATGGGGGGATTGCGCTCAGGAATGACTTACTTGGGTGTTGATCAATTAAGTGCAATGAGTGAAGCTGCTTTATTTATGCAAATGACGGCAAGTGGAATGAGTGAATCTAGACCACATGGAGTTCGTTAATGCCAGATTCAGCTTCTCAAAAAAATGCTGACACAAGTTTTTTTGGAAAATTCTCAGCGATTACTGAGGCTTTTAGCAATATCAATCTTTTTGATAATTTCAAAGAAATGGAAGCTATAGTTTTAAGTTATCACAAATTAGTTCCAAGAATAAAAGGCAAGCCCGATGACCGAGATAAAGTTCTAAAAAATTTAAAAGAGATTAGAGCTGAGTTGTCGTTGCCATTTCTAAAAGCATTTGAAAAGTTTTTAGATGCTTCTTTGTCACAAGTTTACGATGGAATTAATTTCAACGATAATGGACTTAACTTAAAAGAGCTTTCTAAAGAGAATAATCTAGTCCTAGTTCCAAATCATCAATCACATGCCGATTATGTGGCCATTAACTATGTTTATTTTAAAAAATATCAATCGCCATTATTTGTGGCCGGAGGAAATAATCTTAATATATTTCCCATAGGCCCACTTTTTCGCAGATCGGGTTGCTTTTTTATTAGACGGACATTTGCCAATGATATTCTTTATAAATTAACCCTAGAAGCCTATTTGCATTATATGTTAGTTAAAGGAAATCCTATAGAGTTTTTCTTTGAAGGAGGACGTTCGCGTACCGGTAAATTGCTTCCTCCACGCTATGGACTTTATCAAATGTTAATTGAAGCTCATGCTGCAATTCCCATAGAAAAACGCAAACCACTACAATTTATTCCAGTTAGTATTGTTCATGAATACGTCCCAGAACAAAAATCCTTGGCACGTGAACTTGATGGTGGAAAAAAAGTTAAAGAAAGTGCCGGACAAATTTTAGGATTAGTTAAATTACTTTCATATCAATTTGGAAATGTGCATATAAATTTAGGTCGTCCTATCATTGCACCAATTGCTCCATCAGACCCAACTGATTTAAAAATTCAAACCCAAAAGTTAGCTTTTGAATGCTTTTTGGAAGTTGGCAAAAATATGCGAGTGACTCCAACTTCACTTTTGGCAATGATTTTATTAGACGAATCTACTGGGGCCCTAAAGTGGGATGAAATTTTAGTCAAAGCTCGTCACATTGTTTCTTATTGTGAAAAATTTAAAGTTCCTATCACTGATTCTATTAAGTCAGAAAATTTAGAAAAATCACTCGAACGTGCAATTGATATTTTAATTGGCAATAAAAAAGTTGAAGTCATTGGCAATACAACTTCAAAGCATGTTTTCTACTCTATTAAAGACGATTCAAGAAAAGAGATTATTTATTTTAAAAATACTATTCTTCATCATTTCTTAGTTCCATGGATTGTCCATATGGGATGGATTAATTTGTTTAGTGGACATATTACGAATGTTGAAGAATTAAAGAAATTTTTTATTAATCAAAGAAAACAACTGACTCATGAGTTTTATCTTCCAACTGTGAAAGAAGTTTTAAATCTCACACTCGACATCGTTTCTGATGCTATTGGCAGAGATGTTAAAACACTTGAAGAATGCGTTTTGCTAACACATAAAGAACTTTATTTGATTTTGGCCAAAGTAGGTCTTTTTTCTAAGGCCTGTAATTATCTTTTGGAAGCCTATTATATTTGTGGACTAACACTTAAAGATCTTTCTACTCACGATTACAAAGAAGGCTTTAAGATGGAAACATTTTTAAAGCGCTATAAAGAAGTTTTCGAAAGTGAGAGAAAACTTCGCCGAATTATTAAATATGCTGAGAGCTATTCTGTCCCTCTTTCAAAATCGAGTTTACAATATTTTGTCCATGCCAAAATTGTTGACTCTAATTCAGGATTTTATGCGGTAAGTGATGGGGCAAAACTGGCCGAAGCACTTGCTAAAGTTGAATCAGACCTTGAAGGACAGATAAATATTAATTTGCTGAACTAAATAAGTATGAAAATAAGCTTAAGAGAAATTCCTCAGGGCCGAAAGCGTTTTTTAAAAGCAAAAAACTTAGAGGATATTCATAATTGGTTAAGCCATTTAGCAGAAATTAAAAATATTCTCTCCCTTCATTCAAATTTCCAAATTGTCGGTAACCAGGTTTATTTTGAAGTCGTTTCAAAGGACTCAACCCCACAAATGATGCTAGAAGTAATTGGTGTACCTATCCCATTAGAGCGCTATGCGCTGAGTCTTATTGATACAGCTAATTGTACTTCACTTATTTATCAATTTAGTGACATCAACCTCTTTAATTCAGACTTCGAAGGTCTGCTGGAGACTTCTTGGAATCTTTATGAGGAGGTTACAAAGGGAGTTTCAGAAAGGCCAGGAAGTAAGCTTTTGGAGTTTTTTCATATTGTCTTAAACGATGATAAAATAGAGCTTCATTTTTTTAGGCAAAAAGATTATATTCAAAAATAGTTTTAGCATTTAAGAGAAATTTGGCCATTTTTAACCAGGCCAAAACACATGGGGTAAATTATCAAAGAAAATTCGAATCCACCTGGGCAGTTCAACCGATCTTCACAATTCAATTCATCAAACAAACAAAGTGGTCCTAGGGTTAATGAGCAAATCAGGATTCCTGAATGCCGTTTACTAGGTGATGATGGGCACGCATATGGCGTTGTCACAATGAACGAAGCAAGAAAAATTGCAGATGAAACCGGCCTAGATCTCGTTGAAGTAAGTCCAACTGCTCAACCACCAGTCGTAAAACTAATCGATTTTGGTAAATATAAATATGAGCTTCAAAAAAAGGCGCAAGAAGCAAAAAAGAAACAAATAGTTATTCAGTTAAAAGAAATTCAACTCCGTCCAAATATTGAAGCCAATGACCTTCAAACGAAGTTAAACCATTGCGCTAAATTCCTTGATGAAGGGGATAAGATTAAAATTTCAATGCAATTCCGCGGTCGAGAAATGTCATACCGCGACGCAGGAATGGTGAAGTTCAAAGAAGTCATTAAGCAAATTGAAGCAATGGGTGCCATCGTTGAATCTGATCCTAAGATGATGGGTAATAGAATTATCGCTATTTTAGCTTCAACTAAAAAACCTGTTAAAGGGCCTGCTAAAAAAGAAGATGAGCCTGCTACTACTAGTTCTGAGCCTAAAAAGGCAAAAGAATCGAGCAACTGATCAATTATCTCGACTTTCTATGGGAATTTCTTTTACAAAGCCCTGGATTCTTGATAATTATACCAGCTCGAAAACGAAAAATGACTGTTTTTTAAATAAGACACAATAACTTGATACTTAAATGTATAGATTACTGGAGAAATCTCATGCCTAAAATGAAAACTAGAAAATCAGCAGCTAAGAGATATAGCGTAACTGGTACTGGTAAAGTTAAAAGAAACAAATGTGGATTAAGACATAAACTTGAACACAAAAGTACAAAAGTAAAAAACAGAGCAGGCGGACCAGCACTAGTTCACCAATCTGAGCACGAAAAAGTTAGAAGAATGTTACCGTACGCTTTCTAGTCTTCTAGAAAGTTAGTAAAAAAATAAATCAACAGAGAGTTGGGCCCAAGAGCAATCAGAACTTAAAAGATCATTGCCCCCAAGTTTCGTTAACAGGAGTAAGATATGGCACGCGTAAGAAGAGGTTTTAAAGCTAGAAGAAGAAGAAACAAAGTTTTGAAAATGGCTAAAGGTTTCAGCTTCGATAGACGTACAAAATATAAGCACACAGCTGAGACGGTAAAACGGGCCCTTCATTATGCTTACGTTGGAAGACGTTTACTTAAGAGAGATATGAGAAAATTATGGGTTGTCAGAATCGCAGCAGCTGCTAGAGTTCTTGAAACTTCATACTCTAAATTCATGGGTGCAATGAAGAAAAATTCTGTGATGATCAATAGAAAAATGCTTGCTGAAATTGCAGCAACAGATTTCGAAGGATTCAAAGCAATTAAGAATTCACTAAAATAATTAAAAAAGAAATTTTTTAAGATAGAAAAAGCCTCCTTTACGGAGGCTTTTTTATTTTTTACATATGCTGATAGATTAATTTTCCATTGATATAATGCTTACAGAGCCCACTAGCTTCTAATTCCACCACCCCTTGAACTTTTGTTCCTTCAGGCATTGAAATAGCATTTTTAATACTTGTCTTATTACTTGTGAGAGCAGAAATACCATAATTCGAATTATTTAAATAAAGTGCTCGGATCTTATTCGTGTCGAATGTTTTAAGAGTTCTTTGCGTAGAAAAATAATAAGGTGCCATGATTGAATTATAATTGTTTTCGTGACAAAGACCTAAAAAATGTCCCATTTCATGTAAGACAACAGTAGGTACATCATAATCGACAAATGAATTTCCATTAAAGCTAAAATCCGCACCAAAATCTCGATAATTTAAAATAATATCGGCATGGGTGAGATCGATATATGAACCCAAGCTAGAGTCAGATCTTAGAACACCATAAAATTGGGTAATAGCAAGTGCACTTGAGCTCACATTACTAAACCAAGAATGTGATTTGTAAATTCCTAATTCATTGTCTTGAAAACTATTAAGAGCAGCTGGTCCATTGCTCGAGGCAGCTGCAAATGGAAGTTGGAAGAGGGTTGTATTAGGTGCTACGGCGGTATTCCAAACTTTAGCAACTTGTTCTAGTGGGTTTAAACCTGCAACGAGATCCGCATTGGTAAATTCAGAAAGTAATTCTGGCGAAATTTTTAGATTAAGCGGTAAAGCGGACGAGTTCCATTTTCCAATAGTACAAGATCCAGCTTGAAAATTGGGAGTAGAATTAGTGGCATTTGAACCAGAGACTTGCTGCTTACAAGAGGTAAGAAGGAGAATGAATAAGCAAATATTAGGCAGAGTCTTCATGACTTATATTGTCGGACTAAAATGCATGAAAACTTAATTTATTAGAGGCAAGAATGCTGGGAAAAACGAACGTCCTTCCCAACTTCTTTAATTACTGATTGTTAGCTTTCTTGTGGTCAGCGAGAAATACTTCTAAACCTTTATCAGTTAGTGGGTGTTTATATAGTGCTTTGACTACACTTAGAGGCATTGTCCCTACATCTGCACCTAAAAGGGCAGCTTCTCTCACATGTGCCGGATGGCGGATAGAAGCAGCTAAGATCTTAGTGGCAAATCCATAATTGTCATAGAGAGATCTAATTTCTGCAATGAGGTCATTTCCATTTTGGCCAATATCATCAAGCCGTCCAATAAAGGGAGAAATATAAGTTGCGTGGGCCTTAGCGGCCAATAAGGCCTGGTTCACAGAAAAACAAAGAGTGACATTGGTTTTTATTTTTTTTGCACTAAAGTGTTTACAGGCCGCTATTCCTGCTTCAGTCAGTGGCAATTTGATAACAACATTTTTGTGAATTTTGGCGAGCTCTTCACCTTCTTTAATCATTCCAGCAAGATCTGTAGCAATAACTTCTGCAGAAATAGGTCCATCAATGATGTCACATATTTCCTTGATTACATCTTCAAGTTTGCGTCCAGTCTTAGCAATGAGAGATGGATTAGTAGTCACTCCATCTATAATACCCAACTGAACAGCTTCTTTAATTTCAGAAATAATCCCAGTATCTAGAAAAAATTCCATTTTGTTACCCCTTTCCTAGTCGTTTTTACAAAAATTGAACACCTCAAAGGTACAAGCTCAGCTCTTTTTCATCAAGTTTTTCCTACTCTTTTAGTTAGAGCAAAATCTAAGTTATACTATTTATAAGATGAAATACAAAATCTGGGGCCATACCCAAAAAATTCTATTCTTTTTAGTTTTTGCCACAAGCTTTCAGGGTTTTGCTCAAGAATTAATACAAAAACCAATTGAAACATTAAAAATTGATGCAGATTCTTTTTATGACACTCAGTTTGATTATTCTAAATTTTCTGGACGTGTCACAGATCGTGATGCAACGTCTTCTATTGTGAAAGTTTCAAGTGAAAACAAAAATGTTAAATTCTTTAGAGCAGGTGATTTGATTGAATTTAAAATTCAAAATAGTAAAAGTAGCGATTTATGCTCAGGCTTCGTGAGAAGTATAGAAGATAATTATTTTGTGATGTATGTAAAAGATTTATTTCCTTGTTTTCCCAAAGAAGAATATTTTAGACGCGGAACGGCTTTAATAATGCAATCAGATAAACTTGCAACTCGAGTAAGAGAAGCTTCAGTTTACCGGGCCACATTACTCAATAAGAAAAAAGATTTTATGTCTCAATTGAACGGTCTAAACCAAGCAGTGTGGAATTTCGAAGAAAGAAAAATTCAAGTGGCCGCTGAGTTTGATCAGAAAATGGTAGAAATTGAAAAGCAAAAAACAAAGGCCTTAGACCAAATATTATCTGAAAAAAATGACCAAGTCAGATTGCAAAGAGAACTTGCTTATCGCTTAGATAATATTGATAAGGAAGTTGCATTCTATCGAATTGATAAAGAAGAATTTCTCTTTGATCGCTGGCATAAAGATCATGATTTAGGCTACCCAGTTTATGACAGACCGGAGCCCTTAAGAGATCGCCAGCCATTTAGTGAAAGCACCATTGAATACAATGATGCCCAACCAACGAGAAAACATTAATGCTTTCTATAATTTACAAAAATGTCTTCTAAAATATCTTCATTATAAAGAAAATTCGCTGCATGTTCTAAGTATAATTTAAAATCATACGATGGTGCTAAACCAAGCCATTCTTTAATAAGAGTGACATTTTTTTGCTGCTGAATCCATTTAAAGATACAAGCCTGACGAAGAGACTTCGGAGTCAGGGTGATCATTAATTTATTGCGGTAATCTTCAAAAATAATCTCAATTCCTCTTGCAGATAAACTTCCTGAGATAATTCTATATGGGTTAGCATAAAAAAGAAGATTATCGAAACTGATCTGAGACTTATTCTTCATTTCTTCAAGTATGATTAAATAATCTGCATAAACTTTTTCAAAAATTTTAGGTAACTCAACTGTATAGGCGTCTCTTTTTGGGTGATGAATGAGTACTCTTGGAGCGTCCCCGTTAGTAGAAATAGTCACGTCACTTATTGAAAGATCTGATAAGTCTGAAACTTTTAAACCTGCACCAAAAATTAGTAAAAATAAAATTTGGTTTCTTTTACTCAATAATTCTTGAATTTTATCTTGTGAATGAGATTCTTCAACTAAAAATGTCCAAAGAGTTTTAACATCGATAAATGGAGTTGGTCTTGGAATGTCTAAAAATTTTGGAGATGTCGGAAGTTTTCTAACAGGATTGCTAGAAACGAGTCCTTTATTTAAGAGAAAATCAAAAAAGATTCTTAGTGCTTGAACTCTTCTTCGGCGAGAGTTATCCGACGAGTATTTTTTTTCTAGATAAAGGCCATAGTTAGAAACTAGTGCCTGGTCAAAATTGCGTACTTCCGTTGAAGCGTATTCGCTATTGAGATAGTAATTAAAACAATCCAAATCAGTCTTATAGTTCTTAAGGGTATTCTGGCTTTTTCCCTGATTTCTTAAATTTGCATAAAACTCTTGTTCAAGGGCGAAGAGTTCTGGAGTCGGGGAAGAGTTTCTAATTTCTGGAGAGACTGCTGAAGTGGGGGTTTGTGTGTTTGTATCCATATTGTTCTTTTATTCTCTCTTTTTTAGGATGACCTCTATCTGGGGCAAGATAGGACCTTCCAATGTGTGTGTTGTGGAGAAGACTAATTTCAAAGCTTTAGGTGGTGGATAGTATCTTACTTGGGTAAAATGTACAACTTAAAAAGTCCATCTTGATTAGCTTTAAGAGGAGTGTTAATAACCAGGTGTTATAACAATTTAATAATACGAGCTGGCGAGATGCAAGAGACGACCTTTAATTCACCATATCAAGCAAATGGAGTTGCAATTAATGCAAGTATTCATCAATGGCTTGGCGTGATTTATTCAGAAGCATTGCAAAAAGAGAATCTACTTTCCGTTGCAACATTTGCTCAATTTAGTTCTATTATTAATCTTCAAAAATCAATTCAATACTCTTTTATTAAGAATGAATTATTAATCCAGGCCTTGACTCAATCAACTTTTTGTTATGAGTTTAACCAATTAAATTTAACGCCAATTTTTTCTAATGAGCGCTTGGAGTTTTTAGGGGACTCATTAGTCAATCTCATTATGGCCAAAATTCTTTTTAAAAAATTTCCGAAATCTCCCGAGGGAGAACTATCTAAGCTGCGCGGGGCTTTAGTGAATGAAAATTCATTAGCGAGTCTAGCAGAGGTTCTATCGTTAGATGAAAATATTTTTTTGGGAAAAGGGGAATATAAAAATGCTGGTAATAAAAAAGAGTCATTATTAGCAGATGCTTTTGAAGCCCTATGTGCTGCAATTTATTTAGATAGCAATGAAAGTTTAGAAACCTTAGAAAAAACTCTACTTGTTATTATTAATAAATTTGAAATTGTTTCAGGAAAACCTTTTTTTTCTCTCAATCATTTAGAATCGTTTGATAGCAAAAGTCAGTTGCAAGAACTAACGGTAGCACTTTTTCAAATGAGACCAGAATATAAGTCTCAAGTGTCAAATGTAGGTGAATTTCTAGTAGAACTTTGGATTGGAGAAAGAAAATTAGCGGAAGGATTTGGTCCTTCCAAGAAAAAATTAGAAAAAGAATTAGCACGAGTCGTGCTAGATGAAAAAAGATATCTGTAAACGGTATTAAACAGCAAGGAGACGAGAATGTTACTAGAAGATCAGCACCCGCACAACAAAGCGATCATGGTGGCCGTATTAGGTGCCCCAAACGTAGGAAAAAGTTCACTGATAAATGTTCTTTTGGGAACAGACCTTTCAGTTGTGACGAACAAACCACAAACAACGAGAAATAAATTTCATTGCGTTTTAACAGTCGACCGAACAGAAGTCGTCATGGTTGATACCCCAGGTTTACATAAATCGAATCAAGAATTTAATAAAAGACTAAATGAACAAGCTCGGGAAGGAGTAGAGGGGGCCGATCTCAATTTATTATTAATTGATATCAGTCGAGGAATCCTTGAGCAATTTAGCGAGTTCAAAGAAAATATTGAACAAGATTTGGGACCAACTTGGGCCGTCTTTACAAAATCTGACAAAGTTGAAAATTCAGAAAATCTTCCTTTAAAAGAAGTCATGGAGCAAGCGCGTGCCATCCTTCCTAGTTTAGAAAAGTATTTTCTTATTTCAAATATTGAAGGGACAAATATTCATGAATTAACTGGTGCTATTTGCGACCGAGCACAACCAGGACCTCATCTTTATCCAAATGGAGATATCTCAAATAAAAATCAGAGATTTTTTGTAACTGAATATATTCGCGAACAAGCATTCGAGCTTTTAAAAGACGAAGTTCCTTATGAAGTGGCCGTGATTATTGACGAGTATAAAGAAGTCAAAGGGAAAGTTGATTTAGACAGTATCGAATCACATATTTCAGCTTCTATTTTAGTTAATAGACCAAGCCAGCGTGCCATCGTTATTGGGTCAAGTGGATCAATGATTAAAGAAATTGGGATTCGCTCGAGAAAGAAAATTGAAATAATGACGGGGGGCCCAGTTCATTTAAACCTTCACGTAAAAGTCTCACCAAAATGGTTTAAGAATAATTTTGTTCTTGAAGAAATTGGATTACCAAGAGCAAAAGATTCTGCTCGTGTTTGGCGAAAAAAATAATAAGGAAAGCAATTTATGGAAAATAATAATTCAAATTTAACCCCACAGAACACCTACCGCCGTTCAATGGTTATCTCGCTTATAGGGAGACCAAATGTCGGAAAGAGTTCAATATTTAACCGACTCATGAGAAAAGCTCACAAGGCCATTACTCATGATAAACCAGGCGTCACTCGCGATCGCCATTATGGAATTGCCTCTTTTGAAGAGCTAGCTCATCAAAAAAAGGGAGAAGCTATCTTTGTTGATACAGGTGGATTTTACCCGACAAAAATTGAAGAAAATGTACCGAAGCAACGCGATCAAATCATGAATAAATTTTTTAATATCATGACTGATCAAGCAAAAACGGCAATCCGCGAAAGTGATCTCATTTTATTTGTTGTTGATTCAAGAGAAGGTGTACTTCCTTATGACCAAATGATTGCAGACTATATTCGCAAAGAAAAAAAGCCATTTTGGGTTTTAGTTAATAAATACGATACAGAAAAACAAGAAGGCGAAGAGTTTGAATTCTATCAACTAGGAGTTGGAGAAGAAGAGCTTTATAAAGTCTCAGCAGAACATGGCCTTGGTTTACTTGATTTAAAAACTGACCTTCATAAAGAAATTTTGAAATTTGAAAATCTTCAAATTCAAGAAATGTCTGCACTTCAAAAAGGAGTGACTCCGAGAGAAAAAGTTGTTGGACGATTGTCTTTAATAGGTGCTCCCAATGCTGGTAAATCGACTTTACTAAACCTACTCTTGGGTTCTCAGCGGGCCCTCGTTAGTGATATTCCCGGAACAACGGTAGATCCAATTGAAGGATTCTTTGATTTATTCTTTGGAAAAAGTGCTTATGAATTGGATGAAGAAATAATATTTGCCAAAAATGATACTTTATTGTTTCAGCAATATGAGGAATTCCGCGCTAATAATCCAGAAGTCTATAATTCATTAACTTATAGTTATAACCTTGAAGAAGAGGGAACTCGTGGTGTTCCTGTTTATGACGAAGAAGATTATGTCAGTAGTGAAACTCCTCTCTATGTTGCAGATTCAGGAGACGAAGAAGTTGAAGAAATTGATTTAGATAAGGTCCTCTCTGATGATGAGCTCGCAAAATATGATAATGAAGTTTATGAAAATATCTTTGCTGATGAAGATCTTGATAATAATGCTGATTTTTTAGACGAAGATGAAACATCGGATGATTTCTTGGCCGAACTTGAAACGGCCGAAAGTGACAAGCTAGTCTCTAATGAAAATGTTGGTTCTCAATGGAGATCCCTTCATATCGTAGATACGGCCGGTATTCGCCGTCAGAAATCAGTTGATGGATTTATTGAACAACAGTCGGTTTACCGGTCATTACGTTGTATTACTGAAAGTGATATCGTTATTTTTATGATAGATGCCACAATCGGTATTAGTCATCAAGACCGGCGCTTACTAGATATCGCCCTTGAAAAAGGGAAGTCGGTAATTGTGTGTCTAAACAAGATCGATCTTCTAAAAGAGTCTCTTCCTGATGAAAAGGCTAAAAAAGAATGGATCAAAGATTTACGAGATACCGTTCCTTGGCTTTATTATTGTGACCTTATTCCAATTTCTGCAAAATACGCAAAACATATTGGAAGTTTAAAAGAAGTAATTAAGAAAACAATACTTATCAGAAACCGTAGTATTGGAACGGGAATTTTAAATCGTTACGTTTATCAGCTAATTGAAAGTCATCCTGTGGCCATTAAAAAAGCTGGTGGAAAACGTTTTAAAGTAAAATATGCTTCGATGTTAAAATCGAATCCTCCTACTTTTTTACTATTTACCAATCTCTCAAAAGGGATTCCTGATAATTATACAAGTTTTCTAAAAAATGGACTCCGAAAAGAATTTGATTTAAGCAATACACCGATTCACTTAATTTTTAGAACTGGTGAAGATTTATCAAAAAGACTTGGTAAACGGATGAAAGAAATTACCTAAGAAAATACCTATGAAATGACGACTTGATTAGAAATAATTCCCAGCTTAATATGTTGGGAATTATTTCTTTGGAGTTTGAGGTTTCGCAACGACAGCACTAGCTTTTTTTCTTTTTGCTCTGATGGACTTGATCCTTTTTTAGAAATACTCCCATCTGTTATATTCCAATTATCAAGTTCACCATTTTTATAGAGTCCACCGGTTAAAAGAAGTGATTTTCCATGGCAATAAAAATGAACTTGAGTTGTATCAACTCCATGTCGAACGAGTACGCGACAGACTTCTTTAATTGCTTCAAGTTTAGATAAATTTGATGACACCAGTACACCTTAAGTTTTTACCAATTAAATACATAACTCACCATTGTACTATAAGCGTTTCCACCTAAATTTTCAAAACCATATCCACCTGCATTGACAGGGGCAAACTTTTGGGTGTTTTTGTCTGGAAAATTTACTGTATGAATTAGAAACTCTAATCCAACGTATGATTCCTTTAATTCTATTGGAAATTCTAAACCAAAACCTCCTCCAAAACCCAAACCGCCACCAATATCTTTTGGCAATTCAGTTTGGTCTATATAGCGATTGGTTTGGTACCAATACTCTAAGCGGCCAATCAAGTAGGGATTCGAATAAGTTATAGCAGTACCGAGATTTGCTGTTTCTATGTAATAGCGGTAACCCATAAAAACTCTCAGCATACTAACTTCTACTAAGCCTGGGGCACTTGAGTTGGGAAAAGCTTTAACTGGGTCTTTGAGAAACATAGAGTGTTTTGAAAATTCGACTCCCAAAGTAAGGGCCGTCAGGAAATCTTTAAAAAATGTAAAACTAATTCCAAATGAAGGAGGTGAATTTTCATAGGCCAATCCTCGGTTTCCATCAAAAGTTGTTAATCCAAGTGAAGCATTGAAAGAGAAAAACCGTCCATACCGATAAAAGCGTTCATCTTCGACAACTTTGGCATTTTCAACATCTTCACTGAAATCTGTAAAAATATCTCCACCTAAGTTTAGATCGTCGTCATCGGCCGCAAAAATATCATTGGCCGAATCTTGGGCATAAGCTTTTGGAAGAGTCCCTAGGTTGAGTCCACCAATGACCAAAAAAATAAGTATTAAATAAAATTTCATAGTTTTTTTCATAAATAAAAGTGAATGGCCGATGCAATAAAGTGATTGCCTAATGTTTGAAAGACAAAATCTTTTTTCTTAAAAGCAGACGCGCCAAATTCAAAGCTAAATCCTAAAGAATTAAGTCCAGTAAAATGGAATTCGCTCCCAAAACTCAAGTCTAATTGAAATCCCGAATAACTAGTTTTATTTATCTTATTATTTAAAATTGCCCCCATACCTGCGAGATAAAAATTTAATTGAGGTTCATCAAAAATGTTTCGATACATCTTTAATCCAACACCATACCCGCCAGAAGTAGGGTCTGTAGAAAGTCCGGTGACGGCCCCAATAGCAAATGAGCGGCTTTTTTGGATTTTAAAAGACAGGCCTGGAAAGTCATTGTGGAGCTGATTTGACATTCCTAATCCCAAACGATTGATTTTGTCGAATGCAAATGATTCTGAAGAAGCGGTGAGAGTGAGCATTAAGACAAAAAGGAAAGAGAGAGTTTTAGCTGTCTTTAACATAAAGATTCCTTCTTAAGAAAATTACGCGCTAAACCATGCGACTTGTTAATAAAATAATACCTTTTTATTATTGTAACTAAGCCTTCTATTTTTGACAACTTAACAAAGCCTTTTTAGAATAACTGAGAGATAAATTTAACCTTTTAACAAGAGTTCCACTATGTCTAACACTACACTCACTCCAAACCGCAGTCTTGACCAAATCATAAATGATGGAGATGCCGGAGCTGTCATTGCAAAAAATAAAAACGCCCTCATTGCAATACTCGTTGCGATCATCGTGGCCGTCTTAGGTTTTGGCTTTTATTCTAATTTTGCAGATAAATCTAAAACTGCATTCAATACTAAAATTTATAATTTTGAAACTAAAACGCTAAAGACTTTTGATGCTAAGTCAGACCCTAAAGATTTAGTTCAAGGGATAAAAAACCTTCATGCAGAGTTAGGAAATTATCCTGGTTTAATTCCAGTAATTATTAAAGCAAGTGATTCATTAATGGAGCAAACTCATTTAAATGAAGCACTCGAAATCCTAACTGTTGGACAAAAAATTTCTAAAAATGATTATGCTGACTATTTTATCTTAAGTAGATTGGCAGTGGTCTATGAAGATTTGGGACAGGATCAAAAAGCGATTGAAACATTAGAAAAAATGAATTCTCAATCAGTTAAAATTTTTGAGGGAAAAAACTATCTAGATCTAGGCCGACTTTATATAAAAACAGGTGACAAAACTAAGGCCCGCGCAAGTCTTACTTATGTTATCGAAAAAGCAAAAGATGAAACAGAGTTTGTCAAAATTGCGAAATTGTATATGTCTAAACTTTAAGACTCTTTTAATTAAAAAAATTTAATTTGGTAATAGAATGAAAAAAAATTTCTCCCTTGTTGTACTTATAATTGCTTTTATCTTTAGTTCTTGTGCCCAGTTAAAATCATATATGCCAGCAAGAGAAGTGACTAAGTCTCCTGCTTTAAATCCAGTTTGGATAAAAGATATTGACCCGGCCTATGAATCTGGAAATTTACCAATAGCACTTCAATCTCCTCTCATTCATGAAGGAATTGTTTATGTCGGACATAACTCAGGTTTTATGCAAGCATACGAATTGGAAAATGGAAAACCGATTTGGAGTGAAGCTGATCAATCAACTTATCATGCGGCTCCAATTGCCTATAAAGATCAAATTATTTACGGAACAGTTCAAGGCAGAGTTATCTCTCGTCATTATACAACTGGAAAAATAAAATACAGTGTAGATCTCGGAGCCTCGATTGAAACAAAAGGAGTGGTCTATCAAGGACGGATTTTCTTTCAATTGAGAAATCACCAAGTCTTTTGTCTTGATGTCGAGACAGGGAAAATTCTATGGGGCTATAAACGCTCAATTTCTTACCTGACAACTCTTCAAAGGGCCTCAGTTCCAGTTGTCTATAAAGACAAAGTACTAGTTGGACTTGCAGATGGTACACTTGTCGCTCTTTCAATTGAAGAAGGTGTGATGTTGTATGAAACTAAATTAACGACTGCCTCTAAATTCGTCGATGTTGATAATGCGGCATTTATTTTTAATGATAAAGTCTTAATTGGTGCTGTTGGTAGTCCACTTTGCTTACTAGACCCTATTACGGGGAAAATTTTAAAAAGAGCGGATTTTATTGCTTCTCGAGCACCTGTCGTTGTTGCCAATGAAGCTGGGGACCAACTTTTATTTGGAACTCCAACTGGAGAATTAATACTAACTGACAAAAATTTAAATACACTTAGTAAAACCCATGTTTCTGAAGGTTTAATTACTTCAATTGTTCCATTTAAGGCCGGCTATGCAGTTTCAACGACGAACGGTGAAATTCTCTATTTAGAACGTAGAACATATAAAATTTTAGACAAATTTTCTTTGGGACACTCTTATTCTGCTGTTCTTGGAGATATGGAAAGTAGAGAAAACTATTTATCTGTTCTCTCTACCCGCAATAGACTTTATACATTTCATTAAAAATGACTAATGTGATTCTTTAATATAATTAAAATATTGATTTGCCCAAGAAACATTTAGACGAGTGATTATTTCGTTTGCATAAGTGTTTTTCTTGGGACTTTCATCCTTTGAAGCAATCGCTCTACTTAAAGTTTTAACAGAAGATTTCTCAAGCGACGTCATAAGCGCAATGTTTGAAAATACAGTTGTTTTTAACAAAGTATTCATATTTTTATTACCCGGAGCAAATGTATTATTTTTGATATGGGTAATAAGATTTTCATAGATATAATAGTTGTCGCTATTGCCGTATTCACAGAGTTCTCTTATTTCTGAATATGTTTTTGCCAAATGAATATCTAGTGCCTTGTGGACTAATTCATTGATAGCAAAATCTGATATTTGCTCTTTGCTGTTTTTTATTAGATCGATTACTTTTGGAGTGACTTCAGTCTGACTCATAGGAAGAAGAAGCTCAGGTCTGCTGGAGACATATTTTTCATCATTAAATTTTTGAGTATCGTATTTTAAAGTAGAAGTCACTGAAGTAGTATTCGAGGGAGCTGCACCATCTAAATGTCTTAATAGGCTCGTGTGAAAATTTGGACAGATCATTGAATTTGTAGCAGCAAACTCAGGAGTGTATTTTTTTAGAGTTTCATACTCACTATATAGAGTTAGGAAATAAAGTTTTTTATTCGTAGTCGCTCCTTCGTTTCCTTCACTTTCAAGAGTAGGATTTTCAGGTGCTGAGGCAGGCGAGCGTTTTGCTGTTTTATCTGTAGAATGTAGCTCATCTATGAATTTAAAATCATTTACTTTTATTTCAGGAACAATATTTTGACTGATGGCCTTTGGTTCATACCTAGACATTTTTTGCTGATAACTTTCAGGCCCAGCACATGAAGCCAAAAGGAGAGTACAAGATATTGAGGAAATTGTTAATGAACGATATTTTTTAGAATACATTTTATCTCCTTTTAAAAGTGGCATATGACCCACTTTCAAAGGCTCTATCGGAAGATTATAAAAAAATGTAAAGTTTGTTTGAAATTCTCTTTATGACAGTCTCTATATGAAATTCCCGACGAATTTTCTAAGTTAATTCGTCGGGAGTATAAGTCTTGAAAAACTATTACCAGTTTAAAACGTAAGCGAAAACTAAAGGTGCGACAATTGTGGCATCTGACTCTATTATGTATTTTGGAGTGTGAATATCAAGTTTTCCCCAAGTGATTTTTTCATTGGGAACTGCTCCAGAATAACCACCATAACTAGTAGTAGAGTCTGAAATTTGGCAAAAATATCCCCAAAGCGGAGTATTTCTTTCTAAGTCTTGTTCAAGCATTGGAACAACACAAATAGGGAAGTCTCCTGCAATTCCACCACCGATTTGGAAAAATCCAATAGAGTTGTTTGCTGAAGTTTCTGTATACCATTGGGCCAATCGTATCATCGTTTGGATTCCAGAGTTGATGGTATGGACATTTTTAATTCTTCCATCAATATTGGCAGCCGCATACATATTTCCTAAAGTTGAGTCCTCCCAACCTGGAGTGTAAATAGGAAGATTTTTTTCCATGGCCGCAATCATCCAAGAATCTTTTGGATCTATTTGGTATTCTTTTTTAAATTCGGCATTCTGTAAAAGTTGCCAAAAATAATAATGTGGAGGATGACTTTCACCTGCTTTATCAGCTTTTTGCCATTCTTTATTAATAAGAGCTTCAATCTTTCTCATGGCCTCATCTTCAGGAATACAAGTGTCTGTGACTCGATTCATTCCGCGGTCTTTTAATTTCATTTCATCTTCCGCAGTAAGTCCTCTCCAGTCTGGAATACGTTGGTAGTCATTATGAGCAACTAAATTGAAAATATCTTCTTCAAGGTTAGCTCCTGTACAACAAATTCCGTGGATTTTTCCTTGGCGAATCATTTCAGCTAATGATTTTCCAAGCTCAGCTGTCGACATGGCCCCTGCAAGTGTGACAAACATTTTTCCGCCGCTTTCAAGGTGATTTACCCAGCCAGCAGAAGCATCAATGACTGAAGCTGCATTAAAATGTTTATAGTGAGTGAGCATGAATTCTGTTACTGGTCCGCGTTTCATAGTTACCTCGTTGTCTTCTAAAATTCTTTCAATTATTAGTTTTTTAAATATGTATAAGACTTCAAACACTCTTCATAGAAATCGACTAATTTCACACCTTCGCGTGGATTAATTTTTCCTGAAGCAATTTGTCGATCAATATTTTTCTTCATAGTATAGGCCATGGCCTCTGGATTATACTGCATGGCCGACAAAACATTTTCACATGAAGAACCTTTGATTACTTCTTCGATATAAAAATCGGTCGGATCTTCATCATCACAAAAGACGTGGACTTCATTTAATCGCCCAAACATATTGTGAAGGTCTCCCATTACATCTTGGTAAGCACCAGTCATAAACAGACCAATATAATAATCTTCATTGGGAGTTAGTTCATGTAATGGAAGTAGGTTTTTCGTTTCATTAATATCGATAAATTTAGTGATCTTTCCGTCAGAGTCACAGGTGATATCAACTAAAGTTCCATTATTATGCGGCTTGATATTGAGTTTAGTAATGGGAACAATTGGAAGTAATTGTCCAATGGCCCATAGATCTGGAGCAGATTGGAAAATTGAAAAATTACATAAATACTGAGGAGCTATACCTTGATCGATATCATAAAGATTATCTGGAATAAATTCCATTTCAGGTAATAATGAAGAAATCTTTTTTGTGATTTTCCAAAAAAGTGTTTCAAGGCTTGCTCTTTCTTCAAGTTTTAAAATTCCTAAGCGGAAGGCATTTAAGCACTCTTTTTTATAATCGAGGGCATCGTTATAAATTTCTTGGGCATTTTCAATTGTTAAACTATCAAAAAGTTCTCTCATATTGGAAACGAGACTGTGTTCCCCTGGAACTTTTTGCGTTTCGTAGTCAGTAAATGAGGTTTCTATTTTATCAATAACGTTAGTAATGACACATGAGTGTCTCGCCGTTATTGCACGACCTGATTCAGAAACAATATTTGGATGAGGAACTTTCTCAGCATCACAAATTTCTTTTAAAATATAGACGATATCTGAAGCATAGTCATGGAGCTTGTAATTGACGGATGAATCGTTAGTAGATTGTGAACCATCATAATCAACTCCTAGTCCACCACCAACGTCGAAATATTCAAGTGGAGCTCCAAGCTCAACAAGTTTAGCAAAGATTCTTCCACCTTCACGCATAACTTCTTTAATGGTTCTGATGTCTGTTACTTGAGAACCAATATGGAAATGAAATAGTTTAAGAGCGTTGATTGATCCTTCATCTTTTAGGATTTGAACGGCCGTTAACATTTCAGCAATGGTTAAACCAAACTTAGCTTTTTCTCCACCTGAATCAGACCATTTTCCAGAACCTTTGACGGCCATTTTTGCACGCAAACCAATCATGGGTTCAACATTCATTTCGCGAGAGAGTTTTAGAAGTTTATGAAGCTCTGAGAATTTTTCAATAACTACGATGGCCTTTCTTCCAAGTTTAATTCCAAGCAGCGCTAAGCGAAGATAGTCTTCGTCTTTATAGCCATTGAGAATAGTTAAAGCGTTTAAATTATCATTAAAGGCCAAGACAGAAAGTAGTTCAGGTTTAGAACCTGCTTCAAGACCGTAATCATAAGGAGAGCCTGCATCGACTATCTCTTCAACCACTTCTCTCATTTGATTAACTTTAATCGGATATACACCTTTGTATTCACCATTATAATTAGCTTCTTTAATAACTTCTCTGAAAGTTTCGTTGATCACTTTTACCTGGGATCGAAGGATGTCGTGAAAACGAACGACAATTGGAAAGGGAATATTTTGGGCCTTCATTTCTTCAAGAACTTCTGCAATATCTATTCGAGGACCGTTCTCATCTTGATTGGGTAAAACACAAAGATGACCTTCGTCGTTTATATCGAAATAACCATCGCCCCACCGACTGATGTGATAAACTTCATCGGCTTCTGCTTTAGACCAAGGTATATTTTCAATTTTTTTACTCATTTCAATTCGCCCCTGTCTAAAAATGGGCCATTATTAAAAAATAATAATGCCTAAATTACTGTATTTTTATGGGCAAAATGTAGCGTATTTCAATTAACAGTACAAATGGAAATTATAAAAAATTAAGGGTTGCGACGATGGGATAATGATCTGATGGAAGAGCGTAGCGCTGGTAATTTTCCTTTGGGTATGACAAAGGCATGCCATATTGATCGCGGAAAAGATAAATGCCTGAATCTTCTTTTGAGACGAGGTGGTGAAGCTCTTTCGGGAGTAAAATATAATCGAGCTGATAAGCTTCACGAGCTTGATCTTTAGCAAAATAAAAAAATGAAAGTCTTTGCTCATGGGGCTCATTAATGACTTCTAGCACGTCTTCTAGGTCAGTCTTATCATAGAGATCATCAAATTCAGGCTCCTGCAGACCTTTTTGGGCCACACCATTAAGGTCTCCAGAAATGATAATGGGGACTTGTTGGTTAAATTCTGAGCGCAGTCTATTATATGTTTTAACGAGTGCCTTAAGCTCTGCTTTGCGCCGCTCTTTACCGTTAAAATCCACTCCATCGCGATCCCATTTGGATTTCAAATGGACGAGCAAGAGTATTAATTCAACTTTATTGTCTTTTAAAATTCGCAGCTCAGAAATATCCCGCGAAAATCTATGAACAGGGAGTTGGTCATTTGCGGCCCTTGACTTATTTTCCATTAATTCAAAATGGTAATTAAATTCTATAGAGTCTTGAGCATGCCCAATATGCTCGGTTGAATAAGCAAATTTTTTTTTGATAAGATAGCCCATTTCAATACCACGTTCAGAATTACCTTTAACTAATTTAGCAATATAATTTGAATTTAAATATTTAGTATTAAAGAGTTCGAGACTTTCAAGTCCTCCCACTTCACACATCATTGTAATATCAGCATCGATCTCTGTAATAGTTCTAGCGATCCATTCAATTTTATCAATTGGCTTTTTAAAGCCATCGCCATTGGGTCCATTAACAAGGAAAAAATTTTCAACATTAAAAAGACAAAGTTTCAATTACAACTCCAACCTAAAAGCATTCTGTTATAAGTTTTAGTTGTTTTATTCCAAATATCTTTGCAATAAATATTTTGATAAAAATTGGGCCCTGGAGATTCGCGGTAAAAGAGGGCGGTTTGCTCTTTTGTACATATCGCTTCTTTGGGAGTTTCAGTGCTTGTTTCATTTTTTGTGAGAGTGAAATGTCCTGTTGGATCAATAAGTAATCCGTAAAACTGACCTTCTTCTTCACGCAAAAAGTAGAGACTTCCATCTTGGATAAAAAGGGGAGCATCTCCTCTTGGAATGACTATCGAGTATGGCCGATTTAATTTATCGAGAAGAATGGCCCTTGAGAAAACAATATTGGGAAGCTCTTTCAATTCATTCAGAGAAAAATTTTTTCTGAAAATTTCAGCAATATAATATTTATTAGCAATGCTTCTGTGTTGTTTGCATGGTGAGTCCCACATTAAAATATTTGGTAAAAGACTAGCTTCTTCTTGCGCCCAAGCACTTACTGGAACACCATATTCAGATTGAATAAATGCATTGAATTTTTGTTGATTGATTTTGCCACTAGAGAATTTGCGCAATTGTTCAATCCAGGTTTTTCGATTTATGCCCGTTTCTTTTTTACAATAAGCATTTTCAGGGCAGCCATCAAATTCTATTTTTGAATATTCCAAGGCATTAGAGGTTCGTGCCTGTATAATGAATAATAAAAAAAGTAATCCAAATCGCATAAACCCTATCCTTTAATTGATTGCTTTAATTTAACCTCATTTTCGACAGAATTTCTAAATGTATTTTTACCTTCTAGCCAATCGATTTCGGATTTCCAAGCTTTGAGTTTAGTATAAAGACCAAAAGTCGAACGGTCTAAAAGCAAAAACTCTCTTTTAGGTGAACTTCGACCCTTAAATTCAATTTTTCCAATTAATTCTTTAAAAAGCTGAAATGGGCTCATTGGTATTACGGCAAATTGACCAGGATTTACGTAGGGAAGATAGATAGACTGGATTAATAAAAAATGCTGCTCCATGAGATCAGTTTGTTCATCGATTTTAAAAATCTCTAACTTTTTACAAATAAAGCAATAAGTCTCAAGCTCATTTTCTTCAAGGGCCATCATCAGTGCACAATAATCAATTATAAATTCGTTCGGAAAACTTCGAGTAGATCCAAAATCGAGCATTATGATTTTATCTTTTTTAAATAAATAATTACCGTTTTGAGGATCAGTATGAAGTCGTTTCATATTCCACAATGAATGGAGAAATGAATTGTAAAGTGATTGACCTAAGAAATTTCTCTCTTCTAGTGAATAAAGTAGTGTTTCTTCAAATGTATCACCTTCTACAAATTCCATTGTAAGAACTTCTTGAGTTGAGAATTCAGGAAAAACTTTAGGAATAATAATCATCGGAAAATGGACCGCATACTCTGCTCTAAAATACTCCATTTCTTGAAGCTCGTGAGAGTAATCACATTCTTCTGCCATAGACATTTTTAATTCTTCGATGAGGGAATCAAGATTTGGTTTATTAGGATAAAGGGTATGAATGAGTCGATCAATTTGGTGCAGATTTTGAAAGTCGTGCTTGATGGCATCGACAATCTTTGGGTATTGAATTTTTACGGCCACAAATTCACCCGTTTTGAGCCGTGCTTTATGGACTTGCCCAATTGAAGCTGAAGCTAGAGGAGTCGTATCGAATTCTAAGAATAAATCTTTTGATGATTTTGAAAAATTATGAATTAAGACTTTCTCAACATCATTGAGCGACATAGGGGGAGAGTTTTTTTGAAGTTCTCTAAATAGATCACTAATTTCTTTTGGTAAAAACAAATCTTCTGATATTGAAATCATTTGCCCTAATTTCATCATGGCACCTTTAAGCTCACCCATGGATTGAATGATTTCATGAGATGCTTTTATCTTAAGGCTTAAATCTTTGACGTTTTGCCATTCTTTTTGATGACCTTCTACATAAGTTTGGGCCTTCGACTTAGCGGCATCAAAAGCTAAGGTGGCCCCTGCTTTAGTAATCCCTTTGCCAAGAGTGAAGAGTCTGCCAAGTTTTGAACTTTTGAATTCACTCATACTTTAATTTTATTTTTAGCGTTCTTTTTTTTCATTTCTTCAATTCTTATTGCTCCTTCAGTAAAGCGCCTTTTTTCGTCCTCTGTTTCAGGAATGACACCTCGAACTTTTATTGGTCTACCAATATCATCTAGGGCCACAAAGGCCAAATATGCTGTTGTGGTATGACGGGTAATCCCAGTAAAAGGATTTTCAGCGTAGACCTTTACGCCAACGAGCATTGATGAATTACCGACAAAATTAAGACTTGCCTTTATTAAGACATGGTCTCCAATTTTAATAGGAGCTTTAAAACTTATATCATCCACATGGACAGTGACAACAGGACGGTTTGAATGCCTTTCAGCAACCATGGCGGCGGCCAAGTCAATCCACGACATGACGACTCCACCAAAAATTGAATTTTGTGGATTAGTATGATTGGGCATAACGAGATTGCGCATTTCAACTGCACTTTCAGAAGCTTTTTTTGGATCGTTAAGATTAGTCATTAAATGTCCTTTTAGTAAGATTTAACCAAAGTATAAATCTTTTTAAAAAGAAGTGAAAGCACCAAGGCAATAAAGAGTACGACGGCCAAGGTGGCCCCAGAAGGAAGCCCAAAAGAGTTTGCCAATAGAATTCCAAAGATTGCAAAAAATGTGGAAAATAAAACGCTATAAATAAAGGTTTGTCGAACACTTGTCGCAAATTTTAAAGCAAAAAATCCAGGAACTAATAAAAGTGTTTCAATCAATATTGTCCCAGCAAGTTTAATACTGGTAACAATGAGTAAAGCGAGCAAAATAAAAAAGAGATAATGGAAAAGTTTAGCATTTATACCCGAAGTAATTGCACCTTCTTCATCGTAAGTAAGAAATAACCATTTCTTAAAAGGTAGAATAATTAAGGGGGCCGTTATGGCCAAAAGACTAAGTGAAAGTATTAAGTCTTCTTTAGTTAAAAGAAGAATATTTCCAAAAAGAAAACTAAGCAAGTCGGATTTGTTTTTAGCAAATGCTGAGTTAATGATGATTCCAAGGGCCATGGTAGAAGTATAAAATATGCCAATCAAAGAATCTGATGGGAGTCTTTGTCTAAATGTTGAATAAGCTAAAAAGAGGGTACAGACAATTGTAATAAAAAGTGTTGTGGCAAAAATAGAAAAGGAATTATCACTTGAAAATATACTTAAAGCGATTGCCAATCCTAGTAGTGTCGAATGAGAAATAGCTGAGCCCATGAAAGCATTTTTTCTAGCAATTAATAATGGAGAAATTAATCCGCAAGTGATGGATAAAAAAATTGTGCCAAGAAGTGCATATATTAAAAAATCATAATGAGTAAAATCGTGAATGGAATTCAATATTAAATTCATTTTTTTCTCCGGAGTATTGAATGGGCATCCAATTCTTGGGAGTGCTGATGGTCGTGATTACAAAACGTATGAGTCTCAGAGGTGTGTGGTTCTTTTAAATTCCGAACATCGTTTTCATGAATTAAGAGATGTTCAAATTCGCAGTGGTAAATGTCTTCAAGAATATTTTTAGTCAAAAGATCGCGGTGATCATGCCAATGGTAATTGCCATTCAAACATAAAATTTTATGACAATTGCGAATAATTTGAGTGATATTATGGTCGATGATAATCACGGCCGTCTTTTCTTGCTCTTTTATTTTTTCGATGATCGCTAAAAGTTGATCTTGGCCGTTGCTATCGAGCCCTTTGGAAGGCTCGTCTAATAAAAGTAGTTTAGGATTATTGATAAGGGCCCGGGCAATAAGAACACGTTGTTTTTCTCCTCCTGAGAGGCTCGCAATCAATGAATTTTTTTTATGAAAAATGCCGACTAATTTTAGAAGTTCATCAATGCTTTTGGTATTTTGTTGATGAGTTTTATAAAGAGATTTAGCAAAGTTCATGTATTCAAAAACTTTGACAGGTAAAATTGTATTGAGTTCACTATTTTGAGGAACATAGGAAAATTTTTCAAAAGGATATGATTTAAAATGTTTTGAATCTATTCCATCAAACAAGAGTTTGCCCGAATTGGGCTTGAGAAGGCCTGCGACTATTTTCATTAAGGTCGATTTTCCTCCACCATTTGGGCCTAATATTCCTAAACTTTCTCCGGCCTCTAGTGAAAATGAAATATCTTTTAGAATGGGATCATTGCCATGATAGGCAAAACAAATTTTTTCAGCTTGTAAAATAGGCGGAATTGTCGTCATGATAAAAAAGATCCTATTTAAGTTTTGAGGCCAGTTCAGACATTACTGAAAAGGGATCTGCTTCTTTTGTTTGAGCAGTATCAATTCGAATGACTTGATCGTTAGGACGAATTTTATTCAGTATATTTTGAGGAACATTGATGCCTTCTTCTATTACCCAAATGACTTTTGGGTTGTTGAGGGCATCATACATTTTTTTTATAGACAATGGCGGAGTTTCCTCATGATGGCCTGAACCTTTTATCGCAATAATTGATATTGGATTTTTCTGAGTTGATAATAAGCTTTGCATTAAAGGTAGGAGAGCGTCGTGAGTTAAAATAATTGGAGTTTTAACTAGGTAAAGGACATTTTGTAAATTTTTTTCAGCAGTATAAGGATCGCAATTGGCCATTTTTTTTATTTTAAAACCGTTTGAAACTAACTGTGTTTCTAATTTGCTTTTAAGTGAACAATAGATTTTTGGGTATAACCAAAAATGCGATAAAACTTCTCCGGAGGCCATCGGGTAAAAGGAAAAATCTGTTTTATCAAAAGTTAAGCTTATTGTTTTGAGATTAGGAAGTTTAGATCTTTGAAAATTAATTTTTTTGATCCAAGGATTTAATTCATTTGGCCCAGTTAAAAGAAAATTGGCACTTATTAAATTTTTAATTTCTTGAGAACTAGGCTCAAATTCATGGGGATCACCACTGACGGTAACTAGAGTTGCTGTTTTTAAATCAGTGATTTTATTTTCTAGAGCAATTTGATTAACCATTTTGCATAGTTCTTGATGGGTACAATGCAAAGTTTCGAGCGCAAAAAGAGTTGGGCTCAATAAGTTTATGATTAAGTTAATAATTAAAAAGAATATTAGTTTTTTCATTTATAAGGGCTAATTTATCACAAAGAGATACGCTTCGAATATCTTTTACTGACAGTAATAGTGATGATTCCATCGATATCCCATATCAAATTTGATTTTTCCAAGACTTGGGTCAGATCCTTGGAAGTCTAGGACTGAGTCTACAATGCTTAGTGGGAAAGAGTCTTCTAGATTTCCACTTCCAGTACTATAGGATCCAGTCGATGGCTCGCCCGGAAAAAAGCCAAAAGCACCACCTTTTGAGACTGTTTTTGATTCACAAAAAGCTTGACCTAAAGCAACTAATTTATCAGTTGTTGATGTTCGCATTTTTGGCTCACCAGTAAACATATTAAAATCAACTTTAGAATCATCACTATCGCCAACGTCTCTAACAATGGTTAGCCCGCCACCTGGTTGATCACTTCCGACACCTTCATTTGAGACGAATTTATTAAAGTAGACGTTTAGATCGACTCCTTTTGGCAATTGGCACGTTTGTTTTTTTGTTGTTGCATCAGTTACAGAGTAACCAGAGCAACACCGAGCTCCTGATGAAGTATCTTTTCCTAAAGGAGCACAACATGAAAAATCTTTTGCAGAAAATACGGCCGAGTGATCAACAGAGTCCTGGAAACTAAACCGTTTTTGAAAGTTTCCAAAGCCGAAAGTTTCAGGAGTACTTCCTGAAGCTTCTCCGTTGGCGTCACTTTCATAAAGATCAATAGAATTTATACTTGATTGATAGCTATTTGTATTAACTAGTGGATTTTCAAATTTTGTCCGAGTGTCTAGTGATGATTTAAAAATTCCAGGGACAAGTTTTTCATGGTTGTTATTGCAATAAAGTGGTTCGTATCCAATTTGAGGAATTCCTAAAAGTTCTAGTCGAGAAAGTTTGCTTAAATAATAAAGTGAATTTCCAGGTTTTGTGACGATTTGTTTATTATCATTTTCGAATCTAATTTGCTCGATTGGTTTAAAATCAATAATGAGTGCAGCGTATTTCCAATCGGTCAAACCAGCGGATGTGTTATCTGCTCGGGCAAAAAGAACAGGACGACCTTGAGTGAGGGCCGCAGAACTAGTGATGCACCAACTGCTTTGTGGCAAGTAAGGATCAACGGGAATTGGACCAGGAGCATTAAGGGCCCCTGTACAATTTCCCCCAAAGGAACCTGTAATATTTTGAAGTTTTGGAATCCCATTATCAAAATAATATTTAATATAAACAGCTTTAATAAATGTAGAATTATTGGCCGATAAATCCCAACCAACATATGAAGGCAGATAAATTGAAACACCGTAACCAAATGTTGGATCAACAAAATAATTTGGTGTAAAAGTCTTATTACTCACAGTTCTGCGAGTTAAATTATTAGCATAAATATAGGGAAAGGGGACATAAGGAGCATCATTCGTAAAATGTGATTGTGTTGAGTCATTGCTAATTGTCGTGTCTATCCGGCTTAATCTAGTATTAGGAGATAATAGTCCTGAACCATCACTATCAACAACGACTTCATCTTTTGGGTCATAAATTTTTGGACTAAAAATATTATACCCGCTTTCTGGTTGATAAGGAATTTGGAGACATCCACTCGTACCAGCTGTTCGAGTTGGTGATTTGCAAAAGTAGGCCGATTCTCTTTGGTAACTTGCTTGATTAATGAATTCAGTTAAAAATGAACTATAAGTAGGATCTGCTAACGGCGAGTGAAAATTTAAACAACTAAAGTTACTCACATCAATACTTAATCTGTTCTTCACTTTCCAGTCGTGAGTCCCATCGGCAAATTTTCTAATCCATCCACCACCGCAACATGTTTTACTTCCGGTTTCATTTATCACTTTCCATTGGTCTGCTGCGGGTTCAACTTTAGGAAGTACAGCAGGAATAGTTAAAGCAGAAGTGAGTGCTTTTTCTGATATAGCGTAGCGTGAATATCTGTTAGCAGCTTTTGGGTCAGAATAAGTAAATCGACTTGTAATTAAGTTTTCATTGGTACCAGCATTTTCTGGAACGATTGATTTAGGCCCTTGAGTTATCATGGTAAAATCTTTTCCAACTTCTCGGCAACATCGGTTTTCACTTAATTTATAATCAAAATAATTTGCAGAACCCAAGGCCGGAACAGAATTTCCTTGACTACAAATCAGAGACTCTCTCCAATATTGTTGTTCACCATCAGTTCCACCAAAATATTTGATATCCATTAAACCAACAGAATCTTCATGCATTTTATTAGGACTACAATCCAAGTCCGTATGACAAACAGATCCTGCTCTTCTAAAGCAAGCATCCTGGGCCAATATAGGTTGACCAATATTTTGAAGATTGACTAGGGAGAGTCCTTCAATTGATTTAAAAGCAGAAATAAAGGTATTAGAGTTTTTAGCTTCTCCACCACAGGCGTTTTGTAAAATTTGGGACTTGATAATATCTGATGAGCTCAACCCACTGGCAGTTAATCCTGAAGATGAACTATCGAGTAGATTCTGTGAACTATCAAAGGCCGGGCAAGTCAAGAAGCGAGTTGAACCTATTGCTGCTGAATCACAAGATCCAATTTGAGAAATATAATCCGTTCTTTTACTTACATCAGGATTTGAGTGATTAAGGACAACTGAACTTGTTAGGTTGCGCCCTGGTCGACAAATTCCCATATCACTAGTATCTATGACACTTCCATTTGTTGATTTAAAGAGGAGAGCATTAGAATTGATATTTGTTATTATCTCAGTTGTTAAACTCTTACTTGCTGTAACGTAACTAAGTGGTCGGCCTAATATATTAGTATCCATTCCAAAAAGTATATTATCGAGTTCATTGGGAGAGCGGACTAATTCTTCATTAAATTTATTATTCGATAAAATGGCACAATAGAAATTTGGTGCACAAGTTAACGATTTTTTTGAAACATCACTAACCGTTGTATAATCTCTTTTACAAGGAGCTCCGGCCCCTCGATAAACACAACGTTTTGGGTTCGTTGTATTTATGGTTGAGGATAAAATTTCAAAAAGTGAACCAGATTTTTCTTGGTTAGATAGCTCTTTTCCATCACTGTCAAAAAGCGGCCATTTTGTTTTAGTTTGAGAGACATCTGCACAAGTATATTCCCATCCTAACTGGGTGATACAATCAGCATCGGTATTACATTGGTGAAATTTCTGGCAAGTCGCTCCGGTGTTTTGGCCAGCGTCCGTTAATGCTAGATCGGGATCATAGTCATAATCAGATGCTTTATTAGCTGAGAAATCTGGAATAATATTAACGATCGTATCAGTTTTGTCAGCAAGGTCTAGAAAAGGAGCATTGATGGCCAAAAATAATTTGGTCGTTGTCGCAGTTGCTCTTCGGCCTGTTCCTACAGAAAACCAAGTGACTCCATCAAAGGAGCCAATTAATGCTCCTTTATTAAATCCGTACCAATCTCTTTGGTATCCATTGATAT
>CANCFT010000021.1 GCA_947377285.1 Bacteriovoracaceae bacterium
TTAGAAAATCAAGAAGGCCTACTCTATAAAAGTGATTAAAGAGCATGATTATATTGATCAAGCATTAAAATAGGAGGAACTATCACAGTTTTTAAGGATCTTGCCGAAAAGACTGAGGAATTATCTTTAAACTAATGGAAGAACCGTTATGAAGACTTTTGTGAAAATGTTGGGTTTGTTAAAAAGGACAATCAAAGTTTTGATGATTAATACAATCATCTTTTCTTTAATGCAAATTCAAGGTTACTCAGATGCAATGGCCGCGGGTGCAAAAAGTTCATCGAGTAGTTCTAGTGGATTTGATGCTAACACCATCGGAGCAATTGCGAATACAACTCTCAGTATGTATTCACAGTTTTTAGGTCAAAAGCAACAAATGCTACAGCAACAAATTGCCTCTGCAAATAATCAGCGAATAATGTCACAGTTGAGTCCCGCTTGTGCTCGTCCAGACGGAACTGCTTGCTATACAAGCAAAGCAAAATTTTTTCCTGAATGTACACTTCCTGCTTCAATGTCAAATATTCCAATGAATGCCTGCAATAATGCGACTCCTGAAGTTAATCAAATTAGCTCGATGATAACTTATGAATCAGTTGCACAGGGTTGGATGAACTATTACGACCAAATGTCTAACGAAGCTTCTAATGCAACATACGCAACTGGTCTTCGCTGCTTAGCTGATAAAGGTAAGGCAATGGATTCTCAGTTAACTGAGATGGTAAATAACTTACAACGTCTTCAAGATAAAATGAATCAAGACAAACAAGTGTTTCGAGATAGCAATAAAAAATTATTAGAAGACATGAGTACTGCCAATGATGAACTTTATGGGATTAGTAAAAATAATCTTCAAATAAGAACTCAAGACTTTGCTAAGTTTTTCTCACAAGGATGTCAGTCAGTTATTGGAAAAGATAATTTAAAAAATGCAATGAAAGAAGGAATGAATGGAATCCTTCAAAACTTAAGTAGTGCAAATAAGTCTGCAGCAGACTTTAATTTAAATAAAAATGCAATTCAAGATGATATTACCAAAGAAACAAATAAGATTGCCGCTACGATTAAATCAAATGGTGTTGAAAACTTTCTTAAAAGTGGTTACGTTCCTCAAAGTGACGAGAGTGCAAGAACATTTGTGGCGATTACTACTCAAATCCAAAAACAAGCAACTGAATATAATACCGCCAAAGAAAGAATTGATAAACTCATAGCAGGGACAGGTTACAAAGGGCCATCATCGGTTGATGGAAATTACGATAATTATTTTAAAAAGAAATATGTTAATGATTGCGTGAACAATCCTAGTAAAGGTGTTTCTATGCCAATAGAAGATATCTTAAAGTCTATTGAGCAAAGAAGTACAAATAATGCAGGAACGGCGAGAAATGATTATGTTGTCGCTTTAAAAAGAATCTTAAATACTGAAGACTCTATTGAAGTGAAACTTTCAAACATTAAAGATCTGCAAAATAAATATCCTGACATCACATTAACTTATAAAGACAGCTCGCAATTTAGAGTGACTGAAAATCCTTATAATCTTTTTTCTAAAACAATGGAAAAATGTAATCAACTCTATGCAGACGACACTGATTTCGCCTCTAGTGTTTCAGACGCTAAAGCGGCCGTACAGGAATTACAAAATTTAAAAGATAATTATTCTTCTAAAGTCACTCAAGGAATTCTATCACAAGTTCTAGAGTGCGGTGGATCGGCGATAAAAGCAGGTACATGTTCTGAAGGCTCACTTGATACGTCAAAACCTGGATTTTGTATTTCACAAGCAAGTTCTTGTGCTAATGATATTTTAGGCTGTTATGCAGAAGCTAATACCCAAGTCCAAAAAAGAAAAACGAAAATGGAAAACTTATCAAAAGCTTTTAATGCCAACGTCGCTTCAATGGTTGCTCGCTCAAATGCTTTATACGATCAACAAAAAGTCGCGATAGCTGCAATCACTGCAAATATCCAATCTAAATTCCCTGGGACTAATTTTGAAATTCCAAAAGATATGTTTATTGGAATGCCTGAATTATCAAAAGATAAATTTGGTGTAGAGATGGCCGGCAATGGAGACCTTAATTCTTTCCTTGAAGGAGAGAATTCGATGCCAGCAAAAATTGATAAATTGAAAAAAATCTTTCAAGACCAAAAAGCGAAAGTGAAAGAAGCGACTGATGAGTATTATGCTCAACAAAAAGCAGCAATGGATAGAGAGCGTGGACGTTGGGAAAAATTGGCAGGAGATTGCAAAGGTGCGATTGATTCGTCATCTAAGGGTTTAGCGAAAGCCAATGCTGATGGACAGAAGAATCAAGGTGAGATTGATGGCTTAGTTGTAAAATATTGTGATAAGTATTCTAACTTAAAAGACAATCCAAATGGAGCTTGTGATGAAGCAAAGTCACTTGTAGATATTTGGGGAAAAATTCAAGAAAAAGGTGCTCAAGGACGTGTATCTGGGAAAGCTGCGAGCATAGCGCGGCAGTATGACTCTGCTTGTAAAGCTTTAAAAAACGAGTCAACAGAAGACCTATCTCCGGATAAATGTCGATACAAAAAAGATGCTGACGAAAAAGAACTTTGTGTACGCCTACAAACTGCCCAACTCGATAAACTAAAAAATAATACTTCTGCTGGAAGTGTTAAACCTGTTAGGGCATCAGCTCTATGTAAAAGTGACGATGCTTCAAATTCAGACTTTATTGCAAATGCGATTTCATATCTCCCATCAAAAGATCAAGAGACATTAAAAAACATTAATAACTTAGATGCTCTTGTTGAAAAAATCGATAAAGAAAAAATAATGGACAATGATTTTTTTGCAGAAATTAAAGATTTTATTCATAACCCCAAGAGTGAGGCTAATATCTGTTCGTTAATCTCTGATGAAATAAATATCGAAAAAGATTCAAAATATAAAGAATACAACACAAATAAGCTAGCCGCAGAACAAAGATTAAAGGATGCAACCGATGAAAATGTTCGAAAAAATCTAAATGCCGAAATTGATCGATTAGATAAAAAAATATCTGACGTTGAATCTAAAAATAAAGACAAAGATAAAAAATATAAAGAATTAAGAACATCTATAGCTGCAATTAATAGCCCACAAAGCACTACAACTGAAGAAGGTGCAAGACAAAAACTTTCTAGCTTAGGTGAAAATATCGACGAATCTTGTGATGCTATGAACACCAACTCTTTAGTTAAAAACAGCAGCGGCTCAGGAGTCTACGACAATTTCCTTAAAACCTACGGAGCGACCCAACAATAGGATGAACAAACGAAAATGAAAACCCGAGTGACCTATTACTCACCATTCACTCTTTTAATCCTAGCAGCACTCATGTCTGTTCAATCTTCTTGCGTTCCAAATCTTGCTCAATCAGTTCGCACACGCACCAGTACTGGAATAAACACTGGAAGTGTCAACGTTGGTCTCTACCAAGGTCGAGTCTTAGCAGATAACCCAATCATTCTTTCCAATAACACTCAGATCAATGAGGCTTACGACTTAAATAAACTTTTAAGCACAACAACCATCACTAGTAATTCCTTTTTAAAAGGTAATGGTTCTTGTAATGGCAATGGAGTCGAATACTGTTTTGAAGTCAGAGAAAATAAACAAGCTCCCTCACCTCTTCAAACTTCAACAGGTAAATGGAGCTACAACGCCTACTCTCCAGAATTTTTACAAGTTAATACTTTTTATCATCTCAACAAAGAGATGGATTTATTTTTTGCGAACCTTACTCGCAGCTATGAACGTGCTTACTTAGGCACTGCTCACTTTTATGATTCTGCTCTACCTAGAAGTGTGCAATCAAACTTAGACCCAAATCAATTCTCTCTTCTAACTTCTCCATTTATTATCAACGCTAATTGTGATGAAGCCGATGCCGCATATTTTGACCATACAACTCAATCAGTTTGCTTAGGATATTTTACCGGACTCCCAAGTGTAAAATGGGCCCAAGACAGCACTGTTATTTATCATGAGACAGGACACTTTTATCAAAAGTTATTACTCAATTTAAGAAATTCAATAATAGGAACTAAAGTCGACATGGGAACACTTGCTTACGACGAAGCAGGGGCCATTGGCGAAGGACTCTCCGACTACTATAGCTATTACGTCAATGGACGAACACACTTTGCAGAATGGGCCGCTGGACGCTTTTTACAATCATCTAGACCCATGTCAGAGCGAGATGCTCTTCATGTGCCGAGCTTATCCACTGACCCCGATCAGCGCTTAAGTTATCCACAGTATATCGATTATAATCCAAATGATCCTACGGTACCGGTTGAAGATGTCCATTATTCTGGCATGGTGATCTCGCATTACCTGGTTGCCCTAACTGAAGACTTAGTTGATAAATGTGCTTTTTCAAAACGGGATGCCAGTGATTATGTTGTCCATCTTATCAGTGAAACTCTCGCTGAACATGGGGACTTAACTTCAAAGGGAACTGAATTCTCTGCCACTAATACTAAAATTAATCTAAACGCTACTTATTCTGCCGACTGGTTTAAAGTCGTCAACCCAATTACCTACCGCTCTTTTATGCAGACTATGGCCAAAAATTTAAAAAATAATTTAGCTTCACCTCTACTTAATAGATGTAATGGTGGTGTTTATAGCACTGACCAAATTGAATCTCTTATTGATCAATATGGATTGCTTCTTTTTAGAACCTATAATGAAAATAGAAATGATTCAGTTCCAGGAACTGCTACGGCAAACACTCTAGTGAATTCTATCAACCGAAAAAAATCTGTTCTTGTTTCAAAAAATCTTCTTACCTTTGATCCAGCGACAAATGCTAGTTCTGCCTATATAATCGATAACCGTGATCAAATTAGAAATACAATTGCAGCTGGGCATTTCCAACTTTCTTCAACTCAAAACCGCACCGATTTAGATTTCAATAATAATAATGGTCGAATGAGTCCAGGTGAAGTCGTTGCAGTGGCCATCAATCTATATAATAACTCCAATACTCCAATGGGAGGAGTCCAAATACTTGCCAATGACTGGAATCATGCCGATGCAACTGGTAAACCATGTCGCTTTCCAACGACTATGTCTAATGACCAATGGCCGCTTATCTCAGAAGGTGGAGTTCCATGCACAACGACAGCAGCTTCAACTGCTACTGACTTTGCTCCAGTGTGCTTTATGCAATCTAACTCAAATAATGCCACCACATGGGTTTCGCAACAAGAGTTTAAGACTAATATGGCCTTAGATAAATCTTTTTGCCTCGATCCTAATAAACCGAATGAATGTTATATTAGGGCCGTTAAAGGCGCTGACCAATCTGTATACTCAAAACTAAATTCTAAATCAACATGGGGACAAACCCTCGCCAATCCGACAACAGGGGCCGCTCCAGTGCTTGGAGGTGGAAATATTATTTTATTCGAAGTTTCCAAACAAATTCCTCCTGGAACTATCGTTGATTGCCGATTGAGAGTGCGGTTTACCAATTGTGAAGATTGCTATCACGACCCAGACCGAAGTAATTATGATTTTACAGATACGGATTACAATGGGCCTAAGCCATTTAAAGTAATCCATTTACAAATACCAATTATAGATTAATTAATGATGTCAAAAAGATGAAAAAATTTGGACCTATTCTTTTATCCCTAATCATTGCTACTAGCATTGCTATATCTAGAAAATCTATTCCCAATAACAACTCAACTTCAATAGAATCTACTTGGAATACATACACTAAAAATTCTAATCACGAAATAATTGAATATAAAACAACATCACAAGAACTAGACTCCGCTCATGTTCCAGAAGTCCAATCGCGTTCTATTGCTTCAGTCTCAGAGAGGCAGAAGCGAGAAAAAATCATCAATGCAAATCATTTTCTCCAAAGAGAAGACCGAGTTTTGATTGGTGAAATTCAGAAAAAAGATTACCAAGACGAAAATGTTGAACTCTCAATGATCAATAAAATTAATCCCCACTGGAAAGAAATACTTGGCCAAGAAATGCTTCGCTTTCAAAATGTAGATGCAAAAGTTATGATCAAAGAAGAATTTCCCATCATTCAAATTCAAAAAGGTGAAGGGCAATATGTTGAGCAGGTCATTATTACCTATTTATATTCAGACGGAAAAATTGAAAGTTTTAGGGCATTAATTGATTCTGAATCAGGAAAAATTCTTGAAACTTGGGATAAAACTATTCGTGAAAACTTTAACTCTTCAAAACATTCTGAGAAGGCCGCTCTGACACTGCCTTCTCAAAATGAAAGTGGAATTATAACAAGGTAATCGGACAGCTCACACCAAGAACAAATTCACTGATAGATAAATCAGCAATTGAAATCCCTGCTGGCTTAGTTGTAAAATTAACATTTCGATAAATCACATTGACGCTTAAGAATGGAATTGGAGTAAAACCTATACCCAATTCTTTAGTGTTTCCTTTATATTCAGTTCCAGATGCTGTGTTTCCAGAAGAGTCTTGGTCTGTTGCCGTATTGCTAAAATAATACGCTCCCCAAAATCTCACCAAAATTGGCAAGTTATAACCAACAAATAATCCCAGTTCTCCGCGGTTAAATTTATCATCTGAACCAGGCGTTCTCGTCCAAGTATATGTTGAAGCCGTATAATCTAAACCGGCCATTAAACCTAAATATTGAGTTCCTAGTTTTAGCCCATATTCTGGACTCGTATATTTGAAAGCATAATTTGAAGCCGTTCCAGTCCCCGATAGATTGTAGCCAAGATGAGGTTCAATTAATAAACTTGCATTAGCTGAAATTGACACAAGCGACGTTAGGGCCAATACCCCAAAGGCGATAAGTGATTTTTTTATATTTCCCATAGATCCTCCTTGATTTTAGAAACAGATAGATACATTATCTCGACAAATAAAAAAAAAGATAGGAGAAAATGAATGAAGTCACCTCTAAGAATAGCTGTATTTCTAATACTTATATTCTTCAATCATTTTGCTTTTGCAATTGACTATAAAATTATCGGACCATGCTCTGATATACCGGCCTATTCTGGAACTATTGAAGTCAGTGATTTATTCCAAACTGTTGGCAAGACAACTTTACAAATATTCGAGCAGAGACAAATTCCATTTATCGGTAACGATTATGGCTTTAATTCAATCATGAACACACCTACAGATAAAAAATCTATCGAAATTTTGTCCGCTACTAAAATGAGGGCCTACGGCTGGTGCTATTCTGTCAATGGAGTCATTCCAGAAATCTTGCCAGGAAACGCTGTATTTATAAGCAATCAAGACCAATTAAGTTGGTTTTATGCTTATTCGACTTATGATACTGGGAAATGGCTTGATTACTGTGTCCCATCCTACACTATAAAGGCCGATCAATTCTGTCCAAACCAGAATAGATAAACTAAATTTCCAAAAAATCCGATAAAAATTTGGAGCTAGATTCCAATTTTCTTTTGCGGAGTCCTATTGGATGTTTGATTTGAATATAAAATTTAAAGTTTATTTAGTAATGCTTTTTTGCATGGTCACATTTGGTATGACCAAAACTAATCTTTTTATTGGTTCAAGAACCATCGCCAATGACTGCACTGAAATGACTAATTCAATTATAAAAAAAGAAATTGGCGATGGTGCCTATACAAATAAATCATTTCCTGATGAATTGGAAATCAAACATTATCGTTTTAAGAATTCAATATGGAATACTCTTTTTAATGCTAAAGAATTTGAAGAATTTAATGATAACGATTATTTTAGGCATTTAGAAATTTATAAAAATGCGCTAGAAAGTCCCACGGTTTTATTAAGTCAAAATCCCCAAACACTTGAACAAAAACTGGCCTTAGTCGAAGCAATTCAATTAAAGTTTACTCATTTTCATAATGCACCAACTCTTCAGAATGAAATTCAACAATTGACTGTTTACCAAGCAAAAAAAGTTCAAAAACTGATGAAAAATTTTGATCTTGCCAATCCACTAACCAGAGCTAGTTTAGAAACATTTTCCAGTGATTTATTTATTTTGTTAAAGGGCCCTCCAATTAATATCATGGAAAATTTCACCAAAAATAAGACTGTCCGAATAAACCAGAGAATGATGAGAATTTTAGAAGAGGACTTATTACTTTATGGTTTAAACGGAATTATTCAAAGAATACCAGTTGAAGAAAATATTTCACAATTACAAAATGCAAAACTACTAGTAAAGAAAATAATGAAATATAAAACGTGGAGACTCCTAGTTGTCCCCTACGATTTGCCATGGGTTGATCAAATAAAAATATCTGATCAACTTTTAGAAAAAATTCTTCTAGATGGCCTTGATAATCACAAATCTGAATTAATCGCTGAATTAAAAAAACAAAATCTAATTGATCAATATGAGCATATTCGAAAAGTCTATCGCCCAGTTGCTTTTGGAGTAGGATTTTATTATTACTATGAAAAAGAACATAAGAAAATAATTGAAGAGACAGAAGCTGCAAATGCTGAAAATGAAAAAGCTAACGAAGCGGCTAAAAAGAAATTCCTAGATGATTTCAAAAAACTTGCCGATTCTATCAATGCAGGTGACACCAAAGAAAAGACTATCGATGAATTAAAAGAAATACAATTTCAAAGGGTCAAAAAATCATTTGTAAATAGATATCACGAAGAGCCAACTCCTGATGAGCTCAAAGAAATGAAACAAAAAATATTTGGAACTAATTAATTATATGAGAACACAATTCAAGAGATCCACCATCTTCCATACAAAGAAGGCGGACTTCTAATTCTAGACTACGTTTTTCTTTGAGAACAATTTTCTCTAAGGCAAGAATGCTCAACTTAATTTTTTCTATTTCTTTGGCCGAAAAATGGATTGAACGATTTTCTAAATAACTAATTAATGATGCCAATGCAGAAATTGTATAACCGCCACTTAAAATATATCGACTTGAGTTTATTCCTCTCGACTGCAAAATAAAGGTACTTATAAATCCAATTCCGGCGACTATGGCAGCAGAATTTCGAACGGTAAGTTTTGCTCCACGAGTTTGTTTATCTTTTTCTTGTGCCGAATCTAATTGATTTTTAAAATCTGATAACTCAGTCAAGGATTGATTTAAATCAGCTGAAAGCTGATTTATTTTTTGTATTCTATCTTCGCGATCACTTTGAATAAGTTCATCAATTTTTTTTTGAGCATAAACATCGATCGATTCATTGGCCTTAGTTGTAAAACTTAGGACTCCAAAAGGTCCAATGAAGGCCATAATAATTACGAATATTGTAGTCTTAAAAAACATAAATCCTCCACCTTGGGAGTCATCAATATATCATATAAAAAGTTCACCTAGAGAAGGCCATGAAGATTTTACAGAGGGAAAATTGAAAGGTATTCGTCCAAACACTCTGGATTTACTAAAGCTTCTACGTTTGAGACTGGTGCTCCAGCAAGGATTCGGGTGACGGCCAATTCAACTTTTTTTCCAGATCGTGTATAAGGGATATCTTTAACTGCGATAATTTCTCTCGGGACATGGCGAGGAGTTGTATTCTTTTTTATTTGTTGTTTAATTTGCTTTTTTCGTTCATCTGTTAAAACTTCATTCAATTTTAATTTAACAAAAAGGATAATATCAACATCCCCATTATTAGTTTTTCCCACACAAATTGAATCTTGTATAAAAGGTATTGTTTCAGTCTGGCGATAAATTTCAGCGGTCCCAATTCTCACTCCGCCGGGATTTAACGTTGCGTCTGATCGGCCTAAGACGATGACCCCACCACGGGATGTTACTTTAATGAAATCTCCATGTGTCCAGACACCTGGGTTTTGAGAAAAATAAGCAGAATTAATTTTTTCATTAGTAGCATCATCCAGAAAGCTAAGTGGACGATTGGGAAAAGTTGATTGGCAAACAAGTTCACCAACACTATCAATTACAGGCTTTCCATTTTCATCTATTGCTGCCACATCTAAACCTAGGCCCAAACATTGGATTTCGCCACTGAAGACTGGCAAAGTAGGGTTCCCAAGCATAAAGCAACCAAGTATATCAGTGCCCCCAGAGATACTGGCCAAGAGCACATCTTTTTTAATTTTTTGATAAACGTAATCGTATTGCTCAGGCAATAGAGGTGAGCCGGTAGAAAGAATCGTTTCTAAACTAATAAACTCTGAATTATATATTGTATTAGTATCTTCAAGGGCCTTTAAAAATTTAGGTGAAGTTCCAAAAATATTAATTTGTTCCCTATCTATCATTTTAAAATAATATTCGGGACTAGGCATTGTAGGAGAGCCTTCATAAAGAATTATTTCTGCACCAAAATAAAGAGAGCTGACTAACCAATTCCACATCATCCAACCACAAGTTGTAAAAAAGAAAATTTTCTTCTCTGCCCCTAAGTCTGTATGTAGTCCTAATTCTTTAATATGCCCAAGAAGCGTTCCCCCTTGAGAGTGAACAATGCATTTGGGTTTTCCGGTTGTTCCGGAAGAATACATAATATAAAGAGGATGAGAAAAGGGAAGTTGAATAAATTGACTAGTACTAGGCACACTTTCAATTTCTTGGTAAATCACTGCTTTTTGAAACTTAGATGCCACAGATTTTAAGTCAGATGATTTCTCTAAAAAATCTACTAAGATGATTTTTTCTAAACTTGGAAGGCGTTTTTCTATTTCTAAGAGTCGATCTATTAAATCAAAATATTTTCCATTATATTCATAACCTATTGTTGCAAATAACACTTTAGGCTTTGATTGACTCAATCGATCTAGGACACCTTCGATTCCAAAATCACAACTAGTTGATGTGAACACCCCACCAACACTTGAAGTCGCAAGCATTGCCACAACCGTTTCCGGAATATTGGGCATGTAAGCTGCCAAGACTTCGCCTGGCTTTAAATAGGATTTTAAATATTGGCCAATAGAAGCTACAGAAAAACGCAATTGCTTATAAGTGATTTTTTTAACGAGTCCAGATTCATGCTGAAAATTGAGAGCTAAGGAATCATCAGATCCTTTAGCTAAAAGATTTTCTGCAAAGTTTAGTTGAACATTTGGGCACCATGAATATCGATCAAACCCATCTTCGGAAAGTATCGGTTGTAATTGACCTTGAAAGTGAACTCCAAAATATTTAATTATTTCACTCCAAAATACATCTTTCTTTGCAACTGAAAACTGGTGAAATTTTTTATAGTCTCCCTCAACCCCTATATGTTTTTGAAAAGCATACATGGCAGAATTAAGAATTCGCTTCTCACTCGGTGTCCATAATGGGTTAAGGGAATCACTCATGACCTACTCTCTCCAACTAAACTTTGAGGGCCTTGGTCAATTCAATAGCTGAGCTCGCTTCAACTTTAGCATGAAGTGAATTTCCATGAGCATCCATAGTCACAACGACTGGGAATTCTGTCACAGAAAGCTCCCAAATAGCTTCAGGAGAGCCGAGATCTAACCAATGAACAGCATCAACAGAGTCAATTTTTTCGGCCAGTACTTGGGCCGCTCCACCGATGGCATGGAAATAAACACAGCCATAGTCTTTGCAGCCAGCAAGGGTTTTAGGACCCATTCCACCTTTTCCAATCACTCCAACAATGCCGTAGTCTTTCATCACATCTGCTTGATACGGCTCTTCACGAATAGATGTTGTGGGGCCTGCCGCCGTTACTTTATATTTTTTTGTTTTAGGGTCTTGAAGTATGACAGGACCACAGTGATAAATAATTTGATTGGTTAAATCTACTGGTGGCTTTACCCCATCGTGCAATCTTTTATGAACAGCATCTCTACCGGTAAAAAGTTTTCCTGTAATTAAAACCATATCCCCGACTTTTAAATCGCGAACTTGCTCATGAGTGAATGGATAATTTAATTTTTTCATAATCGTCCTATTTAATATAGCCATTTTTTGATTTGATTGTTTGCTGCTAATTCAATTCCCTGTCTTCTATAGGCCCAACACATATAGGAAATTGAAACAAAAAATGAAGCAGGCAATCTATTGAGCGCACTTATTTTACAACCTAAAAGTGTAGTCTTTCCACCGAAGCCCATTGGTCCTATTCCTAATTTATTTGAAGTTTCAACAATCTCTTTTTCTAGAAGTGCTAATTCTTTAACTTCGTTTGTATCATCGAGACGGCGAAGCAATTGCTCTTTTGATTCAATATAACCCGCTCCTCTATCTCCTCCAATGCAAATCCCCAAGACTCCAGGCCCACAACCTTTCCCTTGGGCCTTGTGGACAGCATCGAGGATAACTTTTCGAACTCCATTTAAATCTCTTCCTGCATCAAGGGCGGTAAAAGGAAGTGAATATTGTGCTCCGACATTTTCACATCCTCCACCTTTAAGCATTAATTTCACTTCAACCGTTTTTTTATTGTGTTGGTGATAATGAATTGAAGGATGACCTGGGCCCACGTTCATTCCGGAGTTTTCTCCCGTCAGTGAGTCTACTGAGTTTTGTCTTAAAAACCCGAGTTCGGTTGACTTCACTACTGCTTTTTGGATGAGTGTTGTAAATTTATTTTGGTCAAAATTTTGAGGGTGACTCACATAAAAAAGAACAGTGCCTGTGTCTTGGCAAAGTGGTTGAGATTTCTTTTTTGCCAAGTCAATATTGGCCTTAATAATATTCATTGCGTATTCCGCAGTAGTATTTTTTTCTTCTCTATGAAGAGCTTCTAAAATAACTTTTTGGACATCATCCGGAAGAATGGCAGAAGTGTTTTTGATTAATTCAATCAATGAAGCTTCAAGAGTTTTCTGAGTATTGATTGGTGTTTTTGATTTAACAACTTTTTTTGTTGTAACCTTTTTGGCAACCTTTTTTATGGTTTTTTTATTGGTTCCAATTTTCTTATTGTCCTTTTTAGGCGCAGATTTTTTTGCAATTTTCTTCTTAACGGCCATATTTATCTCCAAGTGAGGGAAGTAAGTGCTAAATTTAGAAAAATTATAGCAAGACTCCTCCAAGTTTAGTACTGTTTTTCCCTATGATCTCTTTAAGTGGACTTAATGATAAACAGCGCGTTGCTGCTGAAACCATCGAAGGCCCCGTCCTTATTTTGGCCGGGGCAGGTTCTGGTAAAACGCGAACCATCACCTACCGTATTGCCCATATGGTGGATAATCTGGGCATTAAAGGAGACACTATTTTAGGGGTGAGCTTTACTAATAAAGCGGCCAAGGAAATGAGAGAACGGGTTCACTCACTCTTAGGTTCTAGGAAATCTCGCGGCATCTCCCTTTTAACTTTTCACTCTCTTGGAGTGAGAATTTTAAAAAAAGAAATTACCAAATTAGGCTATCAAGAGAATTTTTCCATCTATGATCAATCTGATCAAATCAGTATTGTCAGAGAAGCGCTAAGACATTATTCAGCCGAAAAAAAGTTTGACCAAAAAGATATTCAATCGAAAATTTCTTTTTTAAAGAATGCCGGCATTATGGAAAATGATTTTGCCGACTCTCCCCATTTTAATCCGGCAGACCCTTTTTCACATGCCACTGAATACACATACCGCTATTACCAAGAAAAATTAAAATTTTTTAACGCCATTGATTTTGACGATATTCTTTTTTTAACTTTGAAACTTTTTCGGAATTTCCCAGAAGTGGCCAAGTTTTACTCTGAAAAATTTCGTTATATCATGGTCGATGAATACCAAGACACAAACACTTTACAACTAGAGCTCATACTTCACTTAACTTCGACTCATAAAAACTTATGTGTCGTAGGTGATGATGACCAGTCGATTTATGCGTTCAGAGGCGCCGATGTCACCAATATTTTAGAGTTTGAAAAAGTTTTTCACGACGCTAAAATTATTAAACTCGAAGAAAACTACCGTTCTGTATCCTCTATACTTGACCTTGCCAATAATGTGATTAAAGTTAATAAAAAGCGCCGTGATAAAACACTTTGGAGCCAGAAAAAAAGTGATCATATCCCCCTTCTGTGGGCGATGGGAGACACCGACCACGAAGCTGAGATTATCGTCGAAGAAATTGTTAAACACCAAGGCAATGGAGGCCACTTGGCCGATATAGCAGTTCTTTACCGAAGCAATACTCAGGCACCTCCCATCGAAGACCAATTGAGACTTTCTCAAGTTCCTTATCAAATCATTGGTGGCCAAAAGTTTTATGATAAAAAAGAAGTCAAAGATTTAATGAGTTATCTTTTTGTGATTTTAAATCCCAGTGATCAAATGGCCTTAAGACGAATTCTTAATATTCCTAATCGAGGAATTGGAAATGCCACATTAGAGAAGTACTTAAAAAAATCAGAAGAAGATAAAATCCCACTCTTTCATGTGCTGGAGAAATACCCGGCCATTGACCCCGTTCGCTCTCAGGGAATAAAAACATTTGTGGCCTTAATCCAAAAATACAAAACGAAATTTCTAACAGGCACTTTGGCCGAAAATATCAGTGTGCTCATTGAAGAAATCGATTATCTCAATTTCATCGACAAGCAATACGATAATGCCAAACAAGTTGAACGCCGCCGTAAAGACGTTATGTTTTTTATTGAATCGGCCAATCGCTTTGCCAATTATTATAAAGAAAATGCCACGCTTAAAAACTTTGTCGAAAGGCTTCTTCTCCAAGACTCTCAAGATAAAGACAAACTAGAAGACGATGGCGATAGTGACGTCAGAAAAAATGAAGTGACACTGATGACTCTTCATTCTTCAAAAGGACTCGAGTTTCAAAAAGTTATTCTCGTGGGTATAGAAGAAGAAACTCTACCCCATAAAAGAGTTATTCAAGAGGGTGAAGATATCAGCGAAGAAAGACGTCTTTGCTATGTAGGGATTACCCGTGCCCAAGAGCAATTAATTATGACTTATGCTAAACAAAGAAAAATTTTCGGCAAAGATATCCCTCGGTCGAAATCGCGCTTTTTAAATGACCTGGTTGATAAGAATTTATTTATTGAACAGGACCGAACAACTTTTGGTCATTTAAGTGTTGAGGAAGCGGATACTTTTAAGAAGAGTTTCTTTTCTAACTTGCTTGATACGTTGGATGATTAGCTAGCACTTGCCACTTTTATCAGTCACAATTACCTTTAACAACCTCCTTTATTGAGTTCCATCTTCTTGAATTTCCTCACAAAAAGACCTTCCTTTTAATTGCCTCTATAATAACCAAATGAACAAGAACCTAGACTCTCTCAACGCCCTTCAATACCTACCAATATCCGCCACCTGGCTCGATCATCAACTCAATTTTCAAGGGGGGAATGCTCAATTTTTCAGCACATTTAATTTAAAAGAAGAACAAATTATTGGGACTCATTTTACCAGTCTTTTTGATTCCTATGCTTTGATAAGTTTTATTAATGATTTTGTTCAAAATAAATTAGCTCATTCAGAAATTAACCAATCCTTACAAATTAATAATAAATTAATCCATTTTAAATTTCTTTTCCAAAAATATGAATCAAATGGAGATAAAATAGTTGTTTGTATAGAAGACATATCTTCTCTCGTAGAAAAAAATCAAGAATTAGAAGTCTTAAGAACAAAATCAATGCAGTCTTCCCGCATGGCCATTTTAGGAGAATTAACTTCGGGCATCGCTCATGAAATTAATAATCCCCTAACTATTATTTTAAATCATGCTGAAAAACTTAGGAATCATTTTTTAAGTACTGACTCTAGCAATCAGGAAGATTCAATTAGACGGATCGATAAAATCCTCAATACTTCCCAAAGAATTGAAAAAATAGTTAAGAGCTTAAGAATGTTTACTCGAGATGGATCTAAAGACCCATTTAAAAATACATCTATAAGCTCTCTCATTAATGAAAGTTTAGAAATTTGTTCAGAGACATTAAAATATCACCAAATCCAATTAATCATTGACTCCATTGACCCGGCATTAACTATTGATTGTAGATCCACTCAAATTTCTCAAATTATTTTAAACTTAATTGGGAACTCAAAAGATGCCATTTTAAACCTCGATGAAAAATGGATTAAAATTGAAGTTGCAGATATTGGCGAGTGCGTGCGCTTTTCACTCACTGATAGTGGAAATGGTATTCCTAAGGCCATTGCCAATCAATTAACAGAAGCCTTTTTTACAACTAAGGAAGCTGGCAGTGGAACAGGTCTTGGACTTAGTATCTCTAAAACAATAATTGATTCTCATTTTGGACAATTATTTGTTGACCACGATTGCCTAAACACTAAATTTGTTTTTGATATCCCTAAGGGATTGAGCGAAATTACTTAGAATATTCTTTAAAAAAAAGAAGGCCATCCTTGGCCTTAAATCTCCATCCTTGGTGCCAATCCCTGGCTAAGGCCTATCATCCTTGAAATTATTTTTTAATCGTAATAATCAATTCACGCATTATAAAAAAATCACTTGTTAATTGAATGCTCATTTTTTTTATCTCTGAGCACTCAATGCCCTTTTCTTTTAAAAAGGGGCCTAACTCAACTTCTTGATCATTAAACAAAACAGTGAAGCTTTCGTTAATAATGCTATCTTTAACAATGCTTTCTTGCCTATTCTGGGCCAAATCCTCACCCCATACGCCTTGTGTTTTACAGCCTTTTGGAGTGACTTTCAAAGAACCACAAGAAGTTAAAAGCCCAGAGACTAATAGTAGCAGGCCAAGTACTACTTTCATTTACTGTTGAAGCTCCTGCTTTTTGGCCATCATCGATATTTTAATATCAACTGGACAGTACAATCCTAAAGTCACTAGCGTATAAAGCATATTCGAAAAACTTATCGACTGCTCAATAGTCACGGCCGAAGAATATTCAAGTCCTAACAGTCTACTTTGCTCTTCTAAATCAATGGTGGAAGTCGCTGGTGACAAACCCCAAAAATAAAAATCATTCGTTGAATTAATTTCAACTAATTGTTTCGAGTGCTCGTCAGCTTTAATTTTTATGGGAGTCTTGTTACTCGCAGAAAAGTTTAAATGAGAGCAACTTGAAATAAAAAATATTGGAATTATAAAATAAAACAGGCGAAACATTCGTCGATTCATTCACACTCCAATTCACTAATATTCTAAAGTAAATTGTCCACTGTTTCATTTTACTATGTCAATAAATTATAAAGCTTAGGCGCCTAAACTTTACTCAGACTTAAATTGTGGTGTGCGTTTTTCTTTGAATGAATTAAGGGCCTCAAAATGATCAGAGCTTCTTTGAGTGATTCCTTGAAAAGTTGCGAGCACATCAAGGCTTGTATTGAGGTCATTTAAATAAGAAATCTTCATCGCTTTTTTGGTCATTCCCTGAGCAATTGGAGCTAAACTCGCAATTTTTTCTGCCAGTTTTTCAGTCTCAGTAAAGATATCTTTTTCATCAAAAAAATAATTCAGCAAACCAAATTCAAAAGCTTTTTGACCTTCAAAAATCTCTGCTGTTAAAAACATTTGCATCGCTTTAGCATAACCCACAACTCTTTGAAGAAAAAAAGTTCCGCCGTCCCCTGGAACTAATCCAAGCCTAGTAAATGTTTCTGCCAATTTTGAAAAACGCGAGCCTACTCGTAAATCACACATCATCGCCAGGTCACAACCGGCCCCGATGGCCGCACCATTAACAAGAGCGATGATAGGAGTTGAAAGATTCTCAAGACAGCGAGGAATCTGCTGAATCCCCTGCATATAGCGCATTCTTAACTCATTACTCTCCCCTTCAAACATTCCACTTTTTTCTTCCATGGCCTTGATGTCTCCACCAGCACAAAAACTTTTTCCAGCTCCCGTGATGATAATGACTCGCACTGATTTATCAAAATCCGCATGTGTCATCACACTCACCAGGGAACGAATCATTTCGTCCGTGATAGCATTCATTTGCTCTGGGTTATTGAGAGTGATCCAAAGTTGATGAGTTTTTTTGATTTCTAAATTTAAATGAGGGAATTGTTGTTCATAAAATTTCATAAGTTTTTTTCGACCTATTTAGAAGCCCTGACTTTTAAAAGCTTTTAAAAATTTAGAAGGGCTTTCATGATTGATTTTTGAAAGTATATTTTCGGTTGCAAGAGCGAGCTTACCTATATCAATTCCAGTTTGAATCCCCATGGATTCAAAAAGAAAATAGAGATCTTCAGTGGCGACATTACCAGAGGCCCCAACAGCGTAAGGGCATCCACCAAGACCTCCGGCGGAAGAGTCAAAACTTGTAATGCCCATTTCAAGTGAGGCCAGAACATTGGCCACGGCCATACCGCGGGTATCGTGAAAATGCATAGAGAAAAAATCCAGGGCAAAATCACGATTAAGAAATTCAACCACCTCAGATACTTGCAAAGGATTCGCAATGCCGATTGTATCGCCAAGAGAGACTTCACTCACTCCTTGGTCTTTTAGGAATTGAGTGATTTTTTTTAGTTCGTCTAAGCTTGTTTTTCCTTCATAGGGACAACCAAACACAGTCGAAATATATCCTCTGGCCCTAATATTATTATTCCTAGCAATGACTAGGACTTCTTTAATGCGTTCGAGGGACTCGTCTATAGTGGCATTAATATTTTTTTGGTTAAATGAATTTGATGTTGAAGTAAAAATAGCAATATCTTTAACCCCTGCATCGAGGGCCCTTTTCATTCCTTCACTATTGGGAACTAAGGCCAAAAGAGATGTGTTTTTTAAGTCAGGATCATTTTTTAATTGTTGATAAAGCAGAAGGCTATCGGCCATCTGAGGAATTTTATCGGCGCGTACAAAACTTGTCGCTTCAATCTCACGAAGCCCTGCCTTCGCCAAAAGCTTAATAAATTGAATTTTATCTTCAAGACTAATAATTGTTTTTTCGTTTTGTAATCCATCTCGTGGACCTACTTCAACAATGCGCACCTTTTTTGGTAAATTTCTAAATGGTTTAGACAACATTAACTAGCTCCACTCCTCCGGTCACTTGATCACCCACTTTAAAATGTATCGCAGTGACAACTCCGGCCTTTGAGGCTTTAATAGTATGTTCCATCTTCATGGCCTCCATGACTAAAATGGGGCTTCCGAGAACGACTTCATCGCCAACTTGAACAAATATTTTTAAAATCTTTCCAGGCATAGGAGACTTCATCATCCCTAAATCTTGAATTTTAGATTTTTTTCTGGTGCGCCTTGGTGCATCGATGACAAATTCTTGGCCATCAACTACGTAATGAGTGTCCATTAGAATGACCGGCCTATTTTTGCCTTTCATATTTAAAACCATTTTACCATTTTGAAGTCCTCCTAAATTGACGGAGTACTCTTCACCTTCAAAATTAAACAGGACAAAACTAGCGTTTTCATCGACGATTTCAACGTCAATAATTTCATCATCTATGACTAATTGTTTTTTCATTTAAATATTCCTAAACCCGGCAAGACGGGTCCATACACAATTGCTTTTCAATTCTTTTTTTGTTTTCCCACTTAATTGTGAATGAAACAAAGATGCAGCGATGGCCAATGCCATTTCTTCTTTACATTTTTTTTGAGGTTTTAATTTATCTGAATAAGTAACAACAAAATGAGTATATGTTAAACCATTTTTAAACTCAGCTAAATTGAGAATTCGTTTTAAATAGTCCCGGTTAGTTTTTAAACCGAGAAAAACAACTTCGTTAAGTGCTTGTGTTAGTAGCTCAGTTGCTTGGAGGCGATTTTCACCCCATGCAACTAATTTAGCGAGCATTGGATCAAACATAATGGTCACTTCATTTCCATCTATATACCCACAGTCGAGTCGAGTGTGGTGCAAAGTTGATTGTCCAATCATTTTAATTGTTCCAATACTTGGCAAAAAATCGTTATCTGGATCTTCTGCATAAAGTCTCACTTCAATAGCATGACCATTAATCTTGAGGTCAGACTGCTTAAAAGGAAGTTCCTCCCCTTGGGCCACTAAAATTTGCAGTTTAACTAAATCAAGTCCTGTAACCATTTCAGTAACAGGGTGTTCAACTTGTAAACGGGTATTCATTTCAAGAAAATAAAATTGTCCGTCCATATCTAAAATAAGTTCAACCGTTCCAGCACCAATATAATTAATCCCATTGGTAATTTTCAAAGCCGCAGCAGTCATCTTTGCCCGCAGCTCTGGAGTGACGGCAGGACTTGGAGATTCTTCGACAATTTTTTGATAGCGGCGTTGAATCGAGCATTCTCGTTCAAACAAATGGCAGTGATTCCCATGTTTATCGCTCATGACTTGGATTTCAATATGGCGAGGACTGGTAATATATTTTTCTATTAAAACAGTTTGATCTCCAAAAGCATTGAGGGCCTCTCTTTGAGCTCCTTCCAACGCCTCGTTAAATTCACTTTCTTGGTGAACGATTCTCATGCCTTTTCCGCCGCCACCGGCAGAAGCTTTAATAAGAACTGGAAAGCCAATCCGTTTTGCTTCTTGGCTTAAAACTTTTAATTCTTGATTGTCGCCGTGATAGCCTGGAATTGAAGGAACACCGAGTTCTTGGATTTTTATTTTTGAAGATTTTTTGTCTCCCATTAAGTTAATTGATGTGGCACTTGGACCTATAAAAATGATTCCATTATCTGATACTAATTGAGCAAAAGAAGATTTTTCAGATAAAAAACCATATCCTGGGTGTATTGCATCTGCCCCACATTTCCTGGCAATCTCAACTATCCGAGCTTGATTTAAATATGTTTCTTTTAAAGGCCCAGAGCCTAAACAAATCGCTTCGTCTCCGGCACTGGCGTGAGGAAGAGTCTTTTCTTCATCTGTATAAATAGTAACTGTCTTAATGCCCATCTCTTTTGCTGTACGGATAATTCGCAAAGCAATTTCACCGCGATTGGCAATTAAGATCTTTTTTATTTTTTTCAATTGGATATCACCACTCATAACCAACTCGCTTTTCTTTTTTCTAATAATGCACTCATGCCTTCTTGACCCTCAACTGCTGTCCGGACTTTAGAAATCATTTCACAAGTATAATTTTTTGCTTCTTCTAGTGATTTTTTTTTAACGACTTCTGCAATTAACACTTTAGCGAGACTTGAAGCGACAGGGGCCGCTTGAAGAAATTCATTAATAATGACTTCTAAATCTTCATCTAATTTATCAAAACTAGATATCTGATGAACTAATCCCATCATCAAAGCACGATTGACGTTAAATCGCACTCCACTCATAAAAGTTGCACGAGCCTGGCTTTCACCAATTTTAGCGATGACAAATGGTGAGATGACTGCAGGTAAAAGTCCTAAACGAACTTCTGTAAATCCGAGCATCGCCGTATCAACAGCAATGACATAATCACAACAGGCCACTAGTCCCGCACCTCCGCCAAGGGCCGCTCCATTAACTCTCGCAATGGTCGGTTTAGGATGCGAATTAATTACAGTAAATAGCTCTGCTAATTTTCCTGCATCGGCCAGATTTTCTTCATAAGAATAATCTTTCATGCGCTTCATCCAATTTAAATCAGCACCTGCACAAAAAGATTTTCCAGAGCCAGTGAGAACAACAACGCGGATAAGTTCATTGGTGCTTAGTTTTTTAAAACACTCTATTAAATCTGAAATGAGTTCGTCATTAAAAGCGTTGTGTAACTCTGGCCGATCAAGAGTAACGAAGGCCACTCCACGTTTATCAATGTGCAATTTATAATACATTAATTACATCCTAAAAACGCCAAAGTTTGGCTTACCTATTTCTGAGTTCAAAGACGATGCCAGAGCTAACCCCAATAGATCGCGAGTCTGAGCAGGGTCAATAACGCCATCATCCCAAAGTCTTGCACTTGAGTAATAAGGGCTTCCTTCAATATCATATTTATCTAAAATTGGTTTTTCAAAACTAGCGAGTTCGGCCGCAGACATTTCAGGCTTGCCAGAAATTTTTAATCCCGTTTGTTTAACTGTCGATAAAACTTTAGCGGCCTGTTCTCCTCCCATAACAGAGATACGAGCATTCGGCCACATCCATAAAAAGCGTGGCGAATAGGCCCTTCCACACATCCCATAATTTCCAGCACCAAAAGAGCCACCGATGATGACTGTTAATTTTGGAACTTGAACTGTTGAAACGGCCGTCACCATCTTTGCGCCGTGTTTGGCGATGCCTTCATTTTCATACTGTCTTCCGACCATGAAGCCCGTAATATTTTGTAAAAATAAAAGAGGAATTTTTCTTTGTCCGCACAACTCAATGAAGTGAGCACCTTTTTGAGCACTCTCAGAAAATAAAATTCCATTATTGGCGACTATTCCAACTTGTTGACCATGAATTCGAGCAAATCCTGTCACCAAAGTAGCTCCATAGCGCTCTTTGAATTCATGAAATTCAGAACCATCAACAAGGCGAGCAATGATTTCTCTGACATCAAATGGTTTTCTGGTATCTTTAGGAATAATTCCGTAGAGATCAGTTACCGGATAGAGAGGTTCTGTGACAACTTTTAATTCTTTTAAACCTTGAAGACTTCCAGGGGATTTAAAATTTAAATTTTCAATAATATTTCGAGTAATAATAAAAGCTTCTTCTTCGTCGTGAGCATAATGATCACTCACTCCACTAATGCGAGTGTGGACATCTGCACCACCTAGGTCTTCAGCACTTACGACTTCACCAGTTGCCGCTTGAACTAACGGAGGGCCACCTAAAAAAATCGTTCCATTATCTTTGACGATAATTGTTTCATCACTCATCGCTGGGACGTAGGCACCTCCGGCCGTACAAGAACCTAAGACAACGGCAATTTGAGGAATCCCTTTCGCACTCATTTGAGCTTGGTTATAAAATATGCGGCCAAAATGGTCGCGGTCGGGAAATACTTCGTCTTGTTTAGGTAAAAATGCTCCGCCACTATCGACTAAATAAATACAAGGAAGATGATTTTCCATCGCAATTTCTTGAGCGCGTAGATGTTTTTTTACTGTCATTGGAAAATAAGTTCCACCTTTAACAGTGGCATCATTGGCAACAAATAAACATTCGATTCCGTGAACCCTTCCAATACCTGTCACTATTCCTGCGGCAGGAACATCGTCTTCATAAAGCTTATAGGCGGCCAATGTCGATAGTTCGATAAAAGGAGAATTTGCATCGAGTATTTTTTCTATGCGCTCACGTGGAAGAAATTTTTTACGGTCGTGATGCCGTTTAACATTTTCAACTCCCCCACCACTTTGAATGATTTTTAATCTTTCAAATAATTCATTCTTAAGAGACATGTGGTAGTCACAATTTTCTTTAAATTCAATTGAATTGACATCGATATGTGTCTCTATAGAGTCCATGAAATCCTCAGCTACCAAAGTGTGTTAATCAACAGACATTAGTTTAAGAATTTTAGGGCCTAGAAGCAAGACATTAGTGTGAGAAGGTGAAACCTACTCACTGCGACATGGCAGTTAAATCATTACTTATTCAAAAGTGCTTTATCGACTAAATTTTTCAAATTTCGGTATTCGACTCGGTCGCGTTTTAATTGTTCTTCTTGGTCACGCAATAAATCGGCCGGAGACGTTATACTAGCTGGAGCTCTCGTTTTTTTGACTAAAGCAGCATTTTTAAAGGCCAATTTATTCCCGTTTTTTTCAGGATCGATGGTTTTAAAAACGGGTTTGCCATCTCTCATTTTCAATTTATTATTACTATCCATTTCAGGAACTATAATCGTTATAGCTTCTCCTTCCTTCACCGAAAAAGGAGCACCATTACTATCTAAAATTTTGTCAATGATTGTTTGTTTGACTTTTTCTGAAGTCATCCCATCAACCGAGATTAAGACAAGGCCTGCCGATTGAGCAGAACCTGAAAAAGACGAGCTCCCATTAACTGAACTAATCCCGGAAGGAATTGATCCACTTGCACTGATAGAACCTGTTGATTGATTCATTTCATTTGAAAGAGAATTTTCAATACGGGACTGAGTTTGTGCGTTAAAAGATTTATCTTTAACAATTTCATTATTTATTGAACTTGAAGTTGAATCTAAGTTTTTAGTAGGATTAGAAAATTTATTATTTTGAAAAGGATCTGAATAAGCACTCAATCCATTATCATTTTTTTGTACAATTACTGATGAATCAGTTTTCAATTGAGCAATTTGCTTATTTAGATCATCTATCGTTTTATTTTCTTCACTTATTTTTTTTTGTCTATCAATTTCCGCTATGGTTGACGATTGTTCAGCTTTAACCTTTGCTAAATTGGCTTCACTTATTTCTAATTGAGATTTTAAATCTTTGATTTTTTCATTTGGTGAAATTGAATCTGCATATGCACCAATTGATTTTTGGGTTGAATTTTCTTGATTGACTTGAGTTCCATCTGAAGAAATTGAGCCTGAGTTGCGAGAAAAATTGTTTCCTGAATTACCAGATATAATATTTGCATTATTGTCAAATTCATTTGAAAAATTATTAGATAGACCATCGCTACTTCCGCTTGCAGACTTAGTTTTAGCAAGATTAACGTCAGTATTTTTTTGAGTATCAGTTTTAACTATAACCTGATCATCTTTAATCTGAACACTGCTGGCCTGAGATGAGTTTCCACCTTCGCTTAAAGGAGACTCTACTTTTTGAATGATATTTCGTTTAGAATCAATTTCTAATTTACTTGATGGCGGTCGTGAATAATCACTCTTTTGGGGGAAATAAACAGGTGACTCTAAATCTCCTGCTTCTCTATCGTTCGAGCTAGAATTCGCTGAACTATTTTCAATATTTGAATCTGAATTATCTGAATTAGATGAATTTGGTGGAATAAAAATATCTTTTAAATCAAAAGATCGACACCGTTGAGCGTCCATCACATTAGTATAATCTTCCAAATTTTGAATGCCATTAGGATACATTTCTTTAAGTTTTAAATAATTTTCATCTTCAGTATCTGTTGGTAAGGATTGACGAACTTCTAATCTATTAACCGGTGCTTTATTTAATTTCTTTGTAATATCAGTAGCGTCATTGCATATTTGACTTATTCGAGATGTTTGTGAACAAGATTTATCTAAGATATTTGTTGCAGTTTTTCTTCGATATTCTTCGATAGCGTATTTTATTTTTGTAGAATCCGAAAATTTTGAAGAAATGAGTGATTCAAAAAATTTATAATGACTTGATTTTAAAAAATCTGATTCATTATTATTAATTAAGTTATCAAATCCCAATACTGGATCAAGTTTACCACTTTTTTTATATTCTAAAAGTTTTGCATAAATGGCCTTTAGCTTAACAGAATTTGATCCTTTTGTGTTAATGAGTGAAGAAAGATTGGTCAACATTTCTGTTTCATTGTCTAAAGGTGCAATATGTGACGATGAAGTTCTTGCTTGAAAAAAAGATTGGAAACTTAAGCCGTCAGTAGAATTTTGTTTTTCTAGAAAAACATTGAAATTAATTTTTTCGTCACGGCTATTATTAATAAAACAATTTTTTTGAAACTTTGAACAACTAAATTTTTGTAATTGATTAAAGCCATTTGTTAATAATTCGGTATTGCAATTTTCTTTCATATCTGGTTTTGTAGAGTCAAAATCAAAAGGAGATTGGCAAGTAGAGTTAATAGATTGACCGTATTTTTTATCTGCAAATTTTCGAACTTTTTCAATATTCTCCATCTTTTCAAGTTCAGAGTTTAGTTTGAAAGCTACAAAATTCTCAGCGGCAATTTTTCGTTTTAAATTATAAACTGAAGTATCTGGTCGATCATTTGAAAGTTTTGCGCGAGTGCAACTTTTTATTAAACTACAATAATCGTCACTAAACCTTAAAATTTGAATACTCTTTAATTCGTCACAAGCATTGAAACCTGCGACCAATTCTCCATTTAATGCAAATTGCTTCAATCCCGAATTCGGCCCATTAGTACTAAAATCATTTTGACAGTCGCCTTGTTTAATAGGAAGTGACTTCAATTTATCTAAAGAAACAGTTTTTGGGGGCAATTTGAATGTATAAACTTTTACATCTGTATTTTCATAATTTATTAAACCACTACTAAGTTGTGTATTGCTAAGATCCTGAGCGCATAGAAAACTATGCCCAAAAGATGTAAAAATAAGAATTAAATAAGATAATTGTCGCTTCATAGAATCCTCAACTTAACTCCCTATCGGTCTAGCTCGATCAAAGCTTGAGAGAATGACTCTTCTTAAGTTGGTGCTATTGCCGGCTTTTGTAATAAAATCTTAGATTTAATAAGGTTTTATTACTCCCTTTTTTAAAGAAGTGATCTAAAATTAAATGAATATTAATTATTTAAATAGGTTGAGCCTTATGAACACTTCAAGCATGCTGACAGATGAAATTCATGAATATTGGACCGGTGTCGCCAATACATTTCAATGGAACAAAAAATGGGATAGTTTGCAATCGGGAAATTTCACTGATGTCAACGTTGAATGGTTTAAAGGGGCCCGATTAAATATAACTGAAAATTGCCTTGATCGACACTTAGAAAAAAGACGTCACAAAAAAGCATTAATATTTGAACCAAATAATCCAAATGAAGAAGCCAAATTTTTTACTTATGGAGAACTTCATTTAAGTGTCTGTCGTTTTGCCAACCTTCTCAAAAAGAAGGGTGTTAAAAAAGGTGATATTGTTTGTTTTTATATGGGAATGACTCCTGAATTAATGATGGGAATTCTTGCTTGTGCCCGTCTTGGAGCGGTTCATACTGTCGTGTTCGGTGGATTTTCACCAACTTCCCTTAGAGGAAGACTGGAAGATTCAAAAGCAAAGGTCATTGTCACTCATGATGGGAGTTTTCGTGGAGATAAAATCGTACCATTAAAATCGATGGTCGATGAAGCTATCGAAAGTTTAAATTCAGTAGAGACTGTACTTGTCGTTAAAAGAACGCTTAATGAAATCTTCATGAAACCAGGCAGAGACTTCTATTACGAAGCGGCCATTAAAGATTGTGAACTTCATTGCCCGGCCACAGTAGTCGAGGCCGAAGATCCACTTTTTATTTTATATACTTCTGGTTCAACTGGAAAACCCAAAGGGCTGGTCCATACCACTGCTGGTTATATGGTCCATGTTGGAAATAGTTTTAAAGATGTTTTTCAGATAAAAGAGAATGATGTTTTTTGGTGTACTGCAGACATTGGATGGATTACAGGACATAGCTATTTAACTTATGGGCCATTATTAAATGGATCAACAACAGTCATGTTTGAAGGAATACCAAATCATCCGACTCCTTCAAGATTTTGGGAAGTGGTTGAAAAACATAAAGTTTCTCATCTTTATACTGCTCCAACGGCCATTCGATCATTGGAAAAATTTGGAGCGGCCATTCCAGATAGTTTTTCTATGAAATCCCTTAAAGTTTTAGGCTCTGTGGGAGAACCAATCAATGAAGAAGCTTGGCAGTGGTACCACAAACATGTTGGTAAAGAGAAATGTCCTATCGTAGACACTTGGTGGCAGACTGAAACAGGTGGAATTTTAATTTCTCCAATAGCTGGACTGACAAAATTAAAACCAGGGCATGCAACACTTCCTCTAAAGGGAGTTGTGCCAGTTCTTGTTGACGAAAAAGGAGTTGAGCTCACGACGCTTGTTGCTTCTGGAAATTTATGTATTAAATACCCATGGCCTAGTTTAGCTAGAACTATTTTTGGAGACCATGAGAGATTCAAACAAACTTATTTTTCAACTTATAAAGGACTCTATTTCACTGGGGATGGCGCTCGAAGAGATGAAGATGGATATTTTAGAATTACTGGGCGAGTAGACGATGTTATCAACGTTTCAGGACACCGAATTGGAACTGCTGAAGTTGAAGAAGCCATCAACGAGCACCCACTTATTACAGAAAGCGCAGTTGTAGGTTTTCCACATGAAATAAAAGGCCAAGGGCTTTATGCATTTGTCACTTGTAATGATGAATCTTTGACTCCTGAAGTTTTGGAAAAACAAATACGTTCTACAGTTGAAAAAGTCATTGGCCCAATTGCTAAACCTGATGTCATTCAAATTGTTCACTCACTTCCAAAAACAAGATCTGGCAAAATTATGAGAAGAATTTTGAGAAAAATTGTTGAAAATGATTTAGCAAATATTGGCGATATCTCGACACTCCTTAATCCAGAGTGTGTTGATGATATTATCAAAGGAAAAAAATCTTAAGAGTCTTCTTCTTTTATTTTTTTTATATGGGCCTGAATTGTTCTTTGAGCAAAGGGAATTAACTCAGGGGCCAGGCCCATATAAATTGAATCTAGAATTTCTTGTTCACTTTTGTGATTATTTAATAAATCCCTTATACTCGCTTCTCTCAATTTTCGATGATTGAGTGTTTCATGAATCTTATTAATCCCACCAATAATGATCCCATGACTTGGAATAATATTTTGGGGATTAAGTTTGATTACTCTCTCTAAAGATTCAAAATATTTTTTCATATCGCCTTCTGGAGCTTGAATGACAACAGTACCAATTGTTTGAATTAAATCCCCGGCCAAAAACCACATCATATTATCTGGAGCAATGGCCAATTGTCCTTCGTCGTGACCCGGAACTTCATACACTCGGACATTATGTCCTAAACTTTTTGTGAGAATATCTCCTTCCTTTCTAATCGTCAGAGTGATTCCTTCAAAATAATTTTCTCCACTTTGCTTTTTAATCCTATTAAGAGTATCGCTGCTAAGCTCTATTCCAACACTACAAAGACGGGCGATTTCGGCGCTGAATTGGTAGTGATCAAGATGGTGATGTGTTAACAAAATTCGGTCAAACCCAATTTTTAAAATTGATCTCATAAATTTTTGTAACTCTTCTTCATTTTTAGGGGATGGATCAATTAAATATTTAGGGGCATCAGGAAGTCCGTCGCCAATGATAAATGAATTAGTTCGATTGGCCGGTGGAAATGTATTTGAAAGTGGTAGAAATTGTCTTACTCCACAAAGAGATTCAATCATGGGAACTTCTAAATCAGGAAGATAAGGCAAAGACATGTCAATAAGAGTTGAATGATTAAGACTAGTCACTAAGGCCTTCAGTAAATTAATGGCAGGGGGAACTGCTAGCATTTCCCCTCTTTTGTACAATTCGTGCAAATCTTCGGGAGTTCGCCATAATCCGAATTCTGCTTCGTTAAGATCTATTTCAAATAATTTCTCCGACTTTAATGTAATTTTGAGATAATAATTTTTAAATCTATAAGGATTAAATTCAGGCGTAATCGCAATACCAATTAAATCGATTGCCAAAACTTCGCCAGAATCTACTCCTTCAATCAAATTATAATTGAGTTCTTCTTGAACTTCTCTGATTAATGCGTGAAGAATTTGAGGTTTAATTTCCTTGGGCCATAGAGAATTTAAAAGTTCCTCTTCGCTATCTGTCTTATCAATCTTTCCACCAGGAGTTGCATAGTAGCCTGGAAAAACAGATAAATAATTTTGTCTTTTAATAAAAAATATTTTTGTACTTGTGACAAATACAGCTGAAACAGATTCTCTCATGGCAAATTATCTCGCTTTTTTTTATTGATAAGTAAAAAAAGATTTTTTACTTATCTTATCAATATATTCTTTTCTAATATTTTTTAAACAATCTTTTAGATTTTCTAATGGACAAAGATTTACTGCCTTTGCACTTGCTTCGGCAACGGCCCTAGAAGTTCCGGTAAATTCCTTGTGCCCAGAGGGAAAATAATAATCAATCTTTTCTTGAAAGAGGAGCCCCTGGTCATAAAGAATTGATTGGCCATCAAAATAATCCCCTATCATAAGCATATTTTTAAGGGGAGCCAGTTTTTGAGGGAAAAGTCCTGTCTTGTTTTTTATAAGAGGAGAAACTCTCCCAGAAGAAATAAACCAAAATCCAGAAAGTTGAACATCAAGAGTGTCATTAGTTAGTAAACCCGCGGCCGCTACCACTACATCGATATGATGACTTTTAATCCATTCTATTGCTTTTAGCCAATATTCTTTTTTTTGTTCACCTAATGAATCAAAAACAACCAAAGGATAAAGTTGACTACTACTTTTTGAATTATCATAAAAACTTAAGAACTCTTCAATAACAAGTTGTCCATGGTATCGAGGTGATTTTAAAATATTATCTTTACTGAGACAATCCAGCTGCACACTTTTAGTAAAATCAATCACAGCATGAATTTTGATTTTATCTTTTTTAAGTTTTTGGAGGCAATAGCCGGTATCAACAAAGGCGATTTTAAGACTTGTTGGTTTACTCTCTTTTGACTCTTGAGCGAAAATCTCATTTTGTACTATAAAAAAATAAGCTGGCACCAAAAGTGCCAGCTTGAAGAAACTCTTAATTTTGGTTGGTAGTTCTTGGAGGATCAATAAAAAATGGGCGGTGAATTGCGACTTGTGCATATGCTTTATTATAGAGGTCTTTATTGAAATTTTTCAAACTTTTCTTGAAATCATCCTCCATATTTCCCAAAACTTTATTAGTGGCGTTCTGAACCAAAAGCATCATGACGCGATAGATTCCTTCTGCATTACTCATAGCGTTTGAAAGTGTGTCTTTCATCGCTAAGGCCGATAGAACTGCTCCCAATTTTTCAATGCTCACTTCCCCACTGCTGGCCGATTTTAAAACATTGATAAAAAGAGTTGAATCATTTCCAATCATATTGATCCATTTTTTATCACGAGAAAATATTTTCCCCGATTCATCATAAGCTTTGTTGATACAAAGAATTTCTGATAATGCTTTAAGTGAGAACATTTTAATATTTTTATTTGGTATGAAAAATGTCGATCCATTTACTTCAGACTTTAACTTAGACAATAATTCTGGTGCCGTTAATGAAAGATCAGAGGCAAGTTCAAAATCTTTATCAAAACTTTTTAAACTTGATTGAATCATTGCTGAAGATTTTAAAACACCTTCTGCTCTATAGGGATTAGTAAAGACAACTGCTCTTTTGTCCCATAAAAGTTTTTGAGCATCTTTAGAAGATCCAAGTGCGAGAGCATTTTTTAGACCTGTATTATTTTCGTCTATAAAAACAAAAGTCGAAGATTTTGATTTTCCCACAAAATTATTCAACGCCTTCATATTAGTACCTTCATCGTTATCAACCACTAGTAACACTTTCCCAGAAAGACCATTGGTTAAAACTGCTGCGTTTTGACTGGCAAGGCTTAAGTCCAGGACAGATACTTTTTCAGTTCCTCCCGCTAGGCTTAAAGCATCTAATAATGATTTTAAATTTTTATCTGAATTGGCAATGATCACGCCCTTTTTAGAGTTTTCTAAGTATTGAGCTTTGGCCATCACAACTAAATCAGCAGGTAGAACACCTAAGAGCACTCCATTTTCAGAAATAGTCGCTGAGAAACTAAGGTCACGGTAAATATCAGCGTCACTTGTTACGAGGACTTCAGCATCTGTTAATTGGGTCGTTGCCACAAGATTGGTCACTTCGCTAAATTCTTTTGAGATTAAATTTGCTTGAGAGTTGGCAGTTAATTGAATTTTCATATGCCCATTAAAAGCTCGTTTAGACATATTCGTCACACTTAAACTTAGTTTATTCCCAACTCCTTTTAGTAGCTGCCCATTAAGTGTTAATCCTGATAAGGCCAGTGGATAAGAAACTAAGAATTGTTTTTGATCAGCACGTTTTAATATTCCCGAACCAATGGAGTCAAAATATTGTCCTTCAACTGCATCATCACTTGTTAATTGTGAAATGACTTTCAATGATTTTTTTGAATTTGATCCTATTGCTGCATTAGCGGCCACTTTTGAAAGCCCTGCCCCAATAATTTTCACTAAACTCCTAGCTGGAATTTCTGCTAATTTAACAATCTCTCCATTATCTAATTGAACAGAGACATTTTGGGCCGGTTTAAAACCAAAGTTCTGTAAAGTAATGTTGTGAAGAGTGGTTTCTCCTGGTTGAAAAATTCCGTCAAGTTTGGCAATTCCTCGGATTCCACCATCAAATATTTCTGAATTTACAAAAGCTAGGATTGCATTATTGTTATAAACTTTTATCACTTCAACAATTCTTTTTTGGCGATAAATTTCTGTAAGAGCTGCGATATTAGCATTGAATACTTCTTGCTCTAATCGGTCAAAATTCGCCCGTCTAATTTCCTCAAATCGCTTGTTAAATGCCTCAAGCTCAGAAGACTTAAAAGAAGATAAATAATCATTTCCCGAGCGATTAGGAGTTGCATCTGCTAGATCGAAGGCCACTTGGAAAGCATCGGCTTTAACAATTGGATAATCACGAGAATAGGCGCTCGCATCAGCAAGAATACGTCCTTTTTCAAAATATTCAGGATAGTCGCGATTGGCAGCTTGGTTATAGATTGTTGTATAACGAGAATCATATTGAGCATTATACTCTCCATCAATACGGCGAAGAAATTCATAACGAGTATATCCTCGGTAAGAATCAAGATACCCATCTAAATAAGCTTTTTTTAAGATCTCTCGGTTATTATAAACATTAGGATTAAAACTCGGTCCATTAAAATCCCCTGGATAATCTGGTGAATGTCTTTGAAAAGATCCAGCAAATGGCCCATTCATATTTACCGTTGATAAATTTCCTGACTCTATTTTTTTAACAGTTTCTTTTTCACCATTCATATTTCCGTTAATGGCGCCAATTGATTGAGCACGCTCCATTCCCGCAATTTTACCTTGCTCAATTCCTACAGAAGCTGCATTACTAGCATCCCCTCTTTTAGTTCCAGCAAGGGAGCCATCTCTATCTCCAGCATTTCTATTTCCACTTATAGTCCCTTCTCTAGTTCCATCTCTAAGGCCATCTAGACGAGCACGGGCCGATCCATCTCGCTCACCTGTATCTGAGCCTCGTTTATAAAATCTATCTTGTCCTTCGAGAGTTCCTTTATATAAACCATCACCTTCACCGTCTCTAACACCTAAGTCCTGGCCTAATCTTTTTGCTAGAGAGTATCCATCGTTAGTTCCATCAACTTGCCCTTTATTGGCCCCTTCTCTGTTGATAAAACTAATTGAAGCAATGAGATCCGTTTTATAAGACTCTCTATTTCTAGCGGCAATTTGTAATCGATTAGAGGCATCACGAGATCTTTGCAAGACGACATTATAATCTGCTCCAACCTGATCGAGTCTCACATTCAAAGGTCCTAGATCAATTTTAAGTGAGCCATATTCACGTAATTTATCGTCAATAGATTTAGCAGTAGCAGAAATATTATTTGAAACTATAACAATTTGATCTTTATTAACTTCTGGATCTTTTTTGAGTTCATCAAGTTTATTTTGTAGACTCGTTATAGTAGCTTTCGATCCATTAATTTCATTTTGAAGAGCGTTCATTTTATCAAGTTGATTATTTCTTTGTTGCTCTAAAACCCGCACTTGGTCTTCATACTGAGATTTAGATTGATCAATACGGGCCAGCTCAATTTTTAAATCTTCGATAGCTCTAGATAAATCGTATAATCCTGGATCGTCTTCTAGTCGAAAACTTTGCTGGCCTATATAGCCCGAAATTTCATTGGCATTGACTGGATACATTTGTAAAAGAGAAGTAATTCCCAGGATGAGCAGTAGAAATAATTTCTTTTTTAAAAACTTAGTTTGATTAACCATTGATCTCTCCAAATCGTCACCATTAAGACTTTAAACAATGCTTAGGGGTCAAAGTGACACTAAAAGATTGTCACTTTGCCTCCAAAAATCATCCAATTTTTTTGGTGGGGTTTAATTAATCAATGATTAAGCAATTCTTGAGCCAAAAGCTTAGACTTTTTTAATTAACCAAATTATTTACATTTTAGATTGTAGCGATCTTTATATTTTTGAAGATCTGGAAAGCATTTGCCTTTAATCAAAGAAAAACTAACAAGGCTTCCGAAGAAGCCCTGTTAGTTTTGAATATAGTTTTTAGTGTAAGTGTTGATTCGTTTCCTAGTTATTTCGGAACTGTATTATTACTTTTATTTTCAGAATTGCTGTCTAAAACTTGAGTTGCTTTAATTACATTTCTTCCAATTTCATTTATTGTATTTTTTTTAATTTCGCATTCTTCATTGTTACCAGAAGTTAAGCCTTCTAGAAAGGCTGTGGCCGTTCGCGAAGCGCCGTAGCAAGCAGAAGCTAATGTAATTTTCTCACTTTTTGAAAACTTCATTCCGTTATATTCTCTAAAGCAAGTGTCATACATTTTTACTTGAATCTCTTTGTCGCTTAAAGATGTAGATTTACAATAATCAGAGAGTGATTGTCTTAAATGTGATCGTAAGATCTCGACATTTTTTGAAGTTTCAATATTGTGTTTATCTTCAAAAAGAATGTTAAAATCTAAAAAAAGTTCTTTGACAGCAACGCTATTACAAAATTTTTCGCTAGCAAAAGCGCTATTAGCTATAAAACTGATAACCACTGCTAAGACCCAAAAAAATTTCATTACGAAACCCCCATTAATATTTATAATTTAAATATCGGTTAATTAATTTAAAACTTAAATTATTGAGGATTAATTAAGTGAGAACTTTTGAAATCTAATATCCGACTTTACCGTTTATTTTTAACTTGTGGAAAATTTTGAACAAATGATCCTGTTGATAAATGGTCCAGTCCTCAACCAAAATGGATCATCGATTTACATGGCTTATATTAATTGCCGACAAGTGGCCAATTGTTTATCTTTCAATTAGGAATCACAAAACGTTACAAAGCGAGTAATATTTCCTTCATATTTTGGAGTTCCAACCTTTATTTTTATACTAAAATAAATACAGAGTCCTATTGATCTTTTTTTTGAACATGTTACTGGTATTCAGAATTGAATTTAATCTTTAATCCCAGGAGTTAATAATGAAAAATATATTGCAAGTCTTTACCATGCTTTTTCTCTCAGGTGCATTTACATCTCAAACAGTAATTGCGGCTACAGTCGCTCCACAAGTTCAAATAATAATACAGAGTTGCGATACTCCTAACAATTTAGGAACAGCTAAAGCAATCGAAATCTATGGCGTGATAGATGACATTACTGGAGCTATTTCAAACCTATCCGTACTTGAAGTTATATCATTCGATGTTGGCGATTTGAAAATGATTGTTCAAGGTGGAAATATAATTGGAACGCCAGGTGCCGACGTCATTTACAAAAATATACTTGATGGAGACTCTAGTTTATCTATTACAAATAATATTGGAACACTTACATATAAAGGGCAACAGACTATTTTTACTCATTGCAAATAAAGTTTGAATTTATGTCCAAAGAATAAGACTAAAAATTATAAAATAGAAATCAATTCTAAAGTAATCAAGTCGAAAAATAGATGAAGTCTAAAACTCCCTCAATTGATGTTCTTAAAATGAACTCAAAACGACTTTCAAAAGCAAATCTAAATTATGCTCTTGGTGAATTTGTTATCAAAATAAATTCTGAATTAATACCAATTCTTTGCTTTTTTAATCCAAATCGAAGAAATACTCATATTCATCGGACTTGATATTCAACTTTTTGGCTAATTGATAAGCCCAAAAAAATCTTCATGAATTTAATCAACATAGTTTTGATTAATTAATGATTATTTTTGAGATCAAAAATTAGACTAACAAAGAAAAACTGCTTATCCTATTTTATCTTAAAACTTTATAGGAGATTTCATGAAAAACATGACTACATTAATAGTTGCGATTAGCTTTTCGCTACTTTCAACGACTGCATTTGCCAAATCTTCTGGCGAAATTTTTACTGCTAGCTCAAATTCAAATTTAATTTTTAGCCAAAGAAATTACGAAAATTACAAAGCTAGTTTTAATGCAACTGTCGGCTATGATCACGCCTTCTCCAATGGCTTCGAGCTTGGTGGAACTTTTGGATTATCAGTCATTTCTCACTATAGTATATATGCTTTAACGGTTGGACCAACATATAATATTCAAGGAAAAGATATCGAAAATTCTTATTACGCTGGTTTTAAGATTGGTATGCAAGTTGAAAATACTTATGGATACACTTATGACAATGCTATTGCCATTGTTGAGGGTGGAAAACGATTTAAGATTATTGAAGGTATCACTTACTCTCCAGGCGTTACAATCACTCAAGTTTTTGGAGCTAATGCTGATGACCCAACGATTGCGATCAATATTTTTAAATTTTCTCTAGTTTTCTAATTTATAATTAATTACTAAAGTTGAACAACGTCCCATGAAAATTGAGCCGTTGCATTTTTTACAAATTGATTCCATGGGACGCTTCGTAGCGAACATCTCGATAACCTTTAATGTTTTCTAGTTTTTTTAATTCAGGATAATTAAGAACTTTATTTAATAATTGAGATCTTATTAATTGAGCAATTTCTTTTTCACGTTTATGCCACTGAGGTAAAATCTGGCGCAATAGACGTGCGTGCCTCATCGATTTTAACATCCAAACCTTAGGAGAAAAATCAAATTCAATCTTTTTAGAACCAATATCAAAGCTAGGTCGGTTGATAAAAACTTTTTTATAATGATTTCCAAGATTTCCATAATGATTTTCATCATGAACTCTTCTCAATGGAGAAATCATCTGATGAGCAATAAAAACTTCATCTTTTATAAAATAAGTTTTTACCAAAGTACGGAGGGCCATTGGTAAAAGTTGGTCATCTTGATCATGACGATAAAATTCGGCCAACTGATGGGCTTCAATAAAAAACTGGTCGAGATTAATCCCACGGTCAAAAAGAATGATATCGTGAAGATATTGTCCAAGATGATTTGGGTTTACTTTAGGAAATAATAATTCGAGGGCCTTAAATTTTTCTTCAAAAAGATCAATTGATGAACTTGCCCCAAGAAAACAACTTTCTTTAAGGGAAAGTTTAAATAAAATTAAATCCAATTTTGAAACTTCGTCATTCGTATGTATTTTTTTCCCAAGTGCCATTGACCGGCCCATTTGAAAGGCATGTAGATTATTTGATAATTCTTCTTTTTTAAGTGTCCGAGAAAAAGCAGCTTCAATATCAATACTTGAAAATGGGAGTAAACCATTTTGAAATGCCACTCCTAAAATCATCGCAGAGGCATAAACACTTTTACCAAGGTGCTGCTCGCATACTTCTTTCATTGGACTCAAAATCATTCGCTCATGAAGAAGATTTTTTAATTTATTTTGCAAAACGCTTTCATTTATAGGAGCTTTCACTTGACCTTTATCAAGCAAAATCGAAAGGGGAATTTGAAATTTTTCGTCAAAAATGGCAATACCGGATTGACTTAAAAAGGCTAAATGTTGAGATCCATCAAGAAGATCTGGAGATAATAATAAATCGGCCCCACCTAGAGGAGTGATTTGAGCATGAGATTTTCCAACTTGAAAAAGTGCTAAGTGTGCTGTGACATTCCCATTTCTTTGGGCCAATCCTTTTTGATCGACAAATTTAAAATCTATATCTGATCTGCCGCCCATTGTTTTTGCTGCTTCGGCCAAGACTCTTGATATAGTTGTTACACCAGATCCACCGACTCCCGTTACAATGACTCGAAAATCATTTCCAGCTGCTATATTTTCAAGTGATTTTTTAGCAATCGGTTCAGGCAAATGATTAATTGATAAATCACTCTTTGTTTTTGTTTTATATTTTGTTGGATGAAAATTCATCACTTCAACTAATTCAAAACTTGGGCAAACTTTTATTTTTGTACAATAAGAATCGGCCACACAAATTTGAGGGTCAATCATCACTTTAGATCCGTAGGCATCAAAAGTTTGAGAAAGCCCTGGGCAACCTGTAAGCTCAACACACGCGCGGCAATCTTCACAAGCATCGGTGTTGATTTGATAAAAACTCTGAACCTTTAAAGTTTCTCCGCTTGAGAAAATTTTGCGCTCAAGGGATTTCTTTTTTCCGTGAAATGTAAGGCCGCATTCTTTATTAGAAATAATGACCTTCGTTCCTTTTTTTCCAATGATTTCTCGCAATAAATTTTGATAAAAATAACGATCACTTGGATTAACTTCGTGGGCCTCATTAACTCCCAACGCTTTAACAACATTGAGCATATCTTGTGAAGGTCGCTTAAATCCTTCAACTGATTCACCTGTACGCGGAGTAAATTGGTGACCTGTCATCGCTGTGTTATCGTTATCAAGAAGAATATAAGTAATGTCGTGATTCATTTGCACTGAATTGGAAATATCAGTAATTCCCGAGTGAAAAAAAGTTGAATCTCCCATGAGAACAACAGAAGGATTAGTAGTGAATAAATCAACCCCCGCTCCAAGAGCGCCACCTTGACCCATGGCCGAGAGGTTATGCATTTCTTTAAATGGCTCTAAGAATGAAAGAGAATAACAACCAACATCCCCATGACTAATTAAATTGATATTCTGTTTTTTTAAATGGCCTCTTAAGTCCTTTAATAAGGAGAGAGTTTCTCGGTGTGGACAACCTGGACAAAACGTTGGTAATCGTCTTGGTAGTGCTTCAGTTAAAACAATCCCTGGAAGTAACGAATGGCAAGCTGACAATTCAAGAATGTTCATCACTTCAGAAATTTTATCTAAAACAATTTCATAATTTAGACCACCAAAAACGGGAAAGCCTTCTTTGGCCCCAAACTTTTTCCCAAAAATTTTTAACTGAATATTATGCCGAGCACATAGCTCATAGATTTCTGTTTCAAGAAATCCTCTTTTTTCTTCGACGATGATAAGCACTTCAAGATTTTTTAAATACGGAATAAGTAATTCTGGTATTAACGGATAGGGGGCCCCAACCTTGTAGAGTGAAAATCGCTCTAAGGCATTATTGTCGTCGAGAACGTGTTTGAGAATTTCAAAAACCGCTCCACTACTCATAAAACCAATTTTAGATTCAATAGCACCAAAAGATTTATCGAGACGATAGTCTTTTAAAACTTCATACACCTTGGGGAAGCGCTCATTGATCATGGCGACGTCGGCCTTAAGTGAATTAGGTGGAACCATCACATTTTTTGATAAATCAAAAGTAGAGGGATCCAGCTCAATAAGTTCGGAGTCTATTTTTTTTTCTTCACCTCGCTCCACTAATCCGCCCCCTTCGGCCATAAAAGTTGTCAGCAAAAGCCCTTGGTAAACAGAAGTCTTCAAAGATATATCTAAAGAAATTTTTATCCATTCTTTAAGTTCACTTGGAGTAGACGGATCAAGAAAGGGAATATGAAGATGCTTAAATAAATAGCGTGAATCAGCAGGCGCAGATGTTGAAATAGACCATGGGTCATCGCCAACGACTATCACAACACCGCCTTTGCCTGGATTAGAAAAATTTCCAACAGACAAGGCGTCACTGGCCACATGAAGCCCCATAGATTTCATTGCGACTATTGCATTTTTATGCGCTTGCTTGGCTCCACTTGCCATCGCCGCGGCATTGGCTTCGCTATTAGCAATAACAACTCTCAATCCCTTTTTTTTAAATTCTGCTTTTTTTTCATAGAGAATATTAAAATAATCGGCCAGTGGAGAACCTGGGTATCCTGTATATAAGTGAAATCCTGCTTCGAGAGCGCCTTGGATTATCAATTCATTTCCGTTCAAAATTTCTTTTGCCATTTTTCTATTGCTCACTAGTGTTTAAGAATGATTAAATTCAATGACTATTTTTATCCTAAACTTACAAACAAGGAAGGTAACTTGTGTCAATTATCAATCCCGGAAACCCACTTGGAATCGAGGCCATTGACCATTTAGAATTTTGTACTGATTCATTGCAATCTGAAACAATTAAAACTCTCTATAAATTTGGATTTGAAAAAACTTATACCGATTCACTTTCTAACGCTGAAGTTTACTCCCAAGGTCAAGTTCGATTTGTCGTTGTGGCCCATCCGGATCAAAACCATTCTTCAGTTAAGTATTTTAAGCTTCATGGAGAAGGGGTCTGTAAAATTTCATTTCTTGTAGAAAATGCAGAACATGCATTGACGGAAGCCCTTTCTAGAGGGGCCGAATTAAGAGAGCCACTAACAACAGTAGTGAGTGAGCATGGTCTCTACAAAATGGGTTCAATTCAAGGATTCGGTGACGTCCTTAATGAATTTATTGAACGCCCGAAAGCTTATTTTCGCCCACAATATAGTAAAGTTGCAACTGATCCAAACGCTCAACCACTTAAACAAAGATTTTCACGCATTGATCACTTAACTAATAATGTGGCCAAAGGTGAGATGCGCCGTTGGGTCAATTTTTATAAACAAATCTTCGGAATGGAAGTGACTCGCTATTTTGATATTAAAGGACAAAAAACCGGTTTAGAATCAGAAGTTGTTCAGTTGCCTAATGGCTCAGTGATCATTCCTATTAATGAACCAGCAGAAAATAATTCAAAATCACAAATCCAAGAATTTTTAGACTTACACAAAGGTCCTGGTGTTCAGCATATTGCCCTTATGACAGGTGACATATTAACAACTGTCGAAGATCTTCAAGAAAGGGGAATTAAATTTTTAAATATTCCTAGTACCTATTATGAAAATATCCCGAAACGACTATTTACCGTCAATGAAGACTTGGCCGTTTTAGAAAAAAGACAACTTTTAGTTGATGGTGATAATGAAGGATATTTGCTTCAAAATTTTACTGAAGCTTATGTAGGTCCACTCTTTTTTGAAACAATCCAACGAAAAAATCATTGGGGATTTGGTGAAGGAAATTTTCAAGCATTATTTGATGCAATTGAATTAGATCAAATGAAACGTGGATATTTAAAATAAGTTAATCTTCAGAATAAGCTTTTAAATAGAGTTGAGCAATTGGGTCTTCATAAGAATTGAAGGCCCTTTGAATATCTCCAGTAGATTCAAAATGGGCCTGCTGTTTATAAAGAATTCTAGTAGTTTCAGTAACTGTCAATATTTCAGCTTTAATCGCTGGATCACTATTTTCCAACATTTTTAAAATATTTTGAAATTCATAACTTACTGCTTCTGCCGAAAAGTAAGTTGGCAAAGCTAGTTCCCTTGTTGCTAAACCTGATTGTTTTACAGATGCCTCTTTCATTTTCAATGAAAAATCTAATGCAGAAATTAGAGGTCTCCCCTTTTCAAAAATAACTTTTGAAGTCATTACTCTTTCAGCCATTAATCGACTAAAGACTTTATGCCCTCCCCAATCGCTTACAACGGCCGATGCTCCGAAGGATAGTGATCTCATTAATGCCATTCCAAAATTTTCATCAGAATGAGTACTAGGGGAAACAAATATATGACTCTCACTTAATTCTTGATAGATAATTTCTCTTTCAATAAATCCCTTAAAAACAATTTTTTCACTTAGCCCATAATTTCTCACGAGCTCTTTTAAATTTTGAAGGCACTCTGTTGAGACAATCCCCATATTGGGACTGCCAAAATAATCTTCTTTTCCATAAATATACAATGGCATTACGTTTGAGTTTTGTGTGTGTAGTAAGTGATAGGCTTCAATTAAAATATCCAGATTTTTTTGATCAGTAATGCGACCGATATAAGCAAAAACTTTAGCGGGAATTACAGTTGTAGAAACAGTTTGTTCAAGTGGAAAGTGTGGATAAGGTATATCGAGAACACAAGCATTTAAGGAAGTCAGATTCACACAAGCAATATCTCCAGGACAAGTCCCAATAAAGATATCTTGATTAGTCATTATTTCTAAAACACCAAAACGGTATTGAGGCCAAAGGCCCAGTGTTCCATGCCCATACAAATGTAAAACAAATGGAGCAGAGATATAAAAATTGAGGCGAATTTGCCTCATTAATTTCGAGATTGTTTCATTAAAAGCGATGACGACAATCAAGTCACAATCCATTAAAAAATGAATATAATTTCGAAGAGGTTCACTATCTGCATTGATCAATTTATGTTCAAATAATTGATCATTAGCGGCTTTTACCCAACATTTTTCAATGGAAGGGAGTACTTCGCGCATGCTCACCCATTTATAATTTTGTTGTGTAGACAGGATGGCAATTTTTTTAACTTTTTTAGTATTATTCATTTTAAATTGTGATGACTTGACTCATCAATTTATCAGTTTTTGTCACATTCTCTGATCCTATGCCAAAATTTGCTAAAGACAAAATACTAATGATAATATTTTGGAACTTTTTAACCTCTACGCCAATAGAAAACTATCGAGGAATATGACATGTATAAAATGATTGCCCATTACAAAATGCCTGCTAACATTGAAGCCTTTGATGAGTGGTATAAATCTCACACAGAGATTGCTAAAAAAGTTCCATTAGTTAAAGAATTTCGATTCACAAAAGTCACAGGCGGTCCACGTGGGGCAAGTGATTTGTATTTTATTGCAGAATTGGTCTTTCAATCAAAAGAAGATTTTAAAACTGCGATGAGTTCTCCTGAAAACATGGCCGCAGGCAAAGATGCCTTCACTCATTACAAAGATATTTTATCAATTCACTTTGCAGAAGAAGAAATCATTAAGTTATAGGATGAAAATCATGGATAATATTCTATTAGAATTTCCTTATAACCAGCATGAGCATATCGCCCTAGTGACACTTCACCGTCCAAAAGTTTTAAATGCACTTTCAACTGACTTGATGAATGAATTACTCGAGTGCCTGACTAGACTAGATAATAATCCAAATGTCAGAGTTATTATCCTAACAGGAAGTGACCGCGCTTTTGCCGCAGGAGCCGACATCGCTCAAATGGTCAGTGCCTCACCTATTGACCAAATCAATGATCACCGGTTTAAAACTTGGGAAATGTTAAAACTTATCACAAAGCCAATTATAGCTGCCGTTAATGGATTTGCTTTAGGAGGAGGTTGTGAGTTAGCGATGTCTTGCGACTTTATCGTTGCAGGTGATGAAGCTAAATTTTCTCAACCAGAAATTAAAATAGGAACAATTCCAGGGGCCGGTGGAACTCAGCGCCTGACTCGTGCCATTGGAAAATCAAAGGCCATGATGATGGTCTTAACTGGTGAAATGATCGATGCAAAGTCAGCACTTGATTGGGGATTAGTAGCAAAAGTTGTCCCTGCAAACACTCTACTTCAAGAAACTTTTGAGATCGCTAAAAGTATTTCTGAACGAGCTCCTGTTGCTGTCAAATTGGCAAAAGAAGCCGTTAATAAATCTTTTGAAATGTCACTCAAAGATGGAATGGATTTTGAAAGAAGAAATTTTTATTTAACGTTTTCGTCTGCAGATCAAAAAGAAGGGATGAAAGCTTTTATTGAAAAAAGAAGTCCCAAATACTTAGGAAACTAATATGGAAACTGGTTACAAGTTCATCATTTATGAAGAACAAAATGCGACTGCAATTATTTCGTTGAACCGTCCAGATATGTATAACGCCTTAAATGCTGAAGCTAAACTTGAAGTTGTCCAAGCGATTCGTGATGCCAATAAAAACTCTGCCATTAGATCAATTGTATTAACTGGAAAAGGCAAAGCCTTTTCCACGGGGCAAGATTTAAATGACCGAAGTGTTCAATCAAGTTTAGGACCTGTTGATTTAGGACAGACTCTTCAAAATGAATGGAATCCTCTAATCAATAGTATTCGTGATTCAAAAAAAATTATCATCGCTGCAGTTAATGGTGTTTGCGCTGGTGCTGGAATTTCAGTGGCCATTGCTTGTGACTTAATTATCGCCAAGCCACTTACAAAATTTGTAGGAGCTTTTAGCAGACTCGGATTGGCCCCAGATGCTGGCTCAACCTATACATTTGTCCGGGCCCTTGGTTATCAAAAAACAATGGCTTTCTTTTTATTAGGTGAGCCATTAATGGCCGAAGAAATGCTAGCAGCTGGCCTTATAAATGAGTTAGATGAAAATCCGCTTGTTAGATCAATAGAATATTCTACTGCTATTAACAAACTTTCTCCAATAAGTACTGAAGCCATTAAAAAGAATTTGAAATTTGCAATGGATGCTAATTTTAATGAATCTATGGAAAGAGAAATGTATGCCCAACGCTTTTTAGGTCGAAGTTCCGACTATAAAGAAGGCCTCTCTGCATTTTTAGAAAAACGAGATCCCCAATTTACTGGAAATTAGATAGTCATTTTTAGGAGAAAATTATGTCAACTCACACGTACAGTGCCGAAGAATTAAAACTCTTCAAAGAAATAAAAGAAGGCCGAACTTTTGACTCGAGTGAAGAACTCCCTACTTTTTATCGAAAACACCTTCTTAATCTATTATGGATGCAAGGAGATTCTGAATACTCTGGGGCCTTAGGATATATGCCTTGGATTGCCAAAGCACCAACGCTTCAAGAAAAAGTACTTGTTGCTCAAATGGTGAAAGATGAAATGAGACATGCTTCAGTAATTTATCGCCTATTAGACGAGTTAGGACAAAACACTGCAGACCATGTGAATAATTCTGACCTAGGTTTTAAATTAGATGAAGACCAAATCAATATTGGTTTCAAAAGAATTAAACCTGACTATCGAGTGAATATATTTTACTACGATATCAAACACTGGACAGATTATATCCTCTTTAATTTTTTAATGGACCGGGCCGCAGGTCATCAGTTACTAGACACTTTCAATTCAAGTTATTTACCTTGGAAAAAAGCTATTGAAGGAATTTATAAAGAAGAAGTTATGCACTTAGCTCATGGTGATAAATGGGTAAAGATTTTATCGCGTGAGCCAGAACAAAAGAAATTTCTTCAAGAAAGACTTAATTTATGGTGGCCACGAGTGATGAATATTTTTGGATCTACGGTTGGTGCTACGAATGACCTTTATGTAAACCTAGGTTTAAAACAAAGAACAAATGGAGAAATCAGAGGAGTTTTCGTTAAAGAAATTGAAGAAATGTGTAAAGAGAATGGATTGACTCTTCCTGTATACAAAGAAGAAGAGCAACCCCAAAGAGAAGCAAAAGCGTAGGCGCAATAAATGAAAATTGAAAAAGTAGTAGTTATCGGAAGTGGAACCATGGGGCAAGGAATTGCCCAATGGTTTGCTCAACAAAACTGCCAAGTCCAAATGGTTGATCAAAACTATGAATTTGCCCTAAAGTCTCTAGAAAAAATAAAACTTAGTTTTTCAAAATTAGTAGACAAAGGAAAATTCACAGAATCACAAACTAAAGTATTTGGTCAAAATCTATCGGTCAAAAAATTAGAAGATATTGATCCGTTAGCTGATTTAGTTATTGAAGCCATTATAGAAAATCTTGAAGTTAAAAAAGAACTCTTCTTAACTCTAGATAAACTTTTGAGTTCTTCAGTCATTTTTGCTTCTAATACATCCTCATTTTCCATTACTCAGTTAGCACAAGCCGTCAGTGAAACAAGAAAAAATAATTTTCTTGGCTTACACTTTTTTAATCCTGCAACTATTATGAAATTAGTTGAAGTCATTAATGGATTAGAAACTAATCCTGAAATTTCAAAGAAAATAATTGAATGGTTTAATACACGAAAAAAAGTTGCCTGTTTATGTAGTGATTCACCTGGCTTTATCGTCAACCGAGTTGCCCGCAATTTTTATGGAGAAGCCTTGCGTGCCGTTGAAACATATTCGCCAGAAAAATTTTCTGAAGTAGATCTAGTGATGAAGGAAGTTGGGGGATTTAAAATGGGACCATTTGAATTAATGGATCTCATTGGAATTGATATTAATTTAAGTGTCACTGAATCAGTGTATCGCTCTTTTTATGAAGAAGCTCGCTTTAAGCCTCACCGTTTACAAAGAGATTTAGTTCTAGCTGGAAGACTCGGTAAAAAATCGGGTAAAGGGTTTTATCAATATGAAACAAAATAGTCAGTCAGTGCATAATAATATTATGGTTGTAGCTCTTCCTGATCATCCTTATTATTTTGAATTGATTAAACATTTCAAAGTAAGAACTTTAGATGAAGCTATAAATAGTTTTGATACTTATGAGTTGGTTATTGATCTTTCTCCACTAAGAACTCAAAAAAAATTCTTGTTCTTAAAAGAACTGGCCAAAACAACAAAGGCCGATATTGTTTCAGATTTAACTTTATGCTGGGGTGAATGGATTATGAAATACTCCCCTCAAGTTAAAGCTTCTGTTTCAACGTTATTTTATTCTCCAAACAATGCATTTGAATATTCTCTAAGAGATGAATTAGATTCCGAAATGGTGAAAACAATTTCGCAATTTGCTCAAACAATGAATCAGAAAATGATTCAACATAAAGACTTAAAACTTAGTTTTCATTATCCTCGCACAATTGCCATGATAATCAACGAGGCTTATTTTGCGGTTGGAGAAAAACTCGCAACTGCTGAAGACATCGATCTTGCAATGAAAAATGGAGTGAATTATCCACTTGGCCCTATTGAATGGGGACAAAAAATAGGACTCCATAATATTGCTCAACTTTTAGAAGAACTTAGCACAATCACTCGAGACGACCGGTATAAATTATCAACAGAATTAAAGCTACAAGCATTTAAATACCTTTAAAGAAATTGGAAAAGATTAAAATGAAACGAACCTTTATTGTTTACGCTAAAAGATCGGCCATTGGAAAACTTGGAGGAAGCCTTGCTCCAGTGCGTGTTGATGACCTCATGGCCTTAGTCCTAAAAGATATTTTAGACCAACTCACTTTTGATCCGGAATTAATTGATGACGTCATTATTGGCTGTGCTAATCAAGCAGGTGAAGACAATCGAAACCTAGCAAGAATGGCAGTGGTGCTTTCGGGACTTCCCTTAAGTGTTCCCGGAACAACTACCAATAGACTTTGTGGATCTTCTCTAGATGCTCTCATTGATGGATTTAGCCGAATACAATCTGGAGTTGCAGACTGCCTAATAATTGGTGGAGCAGAAAGTATGACCAGAGGCCCGTATGTTATTTCAAAAGCACAAAGTCCATTTGACCGAGAACAAAAAATGTTCGATACCACTTTCGGCTGGCGGTTTCAAAATCCTCTAATGGAAAAAATGTTTCCACTTTATGGAATGGGAGAAACGGCCGAAGAGGTGGCCATTCTTCATAAAATTTCTCGAGAAGAACAAGATCAATATGCTCTTAACTCTCATTTAAAAGCAACTGCTGCTTGGGATAGAGGGGACTTTTCAGAAGAAATTTTACCGATAACTGTTCAGCTCAAAAAAGAATCTTACCTTTTTTCAAAAGATGAATGCCCTCGTAACGATACAACTATGGCCTTGCTTGCTAAATTAAAACCAGTTTTTAGAAAAGACGGAACAGTTACTGCTGGAAACTCTAGTCCGATGAATGATGGAGCAGCGGGGCTTTTAATTGTAAGTGAAGAATTTTTAAAAAAACATAATCTCACACCGATGATTGAAGTAACTGGTGGTGCCGTACGAGGACTTCACCCAAACATTATGGGACTCGGTCCTGTTGAAGCAACTAAAGTTTTATTAAAACGATATGGAAAAAAAATAACTGATTTTGATGTTATAGAATTAAATGAAGCTTTTGCGGCCCAGGCCATCGGTTGTATAAAAGAACTTGATCTTGATCCAAGTAAAGTAAATCTCAATGGCGGGGCCATCGCTATTGGACATCCACTAGGTGGCTCTGGTGCCAGAATTGTTGCGGGCCTTGCCCATCAAATGAAAAAAAATAAGGCAATTAAAGAATCCCTTGCAACTATGTGTATAGGAGTGGGCCAGGGTATTTCTGTGAGCTTCAGGAATTGTTAATGAATCAAATACTCTTATTTATTTTAACAAATCTCCTTATAGCTAATTTTGCACAAGCATCAACTTTACCATTTGATCCAGGCCCTGATGGAGTACGTTTTTCCCGTAAAGAAATAACACGCATTGAAAAATCTCTTGATAGCAAAATAGATAAATCATCTCTTTTAAATTTAAGTGATGATGAAACTATTGAGCTCCAAAATTTAAAGACTATTCTTTCAGCAGGAAAAAGGGCCATTAGTTGGTTTGAACAGGTCAATAATTCGAGAACTTCAGGCAATAAAATGGATCTATCCGGCAAAGGCAGCAGCCGTGGAATGCCTTTGACTGATCCCATGAAAACTAATTCACTCATTCTCTTTAATACATATAATCTATTCTTAGCAAATTACTCACCTTTAGTCACAAATATCATTACAAGTTCTGATCCATTTCCAATAAATGTTCCTGTCGCAGATAACGAATTTATAAAAACAATCCGTGCAATAGATGTAATCTATCAACACACGATTCGCTGGTTAGGATCAAAAGATTCCTTAAGTTGGTATATCAATCGCTCACTTTGGGATATCAGAGGATATGTTTTTTTAAAAGAAACGGTTGATCTCAAAAATAAACTTGATCAATGGAATTCTCTCAGTGATCTAGAAAAAAACAACTTTTCAAAATGGTTAATGAGCTTATGTCACAATGGTGATTTTGAAGAAAGGGAATGCAATGATGAATTATCAAAAGCAATTCTTAGAAATAGGCTTTATAGTTTTTATCAAAGATTTAATTTCTATGGCGAAGCCCAATATAATAGTTTTTTTAAAATTATGGCCACTCGTCCAGAAATCTCTTGGAACGATAGTCTTACAGAGCTCCATTCTCCTTTTTTAACACCTTTGAGAAACGATGTGAAATTATGGCTTTCTGAAAATATTCAAGATGAATGGAGAGGTGTAGGATTTAATTTAAAACTAGATTTTTTAGATACAAGTGATGTGAGTATTCCTCATATTGAATTTAAGCCTGGGGTCACGGCCCATGTCAATGATTTGGCCGGAGACACTATTATTATGGATGGAGATTACTCTATCAATAATTATGACCAGCGTTGGACAATTCGCCATGAATACGGTCATATTCTAGGCTTCATCGACTGCTACCTTGAGTTTTATGACGTCAATGAAAAAGCGATGATCTATTATGAAGTTGATACTGATAATCTCATGTGCTCAAGACATGGAAGTTTAAAACCAGAACATATAGAAATGCTTCGAGAAAATTACAAAAATAAAAATTCAAACAAATAAGGATTAATTAAATGGAAATAAAATTATTCATCAATGGAGAATTCCGCGATTCATCTGACAAAACAATTCGTACCTCTATAGATCCATCTAATGGCCTTGAGGTGGCAAAATACCATGTCCCAAGTAATAAAGACATTGAAGATGCTGTTGATGCAGCTAAAAATGCTTTTGCTAACCCTTTATGGAAAAATATGTCCCAAGACCAACGGGCCGACTTACTTTTAGAAATTTCTAATAAAATTAAAGAACGCTCTAAAGAAATTGTTGATATTGAAGTTAGAGATTCAGGTTCAACTTTAAGAAAAGCAAAAGCTGATATTCATAATACATCTGCTTTTTTTAAGGTTATGAGCAAAGTGGCCCGTGAATTAAAATTAAATATTCTCGACGAATCAGCGACTAGAGCAGGTTTTTCAATCAACTCTCGTGAATATACTCCCGTAGGAGTTTGCGCTCAAATAATTCCTTGGAATTTTCCATTAGTCATGGCCGGCTGGAAAATTGGACCTGTCATAGCAACAGGATGCACCACTATTTTAAAATCTGCCGAAGAAACTCCCGCATCTGCCGGGATATTGGCCGAAATTATTAGAGATGCTGGAGTGCCAGCAGGCGTTGTCAATATTATCACTGGTGGAGCTGACGTTGGAAGAAGACTTCTCAATCACCCACAAATTAGAAAAGTTGCTTTTACTGGATCAACTACCGTTGGCAAAGAAATTTTAAAAACGATTGCTCCAAATATTGTGACGACAACAATGGAGCTTGGTGGAAAATCGGCCAATATAGTTTTAAATGATGCTGATCTTTCAATTGCTGTAGATGGAGCACTATATGCTTTCTTATATCATTCAGGACAGGCCTGTGATTCAGGGACAAGACTTTTAGTTCAAGAAGAAATCTATCCTGAATTCATGGAAAAATTTTTAGCTAGAATAAAAGAAGTAAAAGTAGCTCCGACAACTGATCCAAATGCTGGTTATGGTCCAGTTGTCAGTGAAAAACAAATGAAAACAATTTTAGGATTTATAGAAAAAACGAATTCAGAAGAAGCTAAATTATTAGCTGGTGGTAAGCGCTTAATGGATGGTGAATTTTCAAAAGGTTTTTTCATTGAACCAACGGCGTTTGAGATCACTCCGAAAAACACTATCTTTCACGAAGAAATATTTGGACCAGTTGTTGGAATTACAAAATTTAAAACACTTGAAGAAGGTATTGCTCTTGCCAATAATTCTAAATATGGTCTGGCCGGAGCTGTATGGTCAAGAGACCATGCAAAAGCGCATTTAATCGCAGGCCAGATTGAAGCAGGAACAGTTTGGATTAATGAATACCATTTATTAAATCCAGGAATGCCATTCGGTGGATTTAAAGAATCTGGACTTGGAAGAGAAATGGGAACAGAAGGTGTTATGAGTTATCTTGAAGTCAAACATGTCTGGGAATCTGATTGTGATTCTCGCGAGAAAAAAGTTTGGTTAGATGCAATTTTTTAATAGTATTCATAAAAATAAATTATAGGAACATAAATGAAAAAATTAGATTTGTACTGTATGGCCCTACAAGACCGAAGTGACCGAGTAAGATGGCTCTTAGAGGAATTAAAGATTCCCTACAATAATCATTTTTTAAATAGAGATAAAGGAGAGATGAATACTCCTGCCTATCGATTGCTCAATCCCATGGGTAGAGTCCCTACTTTAGTTGATGGAGACTTAGTTTTAAATGAATCGGCAGCAATTTGTATGTATCTTGCAGATAAATACAGTTATGGAAAACTAGCTCCTAAAATTGAAGAAACTGCATTGCGAGCGCAATACACAAAATGGATGATCTGGTCGGTTGGAAGTTTGGAATGTGTTATCGCCAGAATGTTTACTCACGTCTCTACTCCAGAAGAAAAAAATACAACTCATGACTATGTTAAAGCGCAATGTGAAGTTTTAAAATTAGCAATCAATCCAATTATCTCAAAACAAGACTATATTTTACCAAGTGGATTTTCTGTGGCCGATATAATGCTTGCGGCAGTTATCCCTGGAGCTTGGGATTATTTAGTTAAAGGTAATCCTGCAATGGAAGCCTATATGGGACGATTAATGAAACGTGAAAGTGCCATTGCTGCAAAAGTTTTTTAATTAATTTTTAAATCACTTTTAAAATCTTTCGCCCCCACCTCGTTTGACAGCAAGAAATGTGAGAAGTAGCATTTTAAAGTTATTCTTCTATTCTTACTTTTTGGGGGCAATATGAAACACAATCTTTTTTTTGCACTAATTCTATGTTCAACTTTTGCAAATTTTGCAAAAGCAGATGAAATGAAAATTGGAGTCTACGGACCATTTTCTGGTGGGTCTGCTCCTATGGGTGTATCGATGCGCCACGGAGTTGAAATCGCCATAGCTGAAATCAATGCTGCTGGTGGTATTCTCAAAAAACAAATTAAAATGATTGACCGTGATGATGAAGCCAAAAATGAGCGCGGTGGTCAAATCATGCAAGAACTTCTTGAAAAAGAAAATGTCGTTGCCGTCTTGGGGCCAATTAATACTGGTGTTGCAGATGCTAGTACTCAGTATTCAAATAAAAAGAAAGTTCCTCAAATTATCAATGTAAGTGCCGGTGCAAAAGTTAACGAATTATTTAAAACAAATCCAGAAAATTTCGTTTTTAGAATCGCTGCTAACGACAATATTCAATCGAAAGTCATCACCAATGGAGCTGTAAAAAAAGGTTATAAAAAACCTGCACTTTTATGTGACGATACAAATTACGGACAAAATGGCCGTGAAAAAATGGAAGCAGCCTTGCTTTCTTTAGGAGTGAAACCAGTTTACGTTGGAAAATTTAAAATTAAAGACACTGATATGAGTGCTCAACTTCAAGAAGCAAAAGCAGCTGGTGCAGATGTACTTTTAGTTTATGGAATTGGACCTGAACTAGCGGCCGTTTCGAGTTCACTTGTTCGACTTGACTGGAAAGTTGAGATGATTGGTAGCTGGACGCTATCAATGTCAAACTACATTACTAATGCAGGAAAAAATGGAAACGGAACGAAAATGCCTCAGACATTTATTGAGTCAGCGGCGACAACCCCAAAACAATTAAAATTTATTGCTGATTACAAAAAGAAATATAATGAATCTCCAATTGCATCTGCCGTTTCAGCAGCTCAAGGATATGATTCAATGTATCTTTTAAAATTGGCAATCGAACAAGCTAAATCTACTGATGGTACTAAAATTAAAGCTGCCCTAGAAAATTTAACGGCAAAATATGAAGGTGTGACTGGCTCATACACAAAACCTTTTTCAACAACTGATCACGAAGCGATTAAAGAATCTAACGTAGTTCTAGGAATGGTTGAAAACGGTGCAGTAGTAAAAGCTAAATAATCTAGGCCTTATTTAAGAAGCAGTATAGAAATGAATCAAATTTTTCAAATCATAGTTTCAGGAAGTATTCAGGGCATAATTTATGCCCTGATCGCTTTTGGATATAACCTCACTTTTTCAACTTCTAAAACCATTAATTTTTCCTTGGGAAATGTAATGATGTTAGGTGGTGTTATAGGTTTTTCACTTTATGTCGACATTCATTCAGGTAATCTTTTAGGTCACTCCTATTTATTTCCCATCATAGGTGTACTCGTAGCAGGGATGATTGCTGGAACAGCAATTCATAAATTTGCGATCGAGCCCTCTTTAAAATTAAAATCAGAATTTACATGGGTCCTAGCGACACTGGCAGTTGGAATTATCATTAAAAATGCCGTTGAACAAATTTGGTCAACTGGGGATTTTAGATTTCCATCTCCATTAGGAGATGTACCCTTTAGAATATTTGGAACTGGGATTTATCCTCAGGAAATTTTATTAGTAGTCGTTGCGACAATTATTGTCTTTGGTGTAGAAAGTTTTAAAAAATACACAATCTATGGCAAGGCCATACAAGCAGTTAGTGAAGATAAAGAAACAGCTTCTTTGATGGGAATTCCTCAACACCAAGTGGTTCGAATATCATTTATTCTAAGTGCAACAATTGCCACTATTGCTGGACTTTTAGTTGCTCCACTTACTTTTGTTTCAGCTTCAATGGGCTCGAGCCTTGGGATAAAGGCATATGCCGTCTCAATTATCGGAGGCCTTGAATCTGGAAAAGGTTTAGTGGTCGGTGGTTTAATTTTAGGAATTTCAGAATTTTTCACGGCCCGCTATATTTCATCGGGATATAAAGAATTGCCAGGATTTATTATTTTGATCCTCGTTATTTTAATTAAGCCCAACGGCTTATTTGGAAAAACGATGATAAAAAAGGTATAATTTAAATGAACAATAAAGTTTTCAAGAGTTTTAAATATCTCATCTATTTCTTGCCCTTACTCCTGCCTATATTTGTTCATAATGAGTATTATGTTCATGGAATTTTAGGTCGAATTATAATTTATACTATTTTAGTTGCCTCTTTGGATATCGTTACCGGATACATTGGTGATATTTCGATTGGCCATGCAGGACTTTTTGCTGTTGGAGCTTATACAATGGCCGTCTTTAATTCGACTGCTATTGCAAATGCAGGTGGATCAATTCATTTATTTTATGAATGGCCATTTCTGGCTTCTCTTGTAATGGCGGTGATAATCACAGCTATTTTTGGTTTTATTTTGGGGTTTCCTTCTCTTCGATCATCTGGGCCATACCTGGCCGTGACAACCATTGCTTATGGAATTATTATTTATACCATTATTAATGAACAAGAAAACCTGACAAATGGAACTAAGGGAATTCAAATGACTCCGCTTAAAATCGGGTCTCTTTCTCTCGATGGAAATAATTATCTCTGGGTCATTTACCCTTGTTTACTTCTGGTCATGTATATTAAAAATAATCTTGCACAAAGTTTTTGGGGCAGGGCCTTTGAAGCGATCAAATTCAGTAGTATCGCTGCTGAAAGTTGTGGGATATCAAAGTCATATTTTAAAATCTCTGCCTTTGTTTTATCTGCTGGAATTGCAGGCCTTGCTGGAGGTCTTTTTACTCACCTTGATAATTATATTGCTCCCAATACTTTTTCTCTTGATTTCTCTATCCTGGCACTCATGGCACTCATTTTTGGCGGAGTTAGATCTGCATTGGGAAATATAATAGGAATGACCTTAGTCGTAATCCTCCCTGATCTTTTCACTTGGTTTAAAGATTACCGTTTAATGGTTTTTGGAATTCTTTTATTATTAGTTTTATTCTTTTTACCCAATGGAATCGCTGGACTTGTGAGAGAAACTTTTGAGAAATTATTTCCAAAAAAAATCAATACAAAATACGACCTTCTAAAACTTAAAAATATCGGTGAGCAAATTTCTTTATTTGATTCTCAAAAAGCTAGCTCTGTCACACCGCTAAAACTAGAGTCACTGGAAATGCGCTTTGGAGGCTTAGTGGCCGTCAATCAATTAGAGTTAGTTGTTAAACCTGGAACTATCCATGGGCTTATGGGGCCAAATGGTTCAGGAAAATCAACAACAATAAATTTAATTACTGGTCTCTATAAACCAACCAATGGAAAAGTTATTATATTTGATCAGCTGGCAAATGAAGTCGCTCCTAATAAAAGGGCGGGCCTAGGAATTGCGAGAACATTTCAAAACCTACAACTCTTTTCAGATTTAACTGTTTTAGAAAATGTACTTGTTGGTCTTCATACTCATTATAAATCGTCTCTTTTTTCAATTTTGTTAGGTTTACCAAATGTTCAAAATGAAGAGCTACACCATCAAGCAGAATGTTTAAAATGGCTAGAATTTGTTGGTCTTTCTCATTTAGCTTTAGAGAAGGCTAAAAACTTGGCCTATGGTCAAGCTCGCCGATTAGAAATTGCCCGAGCACTTGCCATGCGACCAAAACTTTTACTTTTAGATGAACCTGCTGCAGGTTTAACAACTACTGAAATTGAAGAATTTAATTCCATCATTTTAAAAGTTAAAGAGCATGGTATTTCAGTATTATTGATTGAGCACCATATGGATATGATCATGAAAATTTCTGATGAAATTACAGTTTTGGACTTTGGTAAAAAAATTGCGGGTGGAATTCCGAGTGTGGTTCAAAAAAATACGTTAGTCATTCAAGCTTACTTAGGTAGCGAAGGCGAAGGAGCTTAGAGATGCTTGAAGTTAAAAATTTAGTCGTAGCCTATGGTGGTATCGTGGCCGTTAGAGGTGTGAGTCTTATAGTTAATCCTGGAGAGCTAGTCGCAATCATTGGGGCCAATGGTTCGGGAAAAACTTCTCTTTTGAGATGTATATCAGGGCTTATCACTCCACGCTCTGGTGAAGTCTATATCAATCAGACATTGGCAAACGAAATTCCGTCTCATAAAAGAGTTAGTATGGGATTAGCTCATTGCCCAGAAGCCAGAAAAATATTTGCTCAACAAAGTGTGCTTGATAATCTTATTCTTGGAGCTTTTGTAAGAACTAAGAAAGAAAAAATGTCTAAAATTCATGAGACGGTGGAAGAAATTTTTACGATTTTTCCAAAACTCAAAGAACGCCAACTTCAACAAGCAGGAACTCTTTCTGGTGGTGAACAACAAATGCTAGCAATTGGTCGAGCATTAATGCTAAAGCCACAAACTCTGATTCTTGATGAACCTTCCATGGGTCTTGCTCCAGTTATTATTGATGAAATGTTTAATGTGATAGAAAATATTAAAAAAACTAAAACGACTTCTATTTTACTTGTAGAGCAACTGGCCTACAGAGCACTTAAGGTTGCTGATAGAGCCTATGTTTTAGAGCAAGGGCTTGTTCGTTTAGAAGGAAATGCTAAAGAGTTATTAATTAATCCTGAAGTAAAGGCCGCTTACCTTGGAGTCAATGCTCACTAAGATTAAATCTCTAATCTAAATCATCTTCCATTTACTAAGCACAATCATTTTTAAAACTAATTTAAAAAATATTCACTCGATATTTTGAAGTTCAGTATGAATTTACATAATAACGAACTGGAGATTTTTTAATGAAAAAATTAACTACGATTGCCTTTCTTGCCTTAATGACTACTAACGCTTTTGCCGATGGACAAGTTTTTTATCGATATGGATTATCTTCGCTCACAACAAGCAGAGGAAGCCAAATTTTTACGGATGTGAATGGAACTTCTGGTAAAAATGATGATAAGTCAGGCAAAGGTTTAGGTGCAGGCTTAGATTTAAAGCTTATGAATTGCCCACTTTTTCCAACTAACTCAGTGGCCGGGGAAATTTTTGTCGACTATAACCGATTTTCACATAAAACCGTAGTCAATGCCATTGGCCATGTTGCTGGTTTGAGTTCTGTTCCAAGAGAAGTTTCAGTTTCAGAATTAGCTGTTGTCATCGCTCCTAAATACCGCTTTGAAGGATTAGGAAATTTTCGTCCTTGGATTATTCCAGCTGGTTTAGCCTTTATGGTTAATTCACCTCCTTCAGACACAACTAATTATCTTGATGTCGGTTACCATGTTGGTGCTGGAGCAGAATATATGGTTGTTAAAGAACTATCAGTTGGAGTTGATTACCGCTATACAATTGGCTCTGGAGACCCACAATTAAAAGTGAAGTATTCTAGTTTTGGTGCAAACCTTGGAATTAATTTCTAAATAAAAAAAAGACCTTCCATAGGAAGGCCTTCTTTTTTTAATTTTTTTAAAATCAAATCTGCAAATCAACCTAAAAGTTTCAAGGCCGCTTGTCCTTGAGAGTTCGCTTGCGCTAACACTGAAGTTCCTGCAGAAGTTAAGATGTTCATCTTAGTGTTTTTAGCCGATTCAGCAGCAAAGTCAGTATCTCTAATTCGAGAGTTTGCAGCAG
>CANCFT010000022.1 GCA_947377285.1 Bacteriovoracaceae bacterium
ACATCTTTATAATTACTTTTTTGAATTTCTTCTTGCATCTTTCTGGCGATAATTAATTGGGTCTGTGGCGAAAGTTCTACCAGTCTCAAAACATCTGCAAATTGCGGACGCTCAAGTATGACTACTACTTTTCCAATGTCACTTGGAACTACAATTTGTCCACCAACGTAGACAGATTCACCCTTCATACCAATTTCTAAACCTTCGACATCACCGAGTAATTCTTTTAACTGTAAAACGACTTTAGACGATTCTGACGTTGTCACCTTAATTGAGTACCGAGCACGAATATCGCCAACATTATCACGAAGATTTAAAAGAGTTTCGCCGGCCTTAATACCAATGACATTTATTTGTTTTTTTGCTGGAATGAATTCAATGCGTGCGACGTTTTCATTTGAAACTTTGTTTCCTGTAAAAGGGACAAAGTCTAGCTGTATAATTTTTTCTAAGCCTGCAACAATTTCGATTTCTTTAGGCGCTTCTTCTTTATTTGGAGTTTCCTCTTGGGCAGCAAGGCTCAAACTAGAAAAAACTAAAATGATTAAAAGAAATAACTTATTGACCATTATTTTTATTCTCTTTTGAATACTTATCACTATAAAACTGTTTTGCGGCTGGAGCATCGTCTCCCAAAACATCATAGATCTGTGTCGCTTTTAATCTAACCGGCTCTTTATCTGAATTATTTCTTAAAGAGAGCGATAAACTCCCTCCTGAAAAAGACTGTATAAAAGATAATTTTTGAACATCATAAGGATCGAGCTCTAAAGTAATTGTATTATATGTTGTATAAGTATTTAAATTCATCGTTCGAATAACTTTTGGTGTCTCTACTCCATAAATTGGAATTGAGTTTGTCATACTCATTCCGGTTGAGAGCACCAATACATCTTGCAAGACAGTTCTTATTGCCTGTAAGTCTTTTCTAGCACCTTGAGAAATATCAATACCAGCTAAAACGTCAACCCTATCGCCTGGCTTAATCAATCTTCCAACTGCATCTCTTTCTGTAATATTAATTGCGACTGCACGCTTACCAACTGAAACTTGTCTCGATAAACCTGTTTTAATTCCAGGATAAGTCACTCTTGGTTTTGTGATTTGTTCACCTTTAATAATTGGCACAGTCGCAATGGTATTTTCTAAATCTTTAATCGATTTAAAATGTCCTGGTGATAAAAAATTTTCTGGAACAGTTTTAACTTCAATTTTCGAATCATCGATCAAGTCCAATTCTTGAATATCAACTTTTGCCACAACAACTGAACTCAAAGTTCCAAAATCACGAATCATCGCTGCTTTTTGATCTTCGATGTATGTGTAAACCATCAACATGGCAAATCCTGCGATAACGAGGGCCAATGTCAGGGCGCGAGTGTTCATTTTTTCCAACCTGTTTAAATAACTAGCTTTTTAATTCTATCAAATTTTGATTAAATTTTACTGAGGGGAAGATTTTGCACTAATTGCCTAAAGTACAACTAGCAGTAAGGGCCTGGTTAGGTTGATCAATACTATAACTATCACGGTCGACTGAGGATGGGGTGTAATAAGGTCCACAAACTCCATAATAGGTAAATACTCGGATAAAGCGGCTTGAGTCTGGAGCTTCTCTTTCTCCACTATTGCACTCTTCAGTCGTTTTATTTTTTAATATTGAAGAAAATCTAAAACAAGGTGCAAATGGCTTTTCGTTAGTTAAATGATCATCCCACCCCAATGAGAAAAACCCTACTTTTGAAATTCCAAGATTTCGAAAATGCTTTAATTCTACAAATGGAATAACATATGAATTTCCTTTCACTAAAGTATAAAAATAGCCACGGACGGCTTTTTGCTGATTGATAGAACCATTAATTGAATTTCCTGTAGTGTAGTAAATTGTATATAGGAACATGAGGAAAGGTAGAAATAAAATCATTTCAAATACAGCTTGTCCCTTTTGATTGAAGAATATTTTTTTATTTTTCAAACGCATCTTCAACCTCCATTATCGTCTAGAGTTGCATGTATATCGCAATGACCAGCACCACCCATTGTAACAGTGGATATCGCAGAACAAACTTGAGTAAATACTTCATTCCTCGTTGGCTCTCGTCCAAGAAAAGATTCTGACCGGTAAACAACTTGATCTTTCCCGCCAATAAATCCTAATGAAAAGACTTGATGAAACTCCGTCCAAACTCCAACAAAGGCCGAAAAATTAACATTTGATGGACTATTTTCTTTAAGAGTTCCATCAAAGTTTGAAATTAATTGTTCTGGTAAATATTTTTTAAAAATTTTAGTTGCAAATCTGAATACAGGCTCATCTCCTGCACTTACTTCTCCATACCTTTCAGCATCACCGACAAGATAACTTCGAGATGCCATATAAGTCGCATGGTGAACCATATATCCATTCGTGTAATTTATGGCCATTTTTAAAAATAAAAATATAAAACCTACGGCGGCCGTAAAAGTTAAAATAAATTCAATGGTAGATTGTCCTTTATTATTTTTCATGGTGGTGGATAAACGTCAGCTCCGCTGAAGAAATGACTCTTATTATCTTTTGCATTAAAATAGGTATCATGCCCATTTGATCCATATTCATATTCCATTTTTGATTCAAATGGTACTTCTGGATTATATTCAATGCCATATCGATAGGAATAGCTGATCCCTTTTTTCATCATAAAAAACATTCCGTCTTTACCAGCTAAAAAATTCTTAAAACGTTTGTTATTGTAAAAAGCATAACTAAGCGAGCTGATCACCGCGAGCAATAAAATATACTCAACAACCGTTTGACCACGCTTATTTGTTAGTAACTGAGTACTGAATGATTTTGCCATCCGAACCACATCCATGCGATAAAAATTACTGGAGCATAAGTAAATTTTTTCCCAAAAATTTTTTTTATACCTTTTACATCTCCTATTCTAGTTAAGATTACTATCTTATCTAGATTTTTAAGAGCACTAAATAACAAAATCGAACTTCCGATTAAAACAGTTGTGTATAACAGATAAAGAAACGCTCTATCTTGAAGTCCCAAAGGAATTAAAAGATAAAGTGAGGAAAGATATTTTGAATCTCCACCTCCCATTATATTTAATACAAACAATAAAAATCCGACTAACAAAAATGAAATGGGAAATATAAGAATTCCGAAACTCCACTTATAAATTTCTGGATAAACAAGTGTAAGAACGCAAAAAAATAAAGCATTGATAAAAATCCAAACATTTGAAATTTTTGTCGTTTTAAAATCGATATAGGCAACAACTAAAAGCTGAATTGATAGAAATATGAAAACCATAATAGGCATCATTATTTCTTTTCCTGATTCATATAGCCTGTATAAAAGCAGTCGCGCTTGCACACGCCTACTGTGAATTGCTCCGTTAACTCAAATCCCATATATCCAATCGAACTCAAAAGAGTTTTACTGAGACCTCGGACCATACTAATTCCGATGAAAGTCATAAAGCTAAAAATGAGTAGATATTCAATAAGTGCTTGACCATTTTCTTTAAATTTATTTTTAAAAGTCATAATTTAAAGATTAAAGAAGGATGCTATTGGTGCAACAGGAGGCAAACAATGCCGAAATGATTGTTGAAAATATTCTTAATTTAAATCTAAGAAAATTTTATGGAGTATTCATATCCTTAACCATATTGTCTGCATTGCTGAAGACATCATCAGTTAATTTACCAAGCCTAGCACCCGCAGTGTTCTTAAACTTGAAAACAATCATCGCAACAACTGCTACAAGTAAGATATATTCTGTTGATGTTTGCCCACTTTCATCTTTCAAATAGGCTACAAGCTGCTTCATAATGTCTCTCCTTTTCTTGAAATCACACTTATTCCTTCTCGTAACTTTTTGATTAAAACTTAAATTATGTGCAATATTATTTTATCATAATGCTCAACAATTAGATGACTTTGTAAGCGGGAAATGCTTTTTTCTGGGCAACCAGTTAAAATTACGAGGATGGCAAAAAGTTTCCTAGAGAACTAAACACCCAAGGTGTATAATGGAAGTGAGTCTAGGAGTTGGCATTAAGTTGGTTCCTCTATAAAGATATATTCGGGAGCGGTCCCTGGTCACGGTGTGCAAGCTCATATTTAACCCTCTGGGTTTTTTTAGTGAGAAGCCTGAACTGACTACTAACTGCAGCCACCTATTTTAAAAATGGGCGGAACCTGAGAGTAAGTCCTGCTCCTAGGCTCTTTTTAAGTTATTGACAATAAAGCAGTCTGCTATGATCATTTTATTATGATCGAAAACAATCAAACATTTCAGTCTCTCAATTATGCATGGATCGAAGGCCTTGCCCTTGATGAAATCAATATGGATGAATCTGGAATAGTGAACATCAATGGTCATTTAAACCCAGAATTACTCTTAGAAGAATCTTCAATTGCATTCATGAATGATTTACGTGATCGTTTTGAAGCTTATTGTACAAAATTTAATGAACACCGCGCTCGCAATATGTCAGGAGCGACCATTAAATTATTTAAAATTTCAAATACAGTTAATGACTTTATGCTTTTTAGAAATTCATTGAGATTAATTTTTGCACGTAAATCTTACGATGTGATTTCAATTGGGTTTTTGGCAAATGGAAAAGATATTTATGGGGCGCGTTTGAGTTTTAACGACCAATTTGGCTCGACAAATATCCACGAAGTTCGTGCTCACCTAGGCCCATTTAACAAAATCACCTGGCGCTTTAATAATGAAGTTGTTGATGTAGATGCACTTGTTCGACATTACCTCACTGAGTTTATCGTCAACTCTGCTCGCTAATTAGATAAAAGAAATCCCTTCACCTTTATTAATGACAACTTTACCTTCATGCTTGTTTCCATTAAATCTTTTATAAGTAAATTCTAGTGATTCTCTTATAGTTGGCATTTTTATTTTAAGTAATCCTTCTAAGTTCAAAGGATTCAATTTGAAATGTAAATGCTCTTCTAGTTTTTCCAAACTAGATCCTTTGGCAATTGGAAATGGCCACTTACCACTATTAACAAGGCCGTCTGATTCATTAAAAATTTCACAATATAATTTAGAAAACTCATAATGTGTCATCGTATCTTGAGCACTAAACTGGATAAGTCTGTTGGCCACATTTTTATCAATGCACATTTTCAAAATCATTCCTAAAAAATAAACATCTAAAAATCCTTGATGAACAAAATTATCATAAGTTGTATTCAAATTATTTTTAATGTTTTTCTGAAGCAATTCAAAAAAGTTATTTCGAAGAGGAGAAATCCCTCTCCCATATATTTTACAACATCTAATAATTAAATAATTTAGCGATGATTTTTGTAAGTAAAACTCTGATGAGGCCTGCGCTTTCCCGTACTGACAAATAACATCTGGGTTGTCCGCTTCGTGATAGTTTTTATTAGCTCCAGCAAAAATAAATTGAGAGGAAAAATAAACAATTCGAGCACCGTATCGAGGTGCCAATTCTGCAACATTAAATAATCCCGCTGAATTTAAGGCATCACAAACATTTGGTCTTTCTGAGCATGCTTTCAAAGTAGAGAGACCGACACAATACAGAACAAAGTCTGGCTTAAAAGCATAAAGAACTAATTGCACTTCATCTTTATTAAGCACATCACATGGAAGAGTTAATATACCTGGCAATGGCTGATTTTTATGATGATATGTTCCTACAACTCGATAATCTTTTCTGAAAAACTCCGCGAGATTAGAACCAACAAAAGAATTTATACCAATTATTAAAACTGTCTTTCGTTTATCAATTGCTTCGCTTTGATCTATTGCCATAATGATTCCTCTTTTAAGTCATTAGTGTAACATAATTGCCCGCTCTCGGCTCCTGTCTCCGCGTGCATACATTCCATCCTGGAAATAAAAAAGAGGAAAGTTGCTCCATTCGGAGCAACTTTCCTTGAATTAACCTTGTAGTAGTTTAAGAGCTGAGTTAGGCGACTGATTCGCTTGCGATAGTACCGAAACACCTGCCTGAAGAAGAATGTTATTCTTCGTCAATTCTGCTGTCTCAGCAGCTACATCAACATCTCTAATTCTCGAGTTGGCAGCAGATAAGTTTTCATCGCTGACTTCCAAGTTATTAGTGACTGATTGCAACCGGTTCTGAAGGGCCCCAAAATTCGCTCGCACACCGTTGATATGCACCAAAGCATCATCAAGTTTTTTAAGCGAAGCTTGTGCACCTTCTTTCGTAGACACCCCATCGATCGCCAAACTAAGTGACTCGAGAGATGCGTCCGCTCCTGCTCCGTCGTAGTGAAGTCTATCGAGGATAGGATCATTTTTAATACCAACTTGGAATTCGAGTTTTCCGCCTGTTCCATCGAGAAGTTTAATTCCGTTAAACTCGGTAGACTTTGAAATTCTATCAATCTCTTCTTTGAGATTTTGAAATTCAATGTCTGTAAATCCTCTCTCCGTTTTCCCAACTGTATCTGAAGCGGCTTGGACTGAAAGTTCTCTAAGTCTAATGATGATGTTCGAGATTTCATTCATTCCACCTTCTGCCGTTTGTAACATTGAGATTGCGTCGCCAGCATTTCGCTTAGCTTGTCTCATTCCTCTTATTTGCGCTTTTAAGTTTTCACTTATAGCTAATCCCGCTGCATCGTCTCCAGACCGAGTGATACGTTCACCAGAAGATAATTTTCTCAAATTATCATTTTGTGCTCTGGTGTTGATCCCTAAAGATCTTTGTGCCGATAACGACGGAATATTTGTGTTTATTCTTAAACCCATTTTTAATCTCCTTTCACAAAAAACCTCCTGGTATTACTTTGAACATCTTGTTCAAAAAATTATTATTATTTTTTTAATATTCACGTACAATTGTCATAAGCTCTAACCATCTACTACAATGTTAGGTCTCTTCATTAAAATCACTTTTCTTCAGCATCAACTCACACTTTGCAGGCGTGTTTGAGGCTCATCACTTATTAGCGTTGAGCAGCTGCCTGAATTAAAGCTAATGCTGAGTTAGTACTTGAATTAGCTTGAGAAAGCACACTAGTACCAGCTTGCATTAAAATGTTTTGTTTTGTTAACTCTGCAGTTTCTGCAGCAACATCTGTGTCTCTTACACGAGAGTTTGCAGAAGAAAGGTTTTCAATACTTACTTGAATATTGTTAACCGTTGATTGCAATCTGTTCTGAAGAGCACCAAAGTCTGCTCTAATACCTGAGACCGAAATGATCGCTTGATCAATTGAAGTCAAAGAGTTTTGAGCTGAGATTTTATCTGAAACAGAAGCTAAGTTTAAGCCAAGTGCAGCGACGTTAACGTCTGCTGAAGAAGCATCAAATGTTAATCTGTCTGAGATAGGATCGTTACGAGTACCGATTTGAATATCAAACACTGCACCAGTTCCGTTAAGTAATGGTACGCGGTTAAATTCTGTAGAGTTTGCAATACGGTCAACTTCAGAAGTTAACTGTTCAAATTCCACGTTAAGGAACTTTCTTTCAGTTCCTCCGATAGTATCAGAAGCTGCTTGAACCGAAAGTTCTCGAAGTCTGATTAGGATATTTGAAACTTCCCCTAATGCTCCTTCAGCGATCTGAACTAATGAAACACCATCTTCAGCATTTCTTTCAGCTTGGCCTAGTCCTTTGATCTGTGCTTTTAAGTTTTCAGAAATTGCGAGACCGGCAGCATCGTCACCAGCTCTGTTGATTCTTTGTCCAGAAGATAACTTCTCCAAAGACCTGTTCATGTTAATCCTAGTAGATCCTAGGTTCCTCTGTGCGTTTAAAGACGCCACGTTGGTGTTAATTCGAAGTCCCATACATCCTCCTTGATTTCTGGTCTGAAAAACATCATGTTTTTCTGTGAGAAGAGTTCTCTCACGGCTTCATATTCAACTAATCGACGCCTTTAAAAATAACTTTAGAAAAAAGTGACTATTTTTTGGACATTTTTTAACCCGTAACCGCTTGAAAATAATCAAAAACTAATAGTGTAGCTTTTTTCTCATGCATTTTTTTTGAATAATTTTAGACAGATTAATGATTAGTGTTTGTAAAATAGACAATATGATTCAAAAAAACTTTGCACTCACAACACTTTCTCATAACCCTGAATATTTCGATGAGGTGATGAACTTAATTCAAGAGGAATTTCATTATAATGAAAATCAGTCTTATGAAAAAGATTTTGCACCTTTAGTAAACCCACTTAATTTTGAAAATTGTTTTCTATTAATTGATGAAAATACAAATGCTGTTGTTGCACATTTGGCCATTTGCCCACGAAGCTTAATTAAATCAAATGCCGAAATGAAAGTTGCTTTCATTGGAGGAATCGCAACACAAAAACAATACCGTGGTCAAAACTTATTTAAGTTTTTAATGAATCACGCCATTGAACTTTATTCAGAAAAAGTTGCACTGTTTATTTTATGGAGTGACATTGAAGGACTTTATGAAAAATTTCAATTTCTTAGAGCTGGTGGATTTCTAGAAAGTGGAAAGAAAAGTTTTAGCAATGATGAGAGTCCACTTGGTTTTGAAAAAACAACTTTTACTGCTTTATCAGAAAAAGACTTTCAAAAGATAATTGAGCTTTATAGCAATTTTAATGAAAAGTTTTTCTTCACCGTGAAACGCCTTGAGAAAGATTGGTCAATAATCAAAGAAATGAACACTATTGATTTATATATAAAGAGAAATAGCCATTCTCAAATTGATAAATATTTTTGCATAAACAAAGGAAGAGATTTAACAAATATAATTCATGAATTTTCGTGCTTGAGCACTGAATATATAAGTTTCATCAAAGAAATAAGTGCTTTTAGGGTTTGGCTTCCTGAAACCGAGCAGGACAAAACTTTAAACGAAGAAATTTTCTACACCGCTTTTTTTAAAATATCCTCTCAAGTGTTATTTAATAACTTTTTACAAATTATTTCTAATAATAAACTTTTTATTAAATCAATCGATAATGAATCTATTGCTTTTGAATTTAATGATAAAAAGTTTGAAGCCACTCCAAAAGAATTTCTTCAATATATTTTTGGACCGAAACCACTTGAGGAGTTTTTAAACTTTAAGCTTTCGCTTTATGTTGCAGGTGCCGATAGCGTTTAGAAAATTATTTTAAATGGCATTCAGCTAGGCAAGTGATTTGGTCATCGCCTTTGAGATTAAGACACCGGTCAGTGCACGAAGTATCCATTGGAATCTTTTTTAAAAGAGACTGGCTGCATTTTTTTGATAGCTGATTTTTATTTTTCTCGAAACAAGAATTAATATTTTTCGTTGTTACAACTTTAGTAGGCTTGGCTTCTGCTAATGTGTTGTTTGAATTATCCTCAATGCAAAATTTCTTAATGTCATCTGCACAAGAATTACTTTCTCTATTTTTTTTTAATAAGTCTTCACATTCTTTAGAGGCAGCATCCTTAACACATGGATTAACGAGAGCCTTTGACTTATCGACTTTATCTGCCGAATAAGTAGAGGTGGAAATCATTAACAATAAACTTAGCATCAACTTCTTCATTTTAAATTCCTATCTCAAAAGCAAATAGCTTTAATTACTTTCAGGTATTATTTTTGCTCTTTTCACTAAAATCTTATCGAAATTCCGAACGTAGGCTTTGCTAATTTTATCAAATAAACCATCATCTTCAGAAGAGCTGTATTTTGATTTATTAGTTTTATTTCGGGCTTCTATGGCCTCTGCAATCCTTCTTCCCTCTTCTGAATTAGGATCAATTCCACCATCTTTTAATTTATCTGATTTAGACGAATCGTCTGTTTTACTTTCATCTGATTTCTTTTGATCAGAAATATTACCAATAGCTGATAATAATCCCGCTGTGCCAGTTCCCGGATTTAGTAGTTTATTCGCTTTCATAGTACTATTCGCTAAGCCAGCTGCATCTTCTTTGCCATTTGAAGAAAGACTCGCAAGCTTCGAACTTGAATCGGAGTCAGTAGAAATGTTCGTTATTTTCGTCACGCTCTTTTTAAAATCATTTGAAAAACTAAGAGAATCTTTTTTTAAATCAGTTTTATCACCACTTTTTTTCAATAATGATTGAAGTAATGAAGTCTTTTTAGCTAACTCTTTATCGATTGCACTTGCTCGATTATTCGCACCTAAAATGCTACTCATTCCGGCAGCAGTTATACTTTGAGTGTTACTTATAACATCTAATCCTTTTGTCACTCCATTGGTCGAATCTTTTAAAGCACCTGAAAAATTATTAAAACCACTTAAGCCGGCCATAGAGTCAGAAACTGGTGCACATGCACCAGTGACACCTGTAAGACAAGTTGTTGCAGCTTTAAACTTAAACGTAGTAGGTTTTAAGAGATTTAAAGTTGGATTTTTTAAAGTTGTGGATGTGTTATTGGCAAGAGTTACTCCATTGGCACTCTTATTTAATTCATCGATTATGGATTGAATTTTAGCCATTTGTTTTTTTATTTCATTAATCATTAAAACATTATCTTGAATCGCTTGGTCTGCTAAATCTGAAAAGGCACTCCAAACAATAACTCTATGTCGAGGTGAAGCCATTCTAATATCTAGGGCTCTTGAAACTTTTTCTGAAGCTCGTGCTACATAACTTGCGTCTTTAGGTAAAGCTACTCCTGAAGATTCTAACGTTGCAGCAGGAGCAGCAGTTAAAACACTTACAGGACAAGCGGCCATATTTCTTTTGTAAGCATCAGATGCTTTATCACACATAGAATATGGTCCTGCTCCAGGGGATGAATAACCTGAGCAACCTGTTCCTGCAGATAGCGCGACTGCATCACCATCGGCAACACATCTATCACGGATTGTTTTACTGGCCGTGATAGTGGATGTAATCATACTTTCATCACCAAGTTGATCGCAAGCAAGCTTGCGGTCAATTAGTTTTTGCTTGGTTGCTGCAAAGCCAGAGTTACAACTATTTTGACTTGCAGGAGCGTCATTCAAGCAGGGAACAAGCGCCAAATGACATGCCAAAGCTCCAGTAAACAGGGCCGAACAAGCTAAATCTTCCGCAATACAAATTGCCCATTCATCACCCGCTTTATTACTTCCTCTACTCGTCATGTTGATATTGGAATTCTCACAAGCAGTATGAAAAGTTTCATCTTCGACGGCCTCTGCGGCCGCTAAAGCTGCCGCATTTTTAAAGGCTACTTTAGATAAAGTTCTAAATTCTTTTTTAGCTAATGATGAATCTAATACTTGTTTGTATTCAGTTAATAACGTTTCAAAATATTCAAGTTGTTTATGTTCTAAATTACCTTGTGTTCGAGAGATCGCTTCTTTTAATTGACCTTTTAAATATTCTGCTTGAGCATATTCAGCAACCTCGCCAACAATAAAAGCTTGCCCAGCTCCGATGCCTAATTTTAAATCTGGAACTTGTGTGCATGCACTTAAGCGAGAAGTAACCTGACCAATAATAAGCATCGTAATATCTCGTTTTAGCTGATCTCCATATAGACTTAAACCATATCCAGATCTTCCACCAAATTGATCAGTAAGATTATTTGTAGTTGCAGCAGTATTAATGACGTCAATTACTCCACCAGCAGGCTTGGCAAGCTCTCGAATAATACTATTATCAATTTCTTGAGCTGCAGCTTTTAGAGCATTGGCCCCAGCTTCTGTTTGCATTCCATATTGGTTTTCATGAGTCGCTGCGATCAAATCTGTTTTTGCTTGGTCTCGTTCAGCTTTCGTTTGAGCAATTAAACCAGGATCATTATTTCGTAGTTGTGCTTGAGTTAAGTTAGTTTGAGCGGTACTAATATCTGCTGCATTTTGACCTGAGCAAGAACCAAATCCATTAAGAGGATCATAACCCGGACAATTTGCTAGAGCTGCATTTAATTCACTTGTTCTTCTATCAATAAGAGCTTGATTAACACCAGACTCAGCAGCTTGATATAAAGCTTCTTTTTGATCGAGTAAAGTTTGAGCTGCATTCATCGCAGCTAATGCCTGAGCAGCTGCAGTTTGAGCATTGGGAATATTTCCATTAGCAACATTAATTTGTTCAGTTGTTACACTATGTACGGCCGCCCCTACTTCAAGTGTATTTCCAGAAGTCAGTGCATCTCGAGAAACACCCGTTGTATTATGAACAGTCGTCGTTGCAGCAGCTGCTGCTGCCGCTGCATCTAATTTGGCTGCATCCCCTGCAGCTGTTTGAGCAAAGGCCGTAGTCCAAAGTAGAGAATTTGTTAAAACCAAAATGTTAATAAATTTTATCATCAACTTAATCATACAAACCCACATTTTAAATCTATCTAATACTACTAATTTTAAAGGGGATTAAAAATTTATACAAGATTATATACTAGGAGCTGAAAAAGCAGAGACTTCAAAGGATTTTGACCGACTCTAAAAGTTGGCAGTTGGCCTCATTAAAATCTTTTTTAAATCTTTTTTAAATCTTTTTCAACGACCCAATACCCGAAGAAAATAACAGGAGTGCGATACTCCACAATATCCAACTTATCGTTGGTAGATCTCTCCATGTCTGAATATCTTTTGAGCCCAATATAAAAATTCCAGAAAAAATAAAAATTCCGGCAATTAAACTGAATCCCAAAAAGATCAATGCACCAATGAGAGCTGAATATTCTTTTTCGTATCCAGTATTTTTAATTTCAATCGCATAACCTTTTTTGGCAAAATCACGAAGAAACCATCTGATGTGACGAGGAAGCACTCTTAGGGAAGATGTCATATCTCTGGCAGCCCATGCAGCCTCTTCCATCAACTCTTCTTTATTGAAAGTACTTTGTACGATTTCATTAATATCGCCTTCAAGTATTCCAAAAATATTGAGGTCAATTCCTAAATTTTTCCCAACTCCATCGATGGTAATGAGGGCCCTGAAAATTATATACCATTCACGTGGTAAATAGATTTGGTGTTTTTTCAGAGTATTTAAAACAACTGATAATAAATCAGAGAAATTCGTTTGTTTGACTGATAATCCAACAAACGGACTTAACCCTTCTCGAACATCACGAATGAGTCCATCAATGTCAGGAATATTGTCATATTCTGCTACATCTAAAAATTCATAAACTAAATTTTCATAATTATAAGACAGCAAGGCATAGACGATTGCAATAAAATGATGCCGTCCATTTTTACTTAAACTTCCCATCAATCCAAAATCAATTAATCCAATTTTACCGTCATTGACTCCATCGAGAAGATAAAAGAAATTTCCACCATGAAGGTCAGCATGAAAAAACCCATCTTTTAAAAATGTCTTTAAAAAAAGCTGAATTCCATATTCCATTTTAGGAATTATTTCTTCTTTTTTCTCCATAATAAGCTGATTAGAACTAAAGGGAATTCCTTTTAGTTCCTCAATGACCAAAATATCTTCAGACGAAATATCTTTAAAAACTTTTGGAATATAATAAAGCTTTTTTTCATCGTGACGTTCTAGATTTTTTTTCAAGCGTTCGCAATTGAGTGCTTCAATATTAAAATTTAATTCTCTTTGCAAAGTAAAAGCGAAATCATTGAGAACTCTGCTGACTCCTAAATATCTTAACTCCGCACTCACTCTCTCTGCTTGAACAGCTAAAAACATTAATATAGAGAAATCAACTTCAATAACTTTTTCAATTCCAGGGCGCCTCACTTTTATGACTACTGGTGTTCCATCAATTAATACCGCCCTATAGACAACTCCAATCGAAGCAGTTCCAATGGCATTAGGATCAACAAAACTAAAGACCTGGTCGATTTTTTTTCCAAGAGATTTTTCAATTGCAGGTAAAACATCTGCCAGAGGAACTGGTTTAACTTTATCCCGGAGCATTCGCATTTCTTCTAAGAAAGATGGGTGAAATAGGTCTTCTCGTGAACTCAAAAGCTGACCAAATTTTATAAAGGCAGGGCCGAGCTCTTCAAAACACTTTCGTAGTCGGTATCCCAAAACTTGGTTCCAGTCTTTTTCAGACTTATTGGCAAGTTCTTCAGAAATTCTTTTTTTTGATTTTTGCAAAACAAAATTAGGAATTTTAGCCGTAACATTATTTGTTATAAACTCATCGAATCCATTGCGAGCAAAAACAAGCACAATTTCTTGCAATCGACCAACATTTCGAATTGTTTTACCTAGACCCAGGCCAGCTCTAATCAAATCCATGAAAAAACCTTTTGAATGGGATATCCCTATATTATAATCAGAAAATCAAAATTGAGGTGAAATTGCGCTATTTTCTTTTTGTATTTATTTTTATTATGAGTTTTAGCTCTCAAAATCTATGGTCCGTCGAGACTTGTAGCCGAATTGCCGTCATCAATTACCAAGAAGTCTTAGTCGATTCAAATGTATCCGAAAAAGGTGAAGGACTTCGCTATCACTTGGAAAAGGATCCCGTTGCACTCGAACTTCTTAATACCTATCAAAAAAACTCAGCTATTCGATGGCCTAATGCCATCTTGGGAACGGCTGGTACAGGGTTGCTGCTTTTTGGCTTTTTTACCTCTGACTCTCAAGACCGACAAATTTATTTAATATCAAGCGGTGCCGTTATTTTAGTCAATTTCTTAGTGGCGAGGACTCTAGAAGTGGCCAATGAATCAAATTTAAACAAAGCAGTTGAAGAATATAATAAACGAAATTTACCAAAAATTTATTTTAGCCCGGAAACGAATAATCCTCAGGCTAATTCAATACTTCCTTCAATGAAAATTGGCTTTATTAAAGATTGGAGTTTTTAATGACTAATCAACCACCAAGTACAATTTGCTACCATTGCCATAAAACGATCCCTATTTTAGGAGCCTTTAAAGTCACTCGAACAGAAGAATGCCCCTATTGCTCTTGGAGTCTACATTGTTGTAAGATGTGTAAATTCTTTGACTCGAGAGTCTATAATGAATGCACTGAACCCAATGCAGAGCGAGTCGTAGACAAGGAAAAAGCTAATTTTTGTGATTATTTCACTCTGTCAGCTGGTGGATCCAATGGTCCTACAAAAGAAGATTTACTTAACTCAGCTGATGCACTTTTTAAAAAATAAGGATCCCAATGGATGAAGTACCTATAACACTTGCAGGAAAAACGAAGCTTCAAGCTGAACTTGACCAGTTAGTTAAAATTGAAAGAGAAGAAATTAAAATAGCTATCTCTGAAGCAAGGGCCCTCGGAGACCTTAAAGAAAACGCTGAATATCATGCTGCTAAGGAAAAACAAGGGATCATTGAAGGACGAATCGCTCAGCTTCAAGGTGTCCTAGCTCGCTCTCGAGTTGTTGAAGTCAGCAAAATCAAAAGTCAAAAAATTGTCTTTGGTGCAACTGTTTTTGTAGTTGATACTGAAAAAGATATTCGCCATAAATATATACTCGTTGGTGAAGACGAATCGAATTCACGTGAAAATAAAATTTCATATACTAGTCCACTTGGCAAAGCTTTGATTGGCAAAGAAGAAGGCGACACAGTCGTAGTCAAGGCCCCTAAAGGTGACGTGGAGTACGAGATTGAATCTTTTGAATTCATCGACTAAGTCCTCTGCTCAAAATTCTAAAAAGATTAAAACATTAAATTGGAATTCACCTCTAATTGATCTCACTGGAAAAGCGTCTCTGAAATCTCTCGAAAAACTAGAGGCTATTGGAATTCGTGAATTTCAAGATTTACTCTGGGTATTTCCATTGAGAGTTGTAGAACTCCCTCCTTTGCGTAGTTTTGATTTTGTTGAAGATGGCCGAATTTTTATTGGTCGAGCAAAAGTTTTAAATGTTCACGCTAAGCCTAATTTCAAAGCCCGCGGTCGTGGTAAGGCTATGCTTTATAATATAAGCGTTCATGTTCAAGATACAATGTCTGATAAAATTTTAAGTTTAAAATGGTTTAATACTTACGGCTCCCTCACTCAAAAAATATCAAAATGTGTTTTGATAGAGTTTATGGGGGAAGCAAGCCTATTTAATGGTCAACTTCAGTTTACCAATCCAGATTTTTTTGAACTTGAAAATATTGAAGGACCTTCGCCATTTGTAACTGTCTCAAATGAATTAAAAATTCAATACCCAACTCTAAACACTGTTTCTGGCATAATCGTCAAAAAAATAATTGATAAAATACCAATGGAGCTTTGGAATAATATTCCTGAAACATTGCCATTAAGTTTGATTCAGCGTAAAAATTTTCTTTCATTGTCTGAAGCCTTTAAAGTCATACACGCCAAAATTAAACCAACCCCCGAGTTAACTTCTCGAGCGGAAAAGCGGTTAATTTATGAAGAATTTTTTGAAGACCAAATTAAGATTTATCTTCGAAGACAATATTTTAAAAAACCAAAAGCAAACTCTTACGCTGTAGAAGATTCTAAATATGCTGCTTTTTGTGCTCGATACCCTTATATCTTAACGACTGATCAAATGAAGACACTAAGTGACGTCCGTTTGGATATGGCCGCAACACATCCCATGATGAGACTCGTTCAAGGAGATGTGGGTTGTGGAAAAACAACCATTGCCATGATTGCGGCGATGATTGTAATTGAAAATGGTGCACAAGTGGCTTTAATGTGCCCGACTGAAGCTCTGGCCCTTCAACATTTTCAAAGCTGTAGTGAGTTATTTGATCAAAAAGTTTATAAAATTAAACTTATTCTAGGTTCAACTCCCGCTAAAGAAAAAAAAATGATTCAAAAAGAATTAGAAGTTGGGGATATTGATTTTATCATTGGTACTCATTCGTTAATTCAAGATTCTATTCAATTTAGACAATTAGGTTTGGCAATTATAGACGAACAACATAAATTTGGAGTTGATCAAAGAATTCGCTTAACAAGCAAATCTGTTGGAACTCATTGCTTGATTATGTCTGCGACACCAATTCCGCGCTCTCTTAGCCTGACTCAGTATGGTGACCTTGATATTTCTACAATCAAAGTTATGCCAGCTGGAAGAAAAGGGCACAAAACGCGAATCGTAACGAAAGAAACTTTTCAACAATTTTTAAGTTTTGTTCTGACTAGACTTTCACTTAACGAACAAATTTACGTTGTAGTTCCGGCCATTAATGAAAGTGTTGAAGTAGAACAAGACTTTCACAACTTGGTCGATATTCTAGAGCGGTTTAAAAAATACTTCCCTAACCACAAAGTAGAGGGGCTTCACGGTAAAATGAAGCCAGATGAAAAAGCTAAGATATTTAGTGATTTTAAAAATCACAAAGTTGATATTTTAGTTTCTACTAGTGTTATTGAAGTCGGAATCAATGTCATCAATGCAACGGTCATGGCGATTATGAACCCAGAGCGATTTGGACTTTCATCTTTACATCAATTAAGAGGACGAGTTGGACGAGATCAAAAGCCAGGTTTTTGCTTTTTAGTAAATGACAAAATCATACCTGTTACAAGTATGGACCGATTAAAAGTTATAGAAACTAATACTGATGGATTTAAAATAGCGGAAGAGGATTTAAAATTCCGCGGAGAAGGTGATCTTTTTGGTACAGATCAATCTGGAAGTCACACTCAAAAGCGAATCGCCAATATTATTCTTCATGCAGATGTCTTATACGAAGCCCGGGAAGACGCACTTCATTTAATCCAGATCTCAGATCCTGGAGTAACACAACTGATGCTGCAATATATTCAAGATGAACGAATTTTCACTACGGTATAATCTGTTTTTTTTTGATATAATAAATTCATGATTTATTTAGAAGTAATTAAAAGTAATGATCCCTTCGCCCAAGGTGTTTATGAATTTGAATTCGATTCAATTTCAATTGGACGTTCTAAAAAAAATGACTTGATTTTCCTTGGTGCTACGATCCCACTATCTTATGTGACCTTAAGTTTTATTGAAGGCCAACCCATTGTTCAGGGAGATTCACTAACCGATTTTTTTTATTTAAATAATAAAAAAGTTAGTGGAACGCTGAAAATTAATGTTGGTGATTTACTTTCTTTAGGTGAGAACCAAATTCGTATCTTAAATCTTAAGTATTCAACTGTGAGTGTCGATTTTGCACCAGCTTTTGAAAATTTTAACAAAACGGCTCCTGAACTAAGGTTTGCCTTAGACTTCATTGAAGAAGTTTTAATTGACCTTGAAAAGGGAACCAATGTTTAAAACAAATCATCCCAATTATTTTTATACATCTGATGGAATCCGTATTTTTTATAATACCAATTTTCTCCAATCTCAACTTGATCCGAACCGCCCCGTTTTAGTTTTAATCTACGGGCTACTGTGCAGTAATAGTCATTTTAAATTTCAAATCCCCTATCTTGAGGAGAAAGGATTTCAAATACTAATACATGATTATCGATTTCATTACGCTTCTTCTCAAGATGGCGATATAGAAACTTGCAATTTTCCAAATATAACCAAAGATCTCCATGAACTATTGCAAGACTTAGGAATCAAAAAATCAATTTTTATGGGCCATAGTATGGGCGTTAATATATGCCTAGAACATGCGAGAAGATACCCTGAAGATATGAGGGCTCAAATACTTATTTCTGGAACAGTAATTCCACCACAAGATGTCATGTTTGATTCTAATATTGTCGATATAGTCTCTCCTCATTTAAAAACTTTTACTGAAAAATATCCAAGCTTTTTTAAAATGTTCTGGAGACACTCGTTTAAAAATCCAGTGGCACAATATTTAATTTTTGATGGTGGCTTTAATAAAAAGCAAGTCGAAATGGAATTCATCCAACTCTATATGAAAAAAATAAGTGAACTACCTGAAAAACTTTTTTTTCATTTATTAAAAATAATGCATGACCATGATGTCATCAATTATCTGGAATTAATTAAAACTCCGACTCTTGTTATAGGTGGTGATAAAGACAAAATAATTCCAAATTATTTACAAAGAATCCTCACAACTCAATTACCTATTTGTGAATTATATATCGTTAAAGATGGAAGCCATGTTCCACAAGCTGATTTCCCAGATCGTATTAATCATCGCCTTTTGAGATTTATACACAAAATAGAATCTATAAAATAATTTTTTTATGTTCAATCATCGCTTTAAACACGCGCTTCATTGCCGATTGAACTTGCGAGCGCTTATACTCTTGATGGGAAGCTTCCCCTTGAGAGTTTTCACGAAAAGTGTCTTGATCGACAATTTGAATTTCATAGGGATAAAAAAATCGAATGTCCCTAGCAACTAATGAGATATCCATATTCAATACTCTGCGGGCCAATTCATTTTCATCAGAATTTAAATTTTTCGCAATTCTTCTCAGGTCGTTAAATTCCTGAAGAAATGGATTTTTATATTCAATTAACTGACGGCAAGTAAATTGAATTGACTGGTAGCTTTTTGATGTAAATTTATTTTTTTCGTTCAATTCACTTCGAGTTTGGCACTCTTGAATTTCTCGTTCCATCGCTGAAACAAATCTCTCTTCTGAAAGATTATTTCTCAACGCCATCTTAATAACTCTTTGATGACCAACTTTAAAGCGATTCAAGTCAATCATGGTATTGATTGCTCTGCTGGGTTTGTTATTATGAGGAATGACAATATTTTTCTCCAAGAGAAATCGAATCACTCTTAGTGTATCAAGCCTTGAATTAGTGACAAATCTTACCCCGACTCTATCAAATAATTCTTCCGCGACATTTTCAGCTTTATGAAGTAATTTGATAATCACACTTTCTCGTGTCTTTTTTGATTTAGTTTCAAAATCAACAAGTGAAACTATATTTTCAGATCCTTTTACACCGACAAATAATTTGTCATTTTCATTTCTGAAAATATATTTATAAAAACGATCGAATATTTGAGTTTGAACAATATTAAAATAATTTGAACGAAGATCCTTATCTGTATGCATAATTGTATGCATAACTTTAAGAATAATCTCGGCCCATAATTTATCTTCTCTTTTTTGAGGCGTATCATCAGTCGCCATTAGAAAAAGTTGGCCAATATCTGAAATCATTAGAAGGGAATTTGGAAGCTTCAAATCTAAACCGTCCGGATTTCCTTCTTTTAAAAAATAGCGCTTAATAAATTGCATTGCTTCTTGAAAATTACCAAATAACTCTGCTTTGGTGACATGATCACTTGGATCTAGGCCATATCCTTTTAAGAACTGATTGACTTGATCCATAGAGGACATTGGGCCTAAAAAATTTTTTGTATCAAGTGCAGATTTCCCACCGACAACAACATCAAGCATTTCCCAATCGAACATATATTTTTGAAGGTAACTCGGTCTTTCCATTTTTAGCCTTTGTAAGCATGGACTTTATTCGCTACAATAATTATCTAATGAATGACGTTAATCGACCATCACTTAAAAGACTAGACATACTTTTCCTATCCTTCTTCGGATCGGGTTATCTTCCTAAAGCTCCTGGCACCTGGGGAACACTTGCGACATTGCCATTTCTTTACGGAATTGGTCGATTTAATCCGCCCTATTTTCTCTTTATCCCTCTGCTTATTATCGTCACCATTATTTCATCTTTTGTGGCTGAAACTGTTCAGCAAGAACTAAAGCTACACGACCCTCAATGGATTGTGATTGATGAAGTTTTAGGAATGACAACTGCTTGGCTTTTTATTCGTGAGCATAACTTTTTACATCTGATGATTCTTTTTGTTTTATTTCGCTTTTTTGACATTGTAAAAATTTGGCCAGCTTCCTATTTTGATCAAAAAGTTTCGCATGGTGCCGGTACTATTCTTGATGATATCGTAAGTGGTATCTATGCCGGATTGATCTACTCGGTCATAGTTAGATTTATTTAAATTTCTAAAAAAATGCTTGACCTACGCAAAAACTACGCACAAACTAATTAAGTAGCAAACTTTGATTTCAGCGCACACTAAATAGTGATTTGGAAGACCAATTTCATCTAGTAATTGCGCCCTTTTGATTATTAAATAGTCGAAATCAATTTGTAACTCTCTCGACTTAATAACAAGAAAACAGTGTTTGCCAATTGCTACACACCCTCGGAGGAAATATGTCATTACAGAAAGTATCAGCTTCACCATCTCCAGAAAAATTAAAGGCCTTGGATCTTGCTCTTTCAGCAATTGAAAAACAATTCGGAAAAGGCGCGATCATGAAACTTGACAACAAAACTGTTGTTGAAAAAATGGCCATCATTCCCACTGGATGCTTAAGCCTAGACCTAGCCCTTGGTGTTGGTGGTATTCCTCAAGGAAGAATCATTGAAATTTATGGACCAGAATCTTCTGGGAAAACAACTCTTACTCTTCACATTGCAGCTGAATGCCAAAGACAAGGTGGAACAGTAGCTTTCGTTGATGCTGAACATGCTCTCGATACAGCTTACGCTGCTAAGCTTGGTGTTGATATTCCAAATACTCTTATTTCTCAACCCGACTCAGGTGAACAAGCTCTAGAGATCACCGACATGCTCGTGCGCTCAGGCGCTGTCAATCTTCTTATCGTCGATTCAGTTGCTGCTCTTACTCCAAAAGCTGAACTTGAAGGAGACATGGGAGATTCACATATGGGTCTTCAAGCAAGACTTATGTCTCAAGCTCTAAGAAAACTTACAGGATCAATTTCAAGATCAAACTGTACAGTTATTTTCATCAACCAACTTCGTATGAAAATTGGTGTTATGTTCGGAAACCCAGAAACAACAACTGGTGGGAACGCCCTTAAATTTTACGCTTCAGTCAGACTAGATATTAGAAAAATTGCTGCCATCAAAGATGGTGATGTTCATATTGGATCACGTACAAAAGTAAAAGTTGTAAAAAATAAAGTGGCATCTCCATTTAAAGAAGCTGAATTTGATATTATGTACGGTACTGGGATTTCTAAAATTGGAGATATGCTTGACCTAGCTTCAAATAATGGAATCGTAGAAAAAGCTGGCGCATGGTACGCTTATAATAATAGTAAACTTGGACAAGGAAGAGAAAACTCTAAATCTTTCCTTGAACAAAATCCTGAAATAGCAGAAGAAATTAAACTAAAACTTCTTACAAAATTCGGTCTTGCTGGTGGAGCCGCAGCTCCTGCTGTTGATGCAGCAACTGGTGAAATATTTGAAGATGCACGCGAAAACAACCAAGAAGAAAAAGTAAAAAAATCTAAAAAAGTTATTCAGTAATACGATCTGTTTTAGAACTCTTGTCCCCTAATGAATATTAGGTCTCCGGAGTTCTAAAACTTTTTTAAACTATGAACAATCAATCTAATACCGCCTATCATTACCTCGTCAAACTCCTTTCGAAGCGTGATTATTCGGAACACAAACTCATAGAAAAACTTCGAGAAAAAGAATTCCAATCCTTTGAGATCGAAGGTGCAATTGCAGAAATAAAATCTAGAGGTTTTCTTCGAGCAGACCTATATGCCGAATCAAAAATTAAAGGCTTGATGGAAAAAGGATATTCTCCGGATTATATCCGTCAACGATTAGACGGGGAGCAAATTACTGTAACTAACGAAATAATAAATAATGTTTTCGTTGAGTACCAAATAACTCCAGAAGATCAAATATGGCGCTTAATCCAAAAAAAAATACCAAACAACAAAAAAAATGACCAAGCTAGTACTGAACTAAGCTATGAAGAAGAAAGTAAAATTTTGCGCTATTTAATGTCAAAAGGACACGATTTTCAAGATTCAAAAAAAGTCATGAAAAAGATGACTGAAAAAAGTCACTTCTAAGGCTGCATTTCTCCAATACTATTTACCCAAAAATATGCTAGTCTACCTCTAAACATTTAAGGGACTATTCTTATGGAAACAAAGTTAACTGGACAACAAATTCGCGAAAAATTCGCTCAGTATTTTAAACAATTTCATCATGAAAAAGTGGCTTCGAGTTCACTAATACCTCATAACGATAAAACGCTATTGTTTTGTAACGCTGGAATGAACCAGTTCAAAGATTTTTTTACTGGCAAGGCAACTCCTAGTAATCGACGTGCAGTTTCAATTCAAAAATGTGTCCGTGCTGGTGGAAAACACAACGACCTTGAAAATGTTGGACACACTTCTAGGCACCATACCTTTTTTGAAATGCTCGGCAATTTTTCTTTTGGTGATTACTTTAAAGTTGATGCTATTGAATTGGCATGGAATTTTTTAACTGTGGAATTAAAAATTCCTAAAGACCTACTTTATGTCACAGTCCATTACTCAGATGATGAAGCACGAAAAATTTGGAATGAAAAAATAGGTCTTCCCCTTGAGCGTATTTTCACCAAAGGTGATAAAGACAATTTTTGGGAAATGGGAGAATTTGGCCCGTGTGGACCATGCTCAGAAATATTTTTTGATCATGGCGAGCAATACACTGACAAAGACTTAGTTAGAAAAGATCCAAATGACCTACTAGAAGACGAAAAACGGTATGTCGAAATTTGGAACTTGGTTTTCATGCAATTTGAAAAAACACCAGATGGTCGCTTTTCACTTCCTAAACCTTCTATCGACACCGGAGCAGGCCTTGAGCGAGTCGCAGCTGCACTTCAAGGTTGTTATAATAATTACAATACCGATATTTTTACTTCCATCATGACCAAAATTGAAGAATTAAGCGGGAAGAAATATTTAGATCCAAAAGGAAATGAACTTCCTCATACTGCAGCTTTCAGAGTCGTTGCAGATCATATTCGTTCAAGCACTATGCTTATTACTGATGGAGTTATTCCTTCTAACGAAGGACGCGGATATGTATTACGCCGAATTATTAGAAGGGCCATTAAATATTTAAACGAACTTGGCGTAAAAGAAATTTCTTTTTACAAATTAATCCCAGCCGTTTTTGAATCTTTAGGAAAAGAGTATCCACAAAATGCAAGCAATTCTGAACTTGCAACAAAACTCTTGGAACTCGAAGAAAGAAAATTCAGAGAAACATTAGAGAATGGAATTAAATTTTTAAATGAAGCTATAGCAAAAGAAGTTAAAGAAAAAACGCTTGCTGGAACTGCAGCATTTAAGCTTTACGATACATATGGTTTTCCAGTAGACCTCACCGAAATGTATTTGCATGATCTTGGTTTAAACTTAGATCATGCTGGATTTGAAAAAGCAATGAAGGAACAAAAAGAATTGTCTCGGAAGTCTTGGAAAGGGGCGATGGATAATTCAGATAAAATTTTTCACTCCATCAAAGAAAAACACGGTTCTACTGTTTTCATGGGTTATGAGCATTTTAAAAATGAAGCAACCCTTATTGCCGTTGAATCATTTGGAGACCAAAAAGCATTAGTCTTTAATTCAACTCCATTTTATGGTGAAGGTGGAGGACAAGTTGGTGATATTGGTGTTGTTATGAGCGGTAAAAATATAATTGCCCATATCGATGATACTCAAAAACCAGTAGAAGGGTTATTTGTTCATCTTTCAAGTGATGCAGATGCTTTAGTTGTTGGTGAGAAATACACTCTTGCTGTTGATGAACACACACGCAAATTAACAATGAAAAATCATTCCGCAACTCACTTGCTACAATCAGCATTAATTAAAGTTTTAGGAACTCATGTTAAGCAAGCTGGATCGCTCGTAACTCCAGAGAAATTGCGTTTTGATTTTACTCATCTTCAAGCTTTGTCTCGAGAAGAAATCTTATTAGTTGAAAATTTAGTTAATCAAGAAATTCAAAAAGGAATGAGTGTCGACGCCAATACTATGAATATGGATGAAGCTGTAAAAAAAGGAGCAATGGCCCTCTTTGGTGAAAAATATGGAAATGTAGTTCGCGTACTAACAATGGGAGAATTTTCAACTGAACTTTGTGGAGGAACTCACGTTCACAACACTGGTGAAATTGGTCTTATTACCATACTCTCGGAAGCCTCACTGGCCACGGGAGTCCGCCGTATTGAAGCAACTACATCAGAGACAGCAATAAACTATCTTACAAATCGTTCTCAACTTCTCAAAAAAGTTGAATCAATGTTTAATGACAAAGAAGAAAGAGCATTAGTTAAAATTGAGAACACGCTAAAAGATTTAAAAGAAAAGTTAAAAGAAATTGAGGCATTAAAAGATAAAATTCAAGCGACTGAAGCAAAAGACTTATTTAACAATACTGAAAAAATAGGCGGATTAGACATAGCTATTCTGGAAGCACCTATTGATAGTGATTTAAGAAAATTATCAGATTTGTATATCAGTAAATTTCAAAACGGTGCAGTTGTTCTCTTTAATAAAAACGGATCTGTCCTTGTTCGAGCAAGTAAAGGTGCTGCAAAACTAAATGCCGGAGAAGTCCTTAAAGAAATTTTAAGTGTCATCAATGGAAAAGGTGGCGGAAAACCAGATATGGCCCAAGGCTCTGGGGATGCATCAATGATTTCCAAAATTGTTCCAAAAGCTCGAGCAGTTTTAACTTCTAAATTAGGTTAATATGAAAATTTGGCTGACCATTTTTATTTTAGTATTTAACTTTGGATGTACAAAATCAGAAAGCTCCAGAGCGATTAAAACTTTGCGAATTGCACTGACTAGTGAAGTCTCTACTCTTGATCCAGTTAATTCATTTGATAATGTTTCAGGTTCAGTAATTTATAATATCTATGAACAACTTTACGAATACCATTATCTCAACCGCCCTTATGAGTTAAAACCCTTGCTGGCAGAAAGCCTTCCTCTTATGGAAAACCAAGGAAAGCGTTACGTTATCAAAATAAAGAAAAATATTCGTTACCACGACCACCCAGCATTTAAAGGAGCCATTCGTTTTGTAAAAGCTCAAGATTTTATAACTCAAATTAAACGACTTTCTTATTTACCTCTTAACTCAACTGGATGGTGGATAATTGACGGGGTGATTGATGGGGTAAATGATTTTAAAAAGTCAGTTGGGTCTGATTTTAATAAATTTAAATCAACTTCAATAAAGGGATTATCAGCACCTGATGACAACACGCTCATTATTGATTTAACTCAAGCCTCTCCTCAATTTGTCTATAAATTGGCGATGAGTTTTGCTTCCCCTGTTCCTTTAGAAGTTTTAGAGTATGAAAAAAATGATTTATCAATACACACTATTGGCACAGGGCCATTTGTTTTATCAAAAATAGATCCAACAAAAGAAATTATTTTAAATAAATTTAAACTTTATCACGAAAGTTTTTATCCTAATGAAGGTGACCGCTACGCAAACAGCCGAGGGCTATTAAAAGACAGTGGTGAACAAGTTCCATTTGTTGATTCGATTATCTTTAAGATAGTTAAAGACAATACGACTCGGTATGAACTCTTTATAAAAAACAAATTGGATTTCATCATTCTGCCTCAAGAATTTTATTCACAAGTTTTTGATGATGTTGGAAACTTAAAAGAAAATATAAAATCCACAGATATTCGGCTACAAACTATGCCAACTCTCACTTACTGGTGGCTTGGATTTAATATGCGAGATCCGCTCTTAGGCAAAAGTCTCAACCTAAGAAAAGCGATTGCTCATGCTGTTGATATGAATAAATACATCCAACAATTTACAAACAATACTGGACAAAAAGCGAATTCAATTCTTCCACCTGGAATTTTAGGTTATAATCCATTGGCCACTCTCCCATATGATTACAACCGAGAAAAAGCTAAAGAGTATTTGGCAAAGGCCGGTTTTCCAAACGGCAAAAACTTACCAGAACTCGTTTATGATACTCGTGGAGAATCAAAGATTAGTAATGAGCAAGCAGAATTTTTTAAAGACCAACTCTCACAAATTGGAATTAAATTAAAGATTGTAAAAAACAATTTTAATCAATATTTAGAAAAATCTCGAACAGGACACTTACAATTTTTTCAAGATGGCTGGACTCTCGACTATCCAGATGCAGAGAATGTTTTACAACTTCTAATCTCTACAAATTATCCTCCAGGGCCAAATGCTTCTTTTTATACAAATAAAACATTCAATCTTATGTATGATCGCCTAAGCAAACTCTCCGATGGTGAAGAAAAGAAAACTCTTATTACTAAAATGGAAAATGTAGTGAACCAGGATATGCCCTGGGTTATGCAATATTATTCACGAAATTTTATTCTTTATCATGACTATGTTAAAAACTATCGCCCCTCTGATTTAGTTTGGAGCTACCCTAAATACTTAAGAGTTAAATAGGGCAATATTTTCCTATAATGATTCTTTAAAACTCAGAATTTATTTTTCACAAAACTCATTCCGATAGGTAGTCAAGATTCAAAGACTGCACTTTGAATAAGACGTGAGTATAAAATGAGAAAGTATTTCGAACTTCCTGTCCTTTTTATAGTGACCCTAGCTTTTTCTGCCTCAGCGGCCTTCGCTAAAGACTATGTCATTTACAGTATTTCTCAAGACATTCCAATGGGATTTGATAAAGAAGTCATCCGTAAAAATTTTTATGTCGATATGGGTAAAAATCAAGGTGTCGTAAAAGGCTCAGTCCTTGATGTTTTCCGTGTTGTCTCTGTTTTAGATCCTTATGAAAGTAAAAAAAGATTTAACCACAAAATTAAAATTGGTGAGGTAAAAGTCCTACACTCTGAAGAAACTTCTTCAATTGGAATTGTCAATAAACTAGAAAGTGAAGAAGAAACGCCAGTTTTTGAAATTGGAAAATTAATGATCGGTGATGTTGTCAGCGCACATGTAAAATAAATTTATTCTGAAACAGAATGTAATAAAGCCCTTCGCTCTTTAAGCTGAGTCGTCATTTTATTTATAGCTTCTATTGCCCGCTCCATACGATCTATATCTTTTTCTTCAATGGGTTTATTGGCTTTTAATGTTTTAAGAACAAAACTCGACATTCCATGGGCAACAACAATATGGTTTGCAATATCATGTAAAAACTTTCTTTCACCTAGTGCTAATTCTTCGACAGTTGGTAAGGCCATAAAATCTCCTGTTAAATTATCTTAACATAGAGACGTATTTTAAATAATTTTTTTATACTTGATCAATTCAACCTCCAATATTTCTTGATTGATTCGCTTTTTCTTAACCCATAATAGGTAATCTTCTCCTTTAGCTATGGGGCCTAAATTGAGTTGCTTAGGATCTGCAAAAAGATGAATAGATCTAATTTTATGACCACAGTAAAATCCCAAAAAATGGAACCTATAATAAGTTTTTTCATTATTTCGATTTATTCTTCTTGAAACACATCGACTAATGACTAAGATTAATTCTTGCATAAATAACTCCGGTAAATACTCCCTCAATTCTGTAATGCAAAATAGAAGCAAAGGTTTTAAAGTAACTTACCGAAATTAAATTAAACAATTTAAACTGGGCTCAAAAATGGTTACAGATCAAACAATTTCAAAAATGTTTTTGAAAAAAGCGGCCAAATCACCACACAAAAAAGCTATAGGTTGGGTAGATGGAAGTGAGCTTCATTTTTTAAACAATGAAGACTACTTACAAAAAATTAAAATTTATACTTATGGATTCATTCATCTTGGAATAAAAAATCAAGACAAAGTAGCAATACTAGGCAACACATGTAAAGAATGGCATTTTTTTGATCTCGCTGCACTTTCAGCAAGAGGAATTGTAATACCGATTTACCCTTCTTATTTAGCCCATGAAGTAGAATTTATTTTAAACGACAGTGAATCTAAATTTTTAATACTTGAAAACGAAATTCAAATGCAAAAAGTTTTAGAAGTTCAAAACAAATTAATCAGCTTAAAATACATCATTGGAATAAAAGATATTTCCCAAGATTTAATCGCCAAACTCAGGTCAGATATTCTTTTTTACACTTTTCCACAATTTACTGAATTCGGTAACAGTGAACTTCAAAAATCTCCAAAACTTTTTGAAGATTTAATCATTGCTAGTAGTGCTGATGATATTGCCTCTATCGTTTATACCTCTGGAACTACAGGGGAGCCAAAAGGTGCTGTCATTACTCAAAAAGCCTTCTGTGCAATGTTGGATAATGTTTATTCATCGCTAAAAACAAATATATTACCCACTGATCGTTTCTTAATCTTTCTCCCTCTATCGCACGTACTTGGACGATGCGATTCATTACTTAATTTAGCCTTTGACTCTGAAAGTGTTTATGCGGAATCCTTAGATAAAGTTGTCGATAATTTACAAATCGCTAAACCAACAATCTTAATATCTGTACCTAGGATTTTTGAAAAAGTTTATAGTAAAGTGCTCGATACAATCCAAAAGGAATCTGATTTTAAGAAAAAAGCTTTTGCTTGGGCCCTTCAGGCTTCTAAAAATTATTATGATAAAATTAATCTTGATAAATCTCCTAGTCCTTTTGAAATTATTCAAAAAAACTTAGCTTATAAATTAGTTTTTGAAAAAATTTATAATCGCTTTGGTGGAAGAATTCGTTTTTTAGTTTCAGGAGGTGCTCCCCTCGCTCCCGATATTATGTCATTTCTTCAAAACGCCAATCTTACGATTCTTGAAGGATACGGACTAACTGAGACAATTGCTCCTTGTATTTTAAATCCTGTTGTACGCCAAATTCCAGGGACACTCGGATTACCCTTGGGTGATGTCCAAGTAAAATTTGGAGATGATGGTGAGATCATGCTTAAAACAAAAGCTCTCTTTTCTCACTATTACAAAAACGATAAAGCCACAGCGGAAGCATTTAGTGAAGATGGATGGTTTCTTACTGGTGATATTGGAGAGATCACTAAAGATGGATATGTTAAAATCACCGATCGTAAAAAAGATATTATTATTACGAGCGCTGGTAAAAACGTTGCTCCTCAAAAAATTGAAAATGACCTAAAATTACAAAAATATATTTCTAATGCTATGGTAGTTGGTGACCAAAGAAAATTCCTCGTGGCCATCGTCAGTTTTGATTTAGAAGCCGTATTAAGTGATGCAGAGGCATTAGGAATTAGTGGCCGTCCTACTTATACCGAACTCGTGCTGAATCCTAAAATCCACGACATATTGGAACAAGAAATCAAAGCAGCAAACCTTGAACTCGCAAGCTTTGAAAGCATTAAAGGATTTATTATTGCAGCGAATGAATTTAGTGTTGAAAATGGTCAATTGACCCCTTCGCTAAAATTAAAAAAGAAAATTATCCTGAAAGCTTATAAAAACGAAATAGACGCTCTGTATAAAAAGCTCGAAGATTAAGTTTCTTGCTCTATTTCATCTTTCCTTCTTTGACAAAAATCACCTTTGGGAATATAACCTAAAGTTCTATAATCCTATTTTAGGCGCCCAAAAGGCAGGAGATATCCATGGCAAGAATCACAATTGAAGATTGCTTAGAAAAAGTTGAAAACAGATATGAGCTAGTTCACTTAGCTACAAAAAGAGTAAAACAACTTCGTGATGGAGCTGAGCCTCTAGTAAAATCTAAAAATAAAGAAGTTGTAACAGCTTTAAGAGAAATTGCTGCTGGCAAAATTAAGCATGCACCTATAAGCGAATACGATTCAGACGAATTCTAATCTTTCAAAATTTTAAGACCTTATCAAAGACCGCCTATTTTAGGCGGTCTTTTTATTTGTGCCAAGTAAAGTCCACTACTAAAAATCCGATAAGAAATTAACACTATTAAATATGCTGAAATTTACGGGGAAGCATGTTTTTGCAAGTAGTGCAAAAAAAGAGGCCGAAGGAGATTCGGCCTTTTTTTTAATTATTTTTTTAGAGCAATTTTTAAAACTTCATCAAAATGTGATACTGGATAAAATTTCATTCCTTTTCTATGAAGAGCAGGAACTTCTTTTAAATCTTTTTCATTTTGTTTAGGGAGAATAATATTTTTTATCCCCGCTCTTTTCGCTGCCAATACTTTTTCTTTAATTCCACCAACTGGCATTACCTTTCCAGTCAAGCTCAACTCTCCAGTCATTGCCAAGTCAGAATTTACAGCTTTGTTGGTCGCTAAGCTATACAACGCAAGTGCCATCGTTATTCCTGCACTAGGGCCATCTTTAGGCGTAGCACCTGCTGGTAGATGTAAGTGAACTTCATGCCCAGCTAAATAATCTTCAGTTTCAATATGAACTTTATTTTTATCCATAACTGTCGAGGCTGTTGATTTTTTAAGCGATTTACTCAGTTTCAATTCAGTATTTTCAATTTCATTTTGGAGAAGTTTTTTTACATAAGAATAAGCTAATGTGGCCGACTCATTCATGACTCCACCAAGCTGACCTGTCAGTTTAAATCCTTTACCTTTTAGTGGAAGAGTTTCAATAAAGAGAATTTCTCCACCATAAGCTGTCCAAGCAAGGCCTGTCACAACACCAGGTTTATTTTTCTTCTCTGCTATTTCAGATTGGAAACGTGGTGAACCAAGCATCCCTTCGAGATTTAAAAGCGTAGGTGTAAATTTCGTTTTCTTTTTTGGATGAGACACTTTATCTAATGCAGCTCTTCGACATAGCTTTGCAATATGTTGCTCGAGGACTCGAACACCTGGCTCACGTGCATAATCAGATATAATTTTCTTAATTACATTTAAATTCAACGAAAAATCAGCGCGCTGAAGTCCGTGCTTTTTTAATTGACGAGGTATTATCCATTTCGTTGTAATCGCAACTTTTTCTTCAAGTGTATATCCTGAAAGCTCTATCACTTCCATCCGATCTAGAAGTGCTTCTGGAATATCATTGATATAGTTTGCAGTTGCAATAAAGAGAACTTTAGACAAATCAAAAGGAATATCTAAATAGTTGTCAATAAAAGAAGAATTTTGTTCTGGATCAAGAACTTCTAATAAAGCAGAGGCAGGATCTCCCTGGAAACTTTTTCCAATTTTATCAATTTCATCTAGCATGATAACTGGATTATTTACTTCAACTCTTTTTAGCGCTTGAACAATTTTACCTGGCATTGCACCCACATAAGTTCTTCTGTGACCTTTAATTTCTGCTTCATCTCGCATTCCACCAAGTGAAAAACGATAAAATGTTCTTCCTAAAGCAGTTGCAATACTTTTTCCTAATGAGGTTTTACCAACTCCGGGAGGACCTGCAAGGCAAAGAATAGTTCCGTCATAAGAAGGTTTTAATTTTCTCACAGCTAAAAACTCTAAGATTCTCTCTTTTGCTTTTTCTAATCCATAATGATCTTTTTCTAATATTTTTCGTGATGCCGCGATTTCGACATTATCATTAGTCGATTTATTCCAAGGAAGTTCGATTAACCAATTTAAATATGTCCTAGCAACATTGTATTCTGGTGAACTATCAGGGATTAGCTCTAATCGTTCTAATTCTTCCTTCGCTGTTTTTAAGATAGCTTCCGGCATTCCTACTTTTTCAATTTCATCTTTAATTTTTTTAATATCGCGAGTTTTGTCATCTTCTTCCATTCCAAGCTCTGAGCGAATGACCTTGAGTTGTTCACGAAGAAAATATTCACGTTGATATTTGTTAACTTTATCATTCACTTCATCAGAAATTTTCTTTTGAATGTCAGCTACATCTTTTTCTCGTTTTAAATAAACTAAAAGTTTCGCAAAACGTTTTTTCACAACAAGTGTTTCTAAGAAATCTTGAGCTTCAGGAATATCCAATGAAATTGCAAAGGCAACTAAGTCAGCAAGGGCCCCAGGTGAAGGCGAGTTCAACATTGCTAATTTCATTTCTTCATTAAAATAAGGATTGATTTCTGAAAGCTTTTTCACTTGATTAATAACTGATCTCGTATAGGCATCAAGCTCTTCATCAGTTTCTAATATATCATCGAAAACTTCAATTCGTGTTTTGAGAACAGGTGACTCTGATAAAATTTCAGATGCTCGGTATCTCTTCATTCCATGAACAAGGACGTTTACTGAACCGTCAGGCAATTTTAATTTTTTTACAACTTTACACAGGACTCCAACTTTATAAATATCGCCAGATTTAATTTCTTTCTTATCAAAATCAATTTCTTCCTCTGGGATTATTTCGCCTTCATCATCTTTTAATTCATTTTTAACGAGATTTAATGCGATATAGCCTGTCTTTAAAAGTGATTCATCTAATTCCGGAGTAAATTTTTCTTCACTGAGAATTATTGGTGCGATCATGCCGGGAAAAATCGGACTATTCATTATTGGAATAATGACGACTATTTCTGGAAACTTTGGTTCTTCTTTACCGGCCGGTTTCATTTTTACTTGAAAATCATTTTCCATGTCAGACATTGTATTTACTCCAGACTTTTAATTTTTTAAATCAATCACTAATCGCGCAGGGTTATCCAGGTAGAAAATATCTGCTGTTACTTTGGACTTTAGTTTTATTTCCATAGATAAATAATTTTTTTCTATGGGAAAAAAATTAATCTTTTCTACAAAATGTTTACTTCCTATTGTTTGAAATTCTTTTGCTAGTGAGGTGTCAAAAAAGTCCACGTAAAGCATTTTATCCTGTGATGATATATGCCCATAAATTTTAGGAACGTTGTTTGTATTAAAATCGATAACAACTCTCTCGAAACCAAGTTTTGGATTATAGGATTGACGTATAGATTTCAACACGGCTTCTTGCTTTACACCGCCGTTATGAAAAATGCCTTTTTCAATATAGACTGAAGTTTTATTATTGCTTAACTTACGAATTCTCTCTTTTACAAGATCTTGAGCTTCACTATAAGAAACCAAAATTGTTTGAAAGAGTAAGATAAAAAAGAGAGTGAATTTCATTGCTTGCCTCAACTGATAATACTCTTAAAAAGTATAGATCAGCTTAAACCAACTTGCACTATCTACTTGAGGTTTAAGATATGATAAAAGAAGCAGTACCCGACAAAAGACATCCATTATGATTTTATTATTTTTGGGACTTATTCACATTTGTGATTTTTTTCAAGCGCAAAAAATATCAATATATAAAAAAAGCCAAAAAGAGCAAACGCAAACCAAAAAAACAAGGGAATTCCTTCGCTAAAGACTTTATCCTCTTGAGCAGGCTCCCGATCTAGGTCATATAAACTTTTAAGAATTGGACGAATAGACGAAGGACCTTGATCATTTTCCGTTACCAAAAAGCCCGGTGAGTTTATTTTAGTTTCAGCTTTAACTGTTTTTAATTCAGGCAATGTGGCAAAGCTCTGATTAATGAAAAAAATAAAAAAAGCTATTGAAGCAAATTTCTTTATCATGGACTATTTCTCCCTTAAATCTCGACTAGAGACCTATCGGAATACTAAAATTGAAAATTGATACTTTTTATTTTTTAGAAAGTGTCTAAAAATTAGACACCCTTATTTATATGAAATTAGAATTCAATTTGATGGTCACAAATTTTTTTAAAAAATGGATTTTGGTCAATAACAACTAAGGTATTTTCACATTGGGCTAATTGTTGCAGTAGATCACTCAAAGGTTCAAATTCATGATAAGACAAGCCACTTGTGAGGTTTTCAAATATAATCAAGGAGTTCACAATTTTTTTATCCAATAATGATAATATTTGTAAACGTTGTCTCTCCCCCCCTGAAAGTGACACAAGAGTCCTGTCCAATGAAAGATAATCGAGTTTTAAAAGTTTAAAATATTCCCATATTCTTTTACCTTTTGGCGTGAGCCTTATAGAAGGTAAAACTTCACTAATTGGCTTACTGAAAGCTTCATGAACAGTAATGTGACCATCAGATAAATTTGCATAAAAAGGTTTTAATTTTTTCCCCTGACAATCTTCACAAATAAATTCCACATCTTCCATGAAATGCATTTCAACTAATTTTACTCCTCTTCCTTCGCAACTTGAACATTGACCAAGTTCAGAATTTGAAGAGAAATGTCCTTCTTTTAATTGCAAGTTTTTTGACACCTCTAAATTCGTAAAATACTTTCTAACAAAAGCACCAAGGTCAGTAAATGTAGCAATACTCGAGCGAGAACTTATTTTTTCTAATCCACTGTTAATTAAAACGACATCTTCAAAATTATCAATCCCTTTTAAACTTTGGAGAGAGTATTCTTCAAAGCTAAGCCGAGTACCAAATATTTTTTTATGAATTTCATTGGCAATTAGATGAACTATAAAAGATGTTTTCCCTGTACCTGATTCACCAAAAACCCAATTAATAGCATTTTTTTGAATTTTCAATTCCATTTTTTGAATTGCGCGAATTTCTGCATTTTTTAATTCAATATAAATTTTTTTAATATTTTGTTTAAATTCTTTCTGCGGAAAAATAATTTTAGGTGAATAGTATTTCCCTTGAGATAAGACATTTCCGCCTCTTTCCCCTGCGGCTGGGCCCATTTCAATGACTTCATCAGACATAGATTTTAAATATTCTGAGTGCTCAACTAATAAAATAGTATTGCCTTGATCTCTTAATATTTTAAGATATTTTATCATTTTTTCTTGTGTCAATTGACTCAAACCTAGACTTGGTTCATCTAATACAAATAATGATTGTGATCCTTCATATGATAAGTATTTTGAGAGAAGCAGTCGCTGATATTCACTTGAGCTCATTGAGCGTACTTTTCGTGTATTTTGCAAATGTCCAATCTTCAAATCAACAGCAACTGCATAAAGTTTTTCTAACTTATTAAACGAATTCTCTAATTTTTGTACTTTAATTATATTTATTTTCTCTAATTTAATTTTCCTAATCATTGCAAGAGAACTTTCAATATTTTGTTTTAAAAAATGTTTATAAGTGACTTGAATTCTATCAAGTACTAGTGAAATACTTCCTGCTTTTTGGGACACCCTTGTCCCTTCACATTGCTCACAAATGATTTCTCTTTGCATACTTCGAGTATAAATTCTAATATTTTTTTTATACCTAAGTGATTTCAAATATTCAAAATAAGCATTAAAGCCTTCATAGTGACCAGCTCCTTCATAAAGAAATTTCCATTTTGCCTCTGGCAAATCTTGAAACGGGCAATTTATATCAATACCTATTTTTTTACATTCCTTTAGAAATGCTGGAAACTTATGAACAAAATGAGAAAAGGAAAGAAAGTTAATTGCTCCTTCTTTAATACTCTTGGTTGGATCTTTGACTAATTTTTCACGGTCATAAATCAGACGCATCCCATGTCCTTCACAATGTGGACATGCACCTAATGCGTTTAGAGGAGAAAGACTTTCAATATGATTAAATTGCTCAGTCACTTCCTGCTGATCACAATGTGGGCACTTCATTATTAAATGATTAACTATATCTAAATTTTTTTGTATTCCAAAAATATGGAATCGCAATGCTTGCCCATCCTTTAAAGAAAACTCTTTTAACTTTGCATTGAGTGTATTTAAATTTTTTGCTTTCACTCGAGCTAATTCGTACCAAGGATCTAATTCATCAAAAGTATGAACAGACTCATCCATTGATCGACTGGGATTCATCTCAGCCGATATGCTCTTTCTATATTCATTTCTACCAATAAAAACATGAATGACATCATCTTGGTTGAGCTGCTTCAATGTCTCAATTTGAGAGATTGTTTTAGCAAATGTAGATATTTTTACAAATGGAGTATGATGAGTCGGACAAACAAAACACCCTAATTCTAAAAATATTTTCTGCAATCTTTCATGCCCACCCAACACATCCAGGGCCACCGGTCTCGAGTTAATAACCGGATTATGTTGAGGTAAGCCCCACGCAGGTAAAACAGGATAAATACTATCAACCTCCACAGTATGTGGGATCTCCCAAAAAAATTTCATATCTGTGGGTAGTGAATTAATAAATCGTCTTTTTGATTCCACCAATAGCGTGTGAAAAGCTAGTGAGGTTTTTCCAGAACCTGAAGGGCCCGAAACACAGGTAATTTTATTCATTAAAATATCAATATTAATATTTTTAAGATTATGTGTCCGAGCGCCTCGAACTTGTATGACATTAGGACTTGTATTTTGCTTAACCATAGGCCCGATTCTAGTTGAGTGTGATGGAATTGTCCCTTAGACAGAGTTTATAATGAAAAAATGGCAAAAAAAAACCCACATTACTGTGGGTTTTATATAAGAAGAAAATCGTAAAATTATCTTTTTGAGAACTGGTATCTTTTTCTTGCACCAGAACGTCCTGGTTTCTTTCTTTCAACTTCTCTTGGGTCACGAGTTAAAAATCCAGCAGCTTTAAGTTCTGGGCGAAGTGCCGGTTGAACTTTAAGAAGTGCTCTCGCAATTCCAAGTCTGATTGCTCCAGCTTGTCCAGAAATCCCACCACCATTTACATTGATAACGAAATCGAATTTTTCAGCAAGTTTTGTAAGATTTAGAGGTTGATTAACAACATAAAGGTTAGTTTCTTGTTTGAAGAAGTTTTTAACGTCTCTTTTATTAACTGTGATCTTTCCAGATCCCGCGGCCATATAAATTCTAGCAACAGCAGTTTTTCTTCTGCCAATTGAGTGAGCGTCGTATGTTTTACCTTTTGCAGCCATATGCTTAGTCCTTTTAGATTATTTTAATTTATATTCAGTTGGGTTTTGAGCAGCATGGTCATGAGCGCTGCCTGCGAAAACTTTAAGTTTAGTTAATTGCTTTCTTCCTAAAGTATTTTTTGGAAGCATACCTTTAACAGCCTCTAGAACGATTAGTTCTGGGTGCTTTTCAAGTTGTTCTTTTGCAGATCTCTTCTTGATCCCACCTGTAAAATTAGTGTGCCAAAAATAATCTTTATCTTCCCACTTGTTTCCTGTGAATTTTACTTTGTCAGCGTTTATAACGACAACGTAATCACCTGAATCAGTGTTATAAGTAAATTTTGGGTTTAGTTTACCACGAAGAATATCAGCGATTTGAGTCGCTAATCTTCCTACTACTTGGTCTTGAGCATCTACGACAAACCATTTTTTGTCTGCTTCAGCTGGCTTTAGAACGAACGATTTCTGAGTATACATACGCTTTCCCTTAAAGTGATCCCTTCAAAATAATTTTCGAGTCGAAAATCACGAAGTACTAATTCAAATATAAAATGCAGAAAAATGCAAGTGTTGTCCCTTATACGAAAAACTAAGGCCCCTCGTCAAGCAATTCTTCAAAGAATCCCAGAAAAGACTCGGCTAAAAGAAGCCAATAGATAGGTGAAAGCGACCTGTTGAGTCACGTTTTGAGTCAGGATAGGTCATTTTATGGAGTTTAATACCATAATCAAAATCAAGCGACCCAACTGCCGTGAGTATCTTTAAACCTGCTCCAACCGAAGTTCTGAGATCAAATGGATCAAATTTTTCTACAAAGACACGGCCAGCATCAAAAAAGATACCTATCTGGAGTGCATCATTAATACTGTAGCGAGGTTCAAATTTAAATGCGGTAAAATAGGCATTTTTCTGAACTACGACGTCTCCAATCGGTGTTCCGGACTTTAGCCTATTGATCTCGCTGTCATCGAAACCGCGAATCTCATCATATCCATCTAATCTAAAAACTTTAATACTTGGAATATACCCATGGGTTCTCGGAACATTATTACTGTTTAAAAGAACATTTCCGCTACTGTCTTTTAAAATATCTAAAGCAAAATTTTTCTCATAACCGGCGGCCATAGAAAAAGCCATTATGAAACTACCTATCGGATAATAAAATTTATTACGGGTAATAACTTTGACGTAATTCACCTCTAGGTCATTATTTTTCATAGATCCAAAATAATTATTTGCCCACTCAGAAGAAAGGTTGAGGTAATAACCTTCTCTTGGGTTAATTGGGTCGTTCCGCTTATCGTAAGTAATTGAAGGAGTAATTCCACCGATAGAAAAATTATCATTATCTTTTGAAGCAGTAGCATCAAATTGGTTAATTCGTTCGAACTGATACTTTACAGAGGTTGATAAGTTTTTAGTGATATTTTTTGAGAGCTGAGGGGAAATTCGAAAAATATCAGCATCAAAGCTTAAGAAACGTTTCCGCTGAAATGAAGAAGTCATTTCTAGTTCAACTTGAGTTTTAATAAGATTATGAAGTAAATATGGCTCTACGAAGGAAGCTTTACCTAAATATTCAAGTCGTTTTTTATTTTCTTCACGTCTACGGTCATCAAAACCATCTAAGTTAAAACGCTGATTAGTTTGAAACTTTAAAGATGCAGACCGATTCATTCCCATTAAATTGTTATAAGAAATTCCAGTTGAGAGCTTTGCCCCTAAGTCTGTTCTATAACCTGGGGCAAATTCAAAGAGGCCGAAATCTTTTTCTTTTACTTGAATGACTAAATTTGTTTTTGCACAGGTTTTTTCGTCACCTTCGTAAACCATATATGGTGAAATTCGGAATGTAGAAAAAAGACCAAGTCCCGAGAGTTTTTGCCTTAGGAAATCAAGTTTGGCTGGAGTAATCAGCTCGCCTTGAGCCATGTTAATTTCACGAGAAATGACTTCTGGAAAAGTTTTGATATTTCCATTTACAATAGCTTCGTTAAAACAAATTTTTCTATCGAGAACTATTTCTGGCCTTAGCTCTACATAAGAATAGGTTTTGTCATAACTTAATAAATTTTCGCTATTTAGGTTAGTAATATTCGCAAAGTAATATCCCTGAGCTTGAAAATAAGAAATAATTTTTTTTAAGTCAGCCTCTAGCTCAATTACATTTAGTGGCATTCCATCTTTGTTTATCAAAAGCTTCTTTAAATTAACCTGAATTTCAGGATCTAATTGATTAAATTGAATTGATTTTAAAGTTACTTGCTGCTTTTCAGATATACCAAATTCAATACTTAGAGATTCATCTTCATCATTGGTGACTATTCTGGGCTTAGAGACTTCCGCAAAAACAAACCCTCTCGAAAGATATTCTTTTTTAAGATAGTCAGAAAAATTTTCATAAAATGTTTTATCGTAAAACCCACCAGAAGCCAATGGTGAAGAATTCTTCTTAAAGACATCATTAAGCTCTTCACCTGTCAAAACAATATTTCCTCTATATGTTACAGTTGAAACTTTTAACTTTTCACCCTCATCAATATCGAAAAAATAATTCTTTATAGAAACACCATCAAGGTCTTTACCTACATTTTGGTAACTTTTAACAGCAGTACTGTAAATGCCCGCACCTTCATATATTTCAACAATAAAACTCTCAAGACTGGATCTGTCAGTTTTACCAAAATCGTTTTTAATTTTATCAACAATTTTTTTTCGAATTTCCTGATGAGAAAAAATTTTATTACCTAAAAACTGAAGATTGATTCTTTCTGGTGCTGAGACACTAATTCTTGCAATTACATTTGCCTCTGTTCCTACTAAGTCTGTTTTAATGGTAGAAGAGAAATATCCATTATTGAAAAGTTCTTTGCTGATTTGATCTATTTTTATTTTAAATTTTAAGACATCCCAACTTTTCCCTATCAAGTCTTCAAAGTATGAATTAAATCTAGCTTTTATTTCTGGCTTTGCTACCCATTCAATTCTTTGAAGATTAGCATTTTTTCCAGGAGTAACTGTTGCACAAATTGTTGAGCTAAATATTATTGTTATAAAAAAAATGATCAGGTATTTCATTAAAATGACCTTCTGTATTTTAAATCGGCACCTACTGAATTGGGCGTATTTGTATTTTCCTCTTCAGCAGGCTTTACCTCGTAAACACCTTCAAGTGAAAAATATTTATTAATATTTAAATTTATATTCATTTCTTGAGTTTGCTCAATAGATCCACCAAATGTACTAGATACAGAAACATCAATATTTTTGCTTATAGGTTTACTAATTTTAATCTTTGTAGAAGTTTTAAGCTTACTTGCTGCACCTTCACTTACCGCTGACTTTCCTGAAATCAACGAGGATTCATCTTCTTTAAACTCCGGGAGCACACTTAAGTTTAAACCGAGAGTCGAATTTAAATCTTCATTGATTTTTAATTGATCAACTAATAAAGTTCCAATCCCTACCGTCGTCACTGACCGCCTATCGCTGGCCTCTAAATTTTTAGACATGTCAGAAGTAACCCCAAGCGTAAGTAAAGAAACTAAGTCTTCTTGTGCCAATGGTGGCTCAGATGTCAAACTAATATTAGATTTTTCAATTGAGCCAGAAATATCAAGCTTCACTTCAAAATCATTAATTTTTGATAATCCCGTGAATTTTAAATCAGAAATTCGAGCTTTTCCCCTGTCTCTTATTTCAACATAACCTTGGTTTAAAAGAAAATCATGCCCTTTGAATTTAAACTTACTAACTGATGGAACTACTTCAACACGTGCATTTACTTCAGGATCTAAAACATCTCCACTCAGTTGACCATTGGCCCGGGCATAAACTTCCGCTAAATTATTTTTCAAGAGTATTGGATTAACAGTATCAAAACTCATATTTAAACTTAAGTAACCTCTTTTTTCTGCATTACTTTTTTGGGGTAAATATTTTTTAAAGATATCAAGGTTTAGTTTATTTTCTTTTGTAAAATCACCTGGGTCATCTAAAAACTCTCCAAATAAAAGTGACGTCTTCCCATTAAGCTTATAGGGAAGATCTGTACCCGTAATTGTACCATTACTACTGATGAGCAAACTAGATCTTTTAAAAAGAGGTATTGTTGATCTTTCAATTTTATATTCAATATTAACTTGTGGAAAAAGATCATCAAACAAAAGTGTCCCAACGGCTTTAATTTCACCTTGGCCATAAACACCTGAAAATCTAGAGATTTCAAACACATCACCTTTTTTTACTACTGAATATTCCAAATCTGTAATTGAGCCTGGTATGTTTTTAATTTTGAAAGAATTTTTAATTCCTTTGACTTCAAATTTAGTAATTGAAATTTTTTTATCTACTAAAAATTGATTTGAGCCTTTAATTGTTCCGTAAGCTTTGTCGATTATATTTGTTGCAAACTCCAACATACTGGCTTTTAATGAAAAACTTTGATCATATACAATTGTTCCGTTGTTGAGATTTTTAGCCTTACTTACAAAAAAATCTTCTTTGTCATTAAATCGTAAATCCCAACTTTTAACGATTCCATTATCTAATGCTACAAAATTATGCTTAGGATCGACTGATAAACTAAGATCACCCTTTTTAATATTAAACTGAGCAAGATCTAAAAAAAACTTGTTAACAATAAGAGTATCTAAGTTAAATTGAGCACTCAATTGTCCTTTCATTTTTCCTGATATTGATTTTTCTGACATATTATGACCAGCAATCACTCCAAAAATTTCTCTCATATCACTTGTGTCTATACTAGACTTAACTGAAACTTGTCTTGATTTAAAATTTATTGATGAATCGAGCTTAACTTTTCCAGAAAGCAAGTTTGCATTAACAAGTACATCATCAGTATTTAAATAAATTGTTGCACTGGATGGTGATGCTGGAATATTTTCAATAAAAGGATTTTTAACTTTAGTAATAAAACGTGAAGAAAAATTATCTTTAGTTCCATTACCATCAAAATCAACTACAAGATCACCATCGTATTCGATATTTAATTTTTGGTAAAAATTAAAGTCTTTTAAATTTAAGCCCTGGAGACTACCTTCAAGCTCTGTGTAATTATTATTTAAATTTATTGAAACACCCGCGTTAATTTCTCCTCGAGATTTTATTATCTTTATATCTTTAAACGACAACATACTGTCTTGAAGATTAAAATTAGCCGATAACTTTTCTGCTTCTTCATTAAGAACTTTTAAATCAGTTCCTATTATTTTACCGTCGACTTTTAAACTTTCGAGACCATACCCTCCTTTAAGGTGATATGAAGTAGAAAAATTAAATTCGGGCACAACAGGTAGTTTTATGTTTTTAAAAACTAAACCATACATTTTACGAGCATCACTGAAATTAGTTTTTGAAAAATCAATTTGTAAATCCATCCCCGACTTATCACCAAAATTAAGCATGCCACCTGCAGTGAAGACAGATTGATTAAAGACTCCACTTAACTGATTAAAATCAATTTCTAAGTTTTTCAATGACAAACTAAATTCAGACTTTATACTTCCAAAATTGAGATCAACTATACTAAAATTATTCCAATCTATTACAAAATCAAATTTTACATTATCAAATGGCCCATAGATTTCTACATTCGTTGTTCCTGCACCAGTAATTGCAATTCCAGCGATTGGTCCAAAAGATTTCATATCTAACTTTGAATTTTTAATTGAAAAACTCAAATCTTTATCTGTAATTTCACCAACTGCTTTAATTTGTGTATTATTCATTTCTAGGTTTGCATCTATTAGCAATTTATAGTTTTTATCTAAACTTAAAATTGTTTTTTCTAAATAAAAACCTTGGTTTTCTAAAATGTTTTTTTGGTTACTAGCAAGTAATCTAAAATCGTTGACTGAAACTTTGTCATGAATTTCAAAAAAAACCTTATCGCCGTCCCAGACGACTTCAACTTTTCCAGTTATTGTGCTCTTTAATAGATCTAAATTTTTTCTAATAGTACGTAAAAATGTATTGGTAAATGCATCGGTGAGAAAAACCGGGGCCCTGAGATGTAAAAAAGACATTTTTTTCAAATCGAAAAACGTAACAGCCTTAATTAGTTCATACTTTTCTTTATTATTTTCTGCTAGAAATTTTTCAAGGCTTACTAAATACTTTCTTTTTTTAATTACTAAATTAGTTTGGTTAATATTTACCCATTCACTTTTAAACTCTTTTATGGCCAATGCGACTTCCGCATCTGGGTTTAAAACATCACCATGTAATTTAAGCTTTCCCGAAACTTTGCCAGATATTTCAAGTAATTCTTTAGGAATCTTTGAGTAAAGTGGCAAAAGATTTTCAATGTTTAACTGAATTCCTAAACTAGTATTAACTTGTACTGTTTCTAATTTATTAAAGGCAATTCCATCTAAATCTATTTTGTTCTGATCTTTTTCGATATTAAAACTTTCAATCTTTAACTGATCTTTTGTTAGAACTATAAGCGACTTAACACTAGTTAAATTTATCTTCTGCAAGTTTTCAATCTTATGATCAATATCCAACTCTGCTGCATCTATTTTTACTCTCACATCTCGACGGTGAGGAGCAATTGAAAACGAATTAATGAGAAACCTGGAAGTATCAACAATTACATTCAAATTTTCAATGTGTGCTATGTTTAGATGAATTGGACTAGTTTTTAAAATATCTAAGTACTGGCTAAATATTTTATTAAAATTAACATCATTTATTTTAAAATCAATTGGTTTAGAACTATGAGTTGCAACAGTTAATGCCCCATTTTTTATGAGTAGATCATCAATTTCAAGATCACTTGAAAAAAAACTTGTATATGTAAATGAAACTATTAATTCTTCTGTATTTAAATCTATGTTGGCAATTTTCTCGTCATTTTTTTCGATGTGAACATTTTTAAAGATTGTAGATGGTGGAAAAACATTAAAATCTACGCCTGTAAAAGAAAGCTTTGCGCCTATTTTTTTGGTCAAAATTTCTGAAACTTTTTGTGAGGCTTTGTCTGAAAATTTACGTGAGTGTATAAATCTCCACCCACCATAAATTGTTAGGAAACTAAAAACAAAAAATACGACAAGTATCTTGTTAAGTTGTTTCAATTGTCTTAAGCCTTTCTTTTACGAGTCTATAGTTCTGATGCGTTTTCTGTATTTGAATATATAACTCTTTAGCATTTTTATTTTTTTTAAGCTTTAAAAATGCTTCTGCTTTTAAATAAATGAAAGCTATAAGCTCATCGCCAAAAATAGGTTCATTATCAAGAACTTCATTAATTAGCTCTATGGCCTTGTAATACTCTCCAAGGTTGTATAAAGATTGTACCCATATAAAGTATGAGCTTGCTCTAAGCTTAGGTTCTTTTTGAATTTTCAAAAGTTTCTCACAAAGAACTAGTACCACATGTTCCATCCCTAAGAGTTCAAACGCAACAATCATTTCTGCGCCCTTTAGCTTAAGATCTTCTTCTGGAATAAAGTTTAATGAATTTATAACTCTATTTTGATCTTCAATATTTGGTTCTTTTAAGCCAGACAAAAGATCCATTGCGATTTGATCATAATTCAAATGAAGATTTTCTTTTATTGTGCTGATCTTAGAATTTTCTTTATTTTTCCCAATGGGTAGATTTATTTTTTTTGTTTTAAATAGTTCCAAGAAACCAGCTTCAGCTTTTTCTTTTTTTAATTCAATTGATTTTTCAAATAAAATTAAAAATAAACTCTTATCAAAGTGGTGAAATAAAATTAGTTCATAGCAAAGTTTCCAATGATTAATTTTCCAATTTTGATCTAGGGCCAGAAATTGCTTTAGAAAGCCCGATGACTTTTTCCATGTTTCAGGATGTTGTGCTAATATTTCAATATATTTCAACTCTGGGTTGAGGTCAGATTTATCATTCCCTGAGAGTATTTTATTTATTAAAATTGCTTCCGAAATTTCTTTTTTATAGTGACCCTCTTCTAATAAATCTTGAATTAATATTTTTATTTGTGGAATTCTTTTAAGATTAATTAAATACTCAAGACTTTTTTGAATATATTCGCTAGCTTTATTTAGCTTTCCAGATCTTTTTGCAATTTTCCACATCATTAAATAAAAGCGTGCATTTTTATTTCTATATTCAACGTCTACTGATTCAAAACGATTAAGTAATAATTTACAATCTTCTGCTGTATCGCAAATTGAAATTGAACTTTCTATTTCAGAAAGAATTAACGACCATTTTTTAGGTGCAGCCATGACTCCCCAAATGTTGCTTAAGTTATTGAGATTGTTTTTATTTTAACTGATATTAGAGATTAGGATGAGGGGCGAAATATTGCCCCTCATCTTTAGAAAATTAGATAAAAAAATTAGATAGTTGAGTGATTTATTTAGTTGCAGTTGCTCTTTCTACGTAAGCACCTTCTCTAGTATCAATTTTTAAGAGTTCGCCTTCTTTAATGAACAAAGGAACTCTAACTTGAAGACCAGTTTCCATAACAGCTTTTTTAGTTGCTCCAGAAGCAGTATCACCCTTTAAACCAGGATCCGTTTCTGCAACTTTTAAGAAGACAAAGTGTGGATGTTCTATCGATATTGGACGACCTTTATAGTAAAGTACAATTAGTTTTGAACCTTCCATTAAAAAGACTTTATCATCTCCAACTTGTTCAGTTGTTAAGTGAATAGATTCAAAATTCGCTTGATCCATGAAATTAAAACCATCTACATCAGCGTACATGTATTCAACTTCTTTCTCTTCTAAATCTGGAACTCCAGCGTTCGTAGAAACACCAGATTTAAAAGTGCGCTCCATTACTTGGCCAGTTTCAAGATTTTTAATTCTTACTATAACAAAAGCTGAGCCTTTGCCTGGGTTTGTGAATTCAGATTTAAGCACTACGTATGGCTTACCCTCTAATTCCAATTTAACACCTTTTTTCATGTCAGTCGTATCGATCATAAGATTTCCTTGTTGGTTAGATATCTCACTTATTACAAAAGTTGAGATTCAATGGCCATTAAATAAGCATTTTTGCCGAGGCCTTCCATTATGATTGTTGAGGCTTTCGCAGTCAACTTTGTTTGTCGAAAGTCTTCTCTTCGGTGAGTATTGCTTAAATGAACCTCAATTATTGGAATTTTCAAGATGCCCAGCGCGTCAAGAATGGCAACACTAGTGTGTGAGTATGCTCCAGGATTAATAACCAGTGCACTAAAGTCTGTAGATATTACATCTTGAATTTTGGTAACAATCTCACCCTCTATATTTGATTGATACCAAGTGCATAAACACTTATTAGCAAGCAGCTTTTCTGTGTAGTCTATAATTTCTGGGAGTGTTAATTTCCCATAGATTTCAGGCTCTCTTTTTCCAAGCATATTTAAATTTGGGCCATTTATAATGAGAAATTTTTTTATTGATGTCATTGAAACAAAATATCAAACCCGCGCTTGATAATCTAGTGCTCTTTTTTGGATATTCTTCAGAAAGTGTAATAATTTTTTCTCTCTATAATTAGTTTGCTTTTTTTCTCGATTTTCAACATTTTGCAGTTCGGGCCCAATATTTTTATCAATCAGACTCATTAAATTGCGTCGACCCTCTTCTTCTGAAATTTCGTTTTCTATTTTTTTCGGCTGGTTTTGTTTCGGTAAGACCGTCACAACCTTCTCATCATATTGCTCAAGAGGTTGAACTAACGCCTGAATTTCTTTTATTTTCTGAATTGTCTTGTGATCATTTGGGTTAAGTAAGAGTATTTTTTTAAGAACTTCTAGCGCTTTTTCAATATGCCCTTGACCACAATAAAGATCAACTAACGTATGAGTTACAAGTGGTATTTTTAAATTATTTTGTATGGCATGACTTTCTGAAATATTTAAAGTTGCTTGAACTTTAGCTTCCGGGACTTCTTTAAAAGTATCTCTTAATGCAGCTTCTATTATAGGATCCGAATCATCTTCAAGGTTTAGTTCTACAAAATAATCTCTTTCAGATTCTGGGTTAGCTATGAAGTTTTCATGAGTTTCTTTATTGATAAATTCTTGAGATATTAATTTATTTGTATCTACATTTTCTTCAGTGGCATTTTTGGATTCATTTTTTTTAACATTCCAATCTGCGAATGAATTTTCCTTGTCTTTATTTATAGCTAATGATGAGTTTAAGTTCGAATCTTGGACTAAGTCTAGGCTTTGCCAATTATCTACATTGTTTTCGCTTTCAAGTTGATTCTCAAATTTGTTTAAGTCAAAAAATGAACTATTCTTTTTTGTTCCATTTTCGTTTTGAAACACTTTCTCAGGAATAATTATCGGCTTATGTTCTGTTTTGTATTGATCATCAACATCTTTTTCTACTGCCTTCACAAGCTCAGCTGTATCTTTGTCACGGGGGTTAATAAAAAGAAGATATTTTAATGTTTCAAGTGCTTCTTCTTTCCGATTTAACTGCAAGCAGACATCAGAAAACAATTTTTGTAGCCTAATATTGTCACGATTTGAATCGACTAAAGGTCGGAGTGTCGAATATGAAAGATTATATTGTTTTAAATCAAAATAACAAAATGCTAAACCTAAATATCCCATTAAGTATGAAGGATGAAATCGAATACCTTGAGATAAAATTTCCATTGCCTTGTCTGTCATACCAAGTTTTCGATATGTTTCTGCTAAAGGAGCGAAGACTCGAGAACGTGGATTCTTTTCAAAATCAATTTGATACTTTAAAAAAAGAGGCGAAAGGAGTTGTAATTTATCCTTACTCATAAATACTAGCCTCTATCAACTAAGCCAGCTTCTTCCTGGTTAATAATTCTTGGTGTAAGGAAAATAATCAATTCTTTTTTAATTGTTTCCGGATTGAATTTTGTTCTAAACAACCAACCTAACAATGGAATATCTTTTAAGAATGGTACACCTGAATGATTTTCTGTTTGTGAATAAGTATAAATACCACCTATAACAACAGTAGCTCCATTATCTACTAAAACTTGAGTCTTAATGACTCTTTTGATCAAATCTTGAGGAGCTGAAGGTTGAGATGCTGGGGCAAGTGAATCTTTTTTAACTTCAACATCTAAGGATATTGCACCTTCATTCGTCACTTGAGGCGTAACGTTTAACGATAAAGATGAACTTTGTGGTTTCCAGGTTACTCCAGTTGATGCCCCTGAGGTAGAACTTGGCGCCACTGTCGTTTCCGCGTAATTTGTAATTTCATCTTGAGTTATAGTTGCTGCAATATTATTTTTTGTAATGATTTTGGGGCTTGAAATAACTTTACCCTTTGACTCACTTTCCATTAATTTTAATTGGAAATCTAAATTAACCAGTTTATTCAAACGACTAACTGATAATCCAAAAAGTGATCTAGCGGCACTTGGAGCAGAACTAAAGGTAAATCCTCCTCCGTTAATTGCTGTTCTGGCGGTTGCACTAAATGGATCGTATCCAAAACCTAATCCATTATCTAATCCAATTTCTTTACTGTATCTTTCAGAAATTTCTACTATTTTTGATTCAATAAGTACTTGTGGAGTTTGCGTATCAAGTAATTCAACTATTTTCTTCATTCTCTCTAAAACTTCGGCCGTATCTTTAACAATTATTGAATTTGTACGAGAATCTGTGCTTATTTTTCCACGTTTTCCACCAGGGCCTCCTGCCGTAGCAAAGCCTGCTGTTTTTTCAGACAAATATTCTGAAAGAATTTTTTCCAGATCAGATAACTTTGCATAACTAATTGGAAATATTTTTGTTAATAGAGGCTCTAGTTCAATCATTGATTCTTTATTTTTTTTATCAAGTTCTCTTTCTTTGGCTGCATTATCATTAGTTGTTACTAGTAAAATAATTCCATTTTTTTTCGCAGACAACTTATTCATATCTAAGACTGTATCAAGAGCTTGATCCCACGGAACGTCATTAAGGTTTAATGAAATTGGCTCTTGTTTTTTTACATCTTCTGTAACGATGATATTAAATCCAGAAGTTTCAGCTATCATTTTTAATATTTCATCTGGCTTTACACTTCTTAAGTTCATTGAGACTTTTTTACCGACGTATTTTTTTCTACCTGATTGTGTAAGATTTTCTAAAATATCTTCAATTGACTCTGACTTGGGAACACTGAGCTTAGAAGCTTGTGAACTTGGCATTTCAGAAACTCGTTCTTTAATAGTTTGATTTTCTTCTAATTTATTTTGTGAAAAAACACCGTATCTATTTTCAATTTGAAGTATTACTCGATTGGGCTTTCTCAAAAGAACTGATCTGACATTATCTCTTAATTGAATTGCAACTCTTATATCTTTATCATTTTTTGGTTTTTTATATGCTTTAACAAAGACAACACCACCTGAAAACTGAGAGGTGTCAAATGCTCGCATTACCCTATCTGAAGCTGTTATATTTGAGAGGTCGACAATGATTTGCTTATCTTCTTTAACCTGAAATTTATTAGCTTGAATGTCATTATTATCAAATGTAAATTCCAGCTCACTCACTTCACCCTTCTGGGTAAAGTTAATAGCTTTCATCTCAGATGCACAAAGTGCAAAGCTAAAATTAAGAATACAAACAAGAACGCTACGAAAAAATCCTTTTTTCATACAACTCATCCCTAAGTCAACGTATAAGTTTCTCATTTTTGAGGACTTGATTAAATGATAACATCATTTTGAAATAGAATGGTTTTTTTTCAGAAAAAAATTAACCGAGAAAATCACTCGCTTGAAACTGGAATAACTGTTTCAAGATACTCATCTTGATCATAAACGTTACGGATTTTTTCTACGAGGACAATACCACCAGGTAAAATGGCCTTAACTTCAGCTCCATTTGGACCAATCTTCATGCCCTCTTTAATGAAATATACTTCAGATCCAACAGTTTTTCCACCATCAGTGATTTTGGCCATTGCTCTTCTTTCTTTGCCCGTCATGATGCCAACTATCTTTATATTTTCCAGTGCTTTGTTTTCAATCGTATCAAGCTGATTTGAATATATTCCATTTTCAGCTGTTTTGTGTTGCTGAGTTGAACCTTTTTTTTTATTAATTTTTCTCTTAAATGGATCTCTAAGATCTAGCGGATTTTTTACATAGGTTTTGCTTTTGAACAGCCTGTAAGCACTTCCAGAATCTTGAGTTTCCTCGGAACATAAAAATGAACTAAAAAAAAGAAATTGAATTACTAATAAATATTTAAATTTTTTCATTGTTACTCACCCTCTTTAGGTTTTGCTCCAGCACGTTTGGCTGGCTTTACAGGGGCTTTTAGAGAATCTTTAAAGTTTTTTTCTATAGTATCAATTCCTCTTTCTTCTTTAAATTTTGGATTATATCGATAGGCTTCCATATCAAATTCCCCATCGATTAATTGAAACTTACTTCTTTGTGGTTGTTCAATTTTTTTAAAAACTAAGTCTGAAATATTTAAAATCCTTTTATTTTCAGAAATTTTTTCAAAAACAATTAGAAATTGTAAATAGGTTGCTTTCGCTTTAAATTTATATTTTCTAGCAATATAAAACCCTCTTTCCTCATCTACATCAGGCGTAATGCTAACTTCTTTAATGTTAACATCTTCTGCCATTCCTCTTAATAAACTGATATTTTCAATATCTGAAACTTCACTCGGAAGTAGCTGCTGAGTTTTTTCAATTTCTTTAGCAACTCTTTCAATACGATTTTTAGCTTCATCAATATCTTTATAAAAACTCAGGATTTCTTTTTTTGATTTTTTAGCATTTTGAAGTACTTTTCTTTGTGCTTCTTGCTGAATAAGAACTTCTACTTTTTTTTCGTCAGATTCTTTGTAAATCATTCCATTGTTAAACAAAGCTGCAGCAATTATTAACCAATGAATATTTCTTAATATTTTTTCCATTGGTTACCTAGATCTCATGTCGAAGTTTTTAATTTTACCTTTAATTTCAAAGTATTCATAATTAGTATTTACACCGTCCATCATCTCTTTTTTGTTTTCTTGCTTTGTAGGTGTAATACTATTTCCGAAAAAAGGAGAATCGTTAACAATAGTGATAAAATCACCAATATCTCTGGCCGAGAAAGCGCCCCCTGAAATTAGTAATTCTTTATCATAATTAATACTTAATTTATCAAACCATAAATCTTCTGGAATACTTCGGGCAATTTTTTCAAGTATCTTCTTAGGATTTGTTTTTATTTTTAATATTTCATCTACCTGAGATGAGCGAGACTTTAGTTTTTCTACCTGAGCATTATAGGCTTCAAGTTGAGTCTTAACATTTGAATCTTTGCTTATCTCGCTCGTAATCTTTAAGCTCTCTTCGGTCATCTGTTGTAAATTGGTTGTTTCACCAGCAATTTGTTCTTCTAAATAGCTTTTTAAATAAATTTCTGGAACATAAAATAAAATTGCCGCTATTATTAACATTTTAAAATTTAAAACATTAAGATCTACGCCTAGTACGACCGGTAGTTTTAATGGCTGCTTCTTCTCAAGGAGGTTTAACTCAATCATTTTGGCAAGCTCCTCATGGCCAAGCCAATTGCACATATCCCCTTAAATGCAATTTCGTTCATCATCTCTTCTGGTATATTGTTAGAATTAAAACTCATGGTATTAAATGGATTTAAGACCTGAACATCTGTATCCAATAGTTCTTTTAAGTTTTCTAATAGCCCTGGCACCTGTGCACTACCACCAGTTACGATGCAACCATCAAAAACTTCTTCTGATGTAGACGATACCCAAAAATCTATAGTCTTTTTTAGTTCTTCAAAAAATGAATCTAAAACTTGGTTTATGATTTCTACAATTTCTTCTGGAATATTTCCACTTCCATCGCCAAAAATCTTTAAACTTTCAGCTTCACTAAAATTTACTCCCATTTGGCGCTGAATTTCTTCAGTTATTGTTATGCCGCCAATATTAATTTCTTTGAAAAAAACTAACGTCCCATTTTTATAAATCATAAAATGAGTTTTTTGAGCACCCATATCTAACAGTATCCAGGCTTTTCCTGTTACTATTTCTTCTTTAGACATTACATTTTCAAAAACGTTTATTGTAGCTGCAGCACAAAGGTCAACTATTTTAACTTTTAGGTTAGAACGTTCTACGATATCTTTAAATGCTTGGATGATCGTTTTTTTAGCAGCACCAATTACAACGTCTACCCCACCACCCTGGTTTTCGCCTAAAATACTAAATGAAATATTCCCGTCATCAATTGGAAAAGGTAGATATTGTTCAGCTTCCCATACTGCTTGATCTTCAATTTCGTCTACACTACCACCAGCTAATTGCAATCTTTTAAGAATTGTATTTGGCCCAGATATACCAACACAAGCAAACTTATTGCTTGTCCGGAGCATTTTTAAACATTTCTGTATGGCACTTAAAATTTCATCTTCTTTTTGAATTTCATCTTCAATAATTGTACCTTCCGGTAAATTGACAGATGCATATCTCATTATTTTATAACTACCATCCGATTGCAATGCAACTTCCGCCATTTTTATAGCGCTTAAACCGATATCAACACCAACGATTCCCTTAGGGCCAACGTAAAATGCGTTTTCGAACATTTCTTTAATATTTTCTAAAAAATTCTTTGAACTCAAAAGTTACACCTTTACTCATTTAATCTTTATTAAATTATACATTTAATAAATAAAACTGATCAAGGAATATATGACATTAGTTGATTAAACCAGCTTTCACAAAAGATCTGAAGACTTGCTATAATTATTATAAAGGGACCAAAAGGAATTGGGTTTTCTTTTTTAAGTCTTTTTGTCGCTATCATGATGATACCAACTAGAGCACCGATAAAGCAGCTTAAGAATATATTTTGCATAATTGCAATTGGCCCCAGATAAATACCAAGAACTGCAAAAAGCTTAATATCACCTCCTCCTAATCCAATTTGTCCTTTGAGTAAATAAAAAATCCAACTTACGAGCAATGGAAAACCAAGGCCAATTGCAAACCCTATTAGCCAATGTGTCCATGGCTTTGTCACAAATGCAGTTACAAAAAACAGTACTGCTAGATAAATATTAATTGAGTCAGGTAAAATCTGATGTTTTAGATCAACTATAAAATGGACTAAAAAAGCTGAAAATGTACTTAAAAAAAAGAAGAAAGTAAAAAAGGCCATTGGTTCAGGGCTTGTAGGCGCAATGAAAAAAGCAAATAGTCCTGTTAAAAATTCAATAAAGGGGTACATAAAAGAAATCTTAGAACAACATTTTGAACATCTTCCTTTTAAAAAAATAAAACTCAACAAAGGAATATTTTCATACCAACAAATAACATGCTTACACTTTGGACAAGACGATCTTGGAAGAGCAATGTTTATCCCAAGGGGCAGTCTATAGATTAAAGCATTTAAAAAACTTCCAATCATAACTCCAAAAATAGTTGCAGAAATATGTAAAAAATTTTCCAAAATTTTAATCCAAATTTTTATTCTTAAAAAAATAAGAAATCATAAATAGTAAAGCAGCGATATAAATAATTGCGTAGAGCTGGGTACGAAATAAAAAATCTACTGTCACTGACTGCTCGTATATAAGAAAATCTTTCAAGTTTATTTTTTCTAAGTCTGGAACAATACAAGATATATTTTTTAAGCTAATACTAAAAAAGCTATTGCTCTTAGCGAAAAGAATTTTTGAAGTTGTACTAATGCTATGACCTGCAATCCAAAATATTATAGTGTAGATTACTGCTAGCGCATTGCTCGTAGATAAAGAGAAAAGTATTGCCACTAGCATGACAATAAATGCCTCTACAAATGAAAACCATGCGGCCCAAATCATTAATATATTTATTTCTCCATCTAAAAACTTATATATTCCAACTGAAACTAAACTTAAAATTATTGTATTAATGATTAGAACACTTGAAAGTCCAATAACTTTCCCAAGCATAAATGAGGTTCTCGAAATAGGTCGTGATAAAATCATATAGAGAGTACGACTTTCGATTTCTTTACTTAATAGATTTGAGCCAATAAAAATGGACATGATAATATTTGAAATTGAAGTAAGTCCATAACCAAAGTCCAATGCTACTTTTGCTGGAGCACCGTAAGCAAACTCAGATGCAACATATGAAATAATAATCAGCCCAATTGCAATGAAAACTATGCTAAGCATAACTTTACTTCGATATACTTCTATAAATGTATACTTTGCAACTGTTAAAGTTTTATTCATTTTTTAATCTTATATATAATTTCTTCTAAAGTTATTTTTTCTTTTTCGATTCCTAAAACTTCAAATCGATTTGTCATTGCAAATTTTAAATAATTATCTTTTTCTTCCTTGTTTACATGTAGAATCTCAACAACATCGTTTTTTAAAATTTTCATCGTGTATAAATCGTTCGAGTTTTTCATAATTAGTGTATCTAAATTACCTTCGTAAACTAGCTTCCCTTTTTCAATGAAAATAACTTTATTACATATTTCTTCAACGTCTGAAACAATATGGCTGCTAAAAAAAATTGTAACACCCATCTTGTTAAGCTCAACCATTATCTTTTTAAAATCTCTTCTTCCTACTGGATCAAGTCCAGACAGAGGCTCGTCTAAAACTAATAACTTTGGGCCGTGCATGAGGCAGCTTGCAAATCCTAATCGCTGAAGCATTCCCTTTGAATACTCTTTAGTCAGTTTATCAAGAGCATGGTATATTTGCATTTTTTCTGACCAAAACTTAATTAAACTTTCTAGGTTTTCTGATTTAATTAAGTTTATTTCGCCAACATAATTTAAAAACTCTCTGCCCGACAAGTGAGGATAAAGATAAGGTCTTTCTGGGAGATATCCAATAGAAGATCTTATCTCGTTAGAATCTTGTCCCATGATTGAATCAAATTTTAAACTTCCACTGGTCTGTCTAGAGAACTCCATTAGTATTTTAATTATCGTTGTTTTCCCAGCACCATTTGCTCCAAGAAAACCAACGAGATCCCCTGGCTTAATATTAAAACTAACATTATCAACAGCTAAAAAATCTTTATCCCAGAAATTTTTTTTAAACTTCTTAGAAATATTTATAAATTCAATCATATATTTATTTTATAGAACAATTAAACATTTGGAAAATTTTTTATTAAAAACTTACCCAAGCATTTCAGTATCCTTTTATCTTTTTAATTGTTTTTTATTTT
>CANCFT010000023.1 GCA_947377285.1 Bacteriovoracaceae bacterium
GATGTTATTTATCAAGCACGACTAATTCACTTGGGTATAGACGAAGCAATCTCAAAGAAAATTCGCGAATACTTAGAGATGAGAACTCGCACCCAACCACTCAAAGAATGGACATGTGGATGCATTTTTAAAAACTTTCACGATCTTGATCGAGGAGTAACTTGTCGTGCCGGACTTTTTATAGATATAATGGGCATGAAAGGCTTTAGTATAAAAAATTTACAAATAAGTCCCAAACACGCAAACTTCATGGAAAATCGTGGTGTGAGCACTGATGAAGATGTAAAAAGAATGATTGGCCTACTTCAAAAAGAAATAAAACTCCAGACAGGAGTCTCTTTTGAACCGGAAGTTGAATTTTAAAGGAAAAGTCAGGATGACGTTTTTTAAATCAAAGAAATTTTTAATAAGTATGATTTTTGTCGCAATATTTGCAGTGACGAATATTGTAACTTCTTCTTTGGGTCCAACATCTGCAGAAACCTCTAAATACAGTGAAGAACTTTCATATCGATCAAATTTAGGAAAATGCCCAACTCGCCCTGCGGGAACTATGGCCCTCTTGATTGTTAAAACTTTTGAGCAATCTCAATCTCTACGCGATGTTAAATTAAAAATAGTAAATGAAAAATGGGCCGATAAATATTTTGTATCTGATTACAAAATTCAATACGATCCTTATAGTAAGGTTTTAGATTTACATTTTAATTGCCCTGAACCATTGATGAAGGTTCAAATTTATAAAAATAATGGTGCTGACTCTTATGAGGCAATTCTTGTAGATAATGGTCAACTATTTGATCCAACTTATGAAGCACTTTTAAGAAGTGAAAAAAAACTAACGCATGATCTTCCCTACTTGGCCTTACCAGTTGGAGAAATGGAAGATAAAGTTCAAAGCGATGTTACAACTCTTGTAAAAGAAATGAGGCCGGGTTTAAGAAGTAAACTTTCTGAGGTAATCCTCAATGATAACAAAGAACTCACGATCATTTTATCTCTAAACGGAAATCCATCTAGTGTCTTTTTGGGACCAAGTGATTGGACGGAAAAAATGGTAAAGCTTGATAAGATAGTGAACTACATGGAATTAAAAGAAAAAATTCCTGCCATTATAAATCTTACAAATAGCAAAAAAGTTGTTGTCAAGTTTAAGGACAAATTCTAACATTTTTAGTGTGACAGAATGATTCTGTTACCATCGTGTTAATAGAGAAAGGATTCTCAAAATGAACGAAAAAAACATCATCGTAGGTCTCGATGTAGGTACAACAAAAGTTTGCACTATTGTTGGACTTCAACACCCCAATCAAGAATTAGAAATTATCGGTATAGGAACACACCCTTCTTATGGTTTAAAGAAAGGCTCTGTTGTTAATATTGATAAAACTGTCCGCTCAATTCAAGCATCCCTCGAGGAAGCTAGACTTATGGCCGGAGTAAATATTGTTGGAGCTACTATCGGAATTGCCGGTAGCCATATTTATAGTTTTAACAGTTCCGGTGTCGTTGCTATTAAAGGAAAAGAAATTACCCAAGATGATGTTGACCGAGTACTTGAAGCAGCTAGAGCTGTAGTCATTCCTTCAGATAGAGATATTCTTCATGTTATCCCTCAAGAATTTAGAGTTGATAATACTACTGGAATTAAAAACCCAATTGGTATGTGTGGTGTAAGATTAGAAGCTCATGTTCACATTGTTACAGGCTCGATTCCCCTTATCCAAAATCTTGTTAAATGTGTTGAGCAAACAGGAATTGAAGCTGAGCACATTACACTGCAACCACTTGCCTCTTCGGAAGCTGTTTTGTCATATGAAGAAAAAGAACTTGGAGTAGTGCTTGTTGATATTGGTGGAGGGACCACAGATATTGCCGTTTGGAAGGATGGCAGTTTGATCCATTCACAAATTATTCCTATTGGCGGAAATCATTTTACAAATGACTTGGCTGTCGCTTTAAAAATTCCTCACAATGAAGCCGAAAGAATTAAAATTAATCACGGTAGTGTTTTAGCTGAACAATTAAATCAATCAGCTCATATAACTGTTCAAGGACTTTCTGGTACCAAACCATGTGAAGTTCAACTAAGTGTTGTTGCAGAAGTATTAGGAGCTAGGGCCGAAGAACTTTTTGATGTTGTAAGGTACATGGTTGAAGAAAAAAAACTGCATGATCAAATCGCAGGTGGGTTCGTCCTTACCGGTGGTGGTGCACTTATAAAAGGTCTACCAGAATTAGGTGAATATATTTTAATGAGATCTTGTAAAATTGGTTATCCAATTCCATTCGGTGGAATGACCAATATTATGCAAAATCCAAAATACTCAACTGTGCTTGGGCTCTTGATTGAAGCCTCAAAGAGAAAACCTTATACACCAACTCAAAATCAAAGTTCTAATAATCATCGCGTGATGTTTAATAGTAAGGATAAAGACTCTAATCATTCAAATACTGACCTAATCGGAAAATTGAGTGAATCATTAAAGTCTGTTTTTAAAGAAATTTTTTAATTTAAGTATTGCTCGGGAGGCCTCTTATGTTCGAAATTAATGACTCAGAAAATGGAAGAATCAATGGTGCTCGTATAAAAGTTGTTGGCGTTGGCGGAGGCGGATGCAACGCTGTTAATACAATGATTCGTGCAGGTCTTTCTGGAGTCGAATATATTGTCGCAAATACCGACGCACAAGCACTAAGCATCTCACTTGCTCAGACTAAAATTCAACTTGGTGGAAATGTAACTAAGGGATTAGGAGCTGGCGCAAATCCAGAAATTGGTAAAAAAGCAGCACTTGAAGATTATGAAAAAATTTCAGAAGTTTTAAGAGGCGCAGATATGGTTTTCATTACTGCTGGAATGGGTGGTGGAACTGGAACTGGAGCTGCACCAGTAATTGCAAAACTAGCTAAAGAACTAGGTGCACTTACAGTTGGAGTCGTTACAAAACCTTTTATTTTTGAAGGAAAAAAACGATTTAAACAAGCCGAAGAAGGAATAAGAAACCTTGAAGAAAGTGTAGACTCACTTATTACAATTCCAAATCAACGCCTACTCTACTTGGCCGGCGAAAACTTATCATTAGTAGACACTTTTAAAAAAGCAGATGATGTATTACTAAATGCTGTTCGCGGAATTTCAGATCTTATTAATAACACTGGTCATATAAACGCAGACTTTGCCGATGTTTCTACAGTTATGGCGAATAAAGGTTTAGCACTTATGGGAACTGGATCTGCTAAAGGCGCCGGCAGAGCAATTAAAGCAGCAACGGACGCAATTAGTTCTCCACTATTAGAAGATATTTCTATCCATGGTGCCACAGGAATTATTATAAATATTACGGGCTCTGATTCTTTAACTATGCATGAAACAAATGAAGCGGTGACTTTGATTATGGAAGCTGCTGATGAAAATGCAGAAATCATTTTTGGAACAGTTATAGACAATAATTGTGGTGATGAAGTCATGGTAACTGTTATCGCGACAGGGTTAGGTGGCCAAATTCGCTCTCTTGCAAGTGCAACGACAGTTCAAACTTCAGCAACAACACCGGAGATAACAAGATCAGAGCCTGTGAATTATTCACAACCTGCGCCAGCAGCACCGGCACCAATTCTGCAACCAGTAAGTCATCAAGAAGATATACGTGATATTTTTTCTCCGAAGAGAGTTACTCCTGCTGCTCAAGCACCGGTAGAAACTCCAGAAGACCGCTCTGATTTTGATCGTTTTATGAATGACAGAAATTCTTTTAATGCTCAATCAAACAAAAATGAAGAATCTGTTTCTCACAATGACCAAGCTGAAGAAGTGAAACCACCTTCTAGATTAATTCAATCAATTAGAGATGCGGCAAATAGATATGAAACTGCAGGACGACCTCAGCAATCAATCGTAACTAATAAAATTGAAACTGAACCAGTTATAAACAATAGAGCAAAATCAATCGCAGAAAAACTAGGCTTTATTAATTTTGATGAAGATGAATTCGATACACCTTCATACTTAAGAAAAGAAGAAAAAACAGAACAATCAAGAACACCAGTTCGCGATTTTAAAAATTTAGATCTATAAAAAATATAAGGCCCTTTTAAGTAAGGGCCTTATATTTCTCTAATTCTACAATCAATTTATCTACATCTTCGAGTCGAACATTAAGCTGAATGAAAGATTCTATATAATCATTCTCTATATTGATTTTATAGTGAGTCATCACAAAGCTAGGAATGTTTTTATTTATCCAAATGTCGCGTTTGAAATTATGGATATAAACTCCCTCCTCTGGATGATCTGGAGTTGTTCGAGTATCAGTAATCTGTTTCCATTTGAAATTGGCATAAGTTCTAAAATGTTCTTTGCAAAAATGCATACTCTCGTGATCGACTAAGCAATCTGCACAAAAAACTTCTTCACAAATTAGGCAGGAACCGACAGATGGGGCATCTTTATGGTGAATACAAGTGTACCTTTCCACAACTGGTAATGGAATCAAAGGAAATTTTTCAGACAATAATTTTGTAGGAGTGATTACTTCCGCAAGTGGTGGCAATTCCTTTTTTGATTGAGTGAGAAGTTTATATAAAATAAAAATCATACCTCCCATTAAAATAAAAATTATTAACAGGAGGAAGATAATTATTAAAAATGAGTTGTTTTGTAAAAATTGATTCATAAAATATGTATAAAGGTTTGAGGTTTATATCCTAAAATTTGGTCGAAATATTTTCTAATTGCAATTCTCAATTCCTCAGAAGTCTTATTTAAATCTTTAAAACTAATTTGCACAAAATAATTTTCTAGAAATCGTCTAAACTTATCATCGTTCCCAGTTATTAAGGTAGGTAGTCCTTGGAAGGTAAATGAAATTTTTTCTACATCAGTTAATGACTTAGAAACTTTGAGCGAAATAAATACACTTCCATTGCAAGCAAGCTTTCTTCTTTCGCTAATTTTTTCTTTTTCTAATACCAAATGTTTTCCGTGGATAATTACTGGGTCTTGTTTTATTCCTTGCTCAATTCTTAATTTAAAATCTTTATCAATGTTTAATGAATCAAAATTAAGGAAGTAATGTGGAACTGCAGAAGGAAATGATTTTTTAATAAATTCAATATGAGAACGGATAAATGAAGTTTCTCCATGAATTGGAACAATATCGGTTGGATTAAACTTTTCATAAAGGTGTAATAAATCATTACGTCCTGGGTGACCAGAAACGTGGATCATTTTTTCTTGAGAAGTGATAATTTTAATTCCAATTTCAGCGAGCTTGTTCAGTAACAATGATATTTTTTTTTCATTTCCAGGAATGGCCTTTGAACTTAAAAGAACTAAGTCATCACTCCGAGGCTTAAATGTTGAATCTTCCCCCATGCAAAACCGTCGAAATGTTCCTCGGAAATCTCCTTGGCAACCAGAAAGTAAAACAGTTATGTTTTCTTGGTTGGGAGTAACCGTTTCAGCCATTTTCACCACTGAATCGAAATCAGGTATCATTCCCAATTCATTTGCCGTATTAAGATAACTAATCATTGATCGACCGTGAGGAACAATTTTTCGGCCATATTTTTTAGACAAATTAATAAAAGTCATCAGTCTATGAATGTTTGAAGAAAAACATGTAATAAAAATTCTTTTATTGGTGCTTCCGAAAATTTCATCCATTACGGGGATAATCTCTGTTTCGGATGGTGTATTTAAAGTATTGCTAGTAATATTTGTACTATCAACTAAAAGTATTTTCCTTTTTAGGTTCTTAGATAACTTTATTAGTTTTTCAAAATCAAAAGGTCTTTCATAGATAGTTTTATAATCAATTTTAAAATCTGAAATAAAAAACAGTCCAAATTCTTCTTTGTAATCTCGAATTAATAAACCGTGTGTTTCAGGTATTGAATGATTGACATGAATTGGATCAATGGTGAAATCTTTAAAACTTAATTGATCAAAATGCCTATATTCCGTAATGGGATAAGGGGCATGATTAAATTCTAATTTTTTCCTAATTAAGGCAGCGGTAAATGGGGAAGCGAGAACCTTGATATTGGGAAACTGCTTAATAATATGAAAGACTGCGCCGATGTGATCTTCATGGCCATGAGTTATTACGAGGTGGCTTGGAGTTGGTATCGAGGTCAAGTTAGGAATAAGATAATCAATGTCAAAAAAGTCTTCGTATGGAAAAAGGATCCCAGCATCAATGAGAATTGTGTCACTCTCACCTTGAACCAAGGTCATGTTTGATCCAATTTGGCCTATTCCACCAACAGGTTCTATTTTTAGGTATTGATTTTTCATATCTACAAAAGTCCCCTTAATTGGTATTATATAAATAAAATGATAGATTAAACGAACTATAAAAGAAAGAAGGAACAACAGTGAAGAAGATATGCAATTTAATATTTATACTCTATATACTTGCATCATTTTCCTTGTTCGCTTCAGACAAAATCAATATTGCAATATCAGCAGCTCCCAATAATTTAAATCCATTTTTCTCTACAGATGCCAATTCTCAAAATATAAATCGATTAGTTCACATGGCCTTAATTGATTTCAATCAAAAAATGCAATTCGAATGTAAAGCTTGTTCTAAGTTTGAAGAAAAAATTGAAGGTAATAAGCAAGTCATTTATTTCACCCTAAGGTCTGACTTAAGTTTTTCAGACGGAACAATGGTTCAGCCAGAAGATGTTAGAAAATCTTGGGAATACTATGCTAAAAATCAAAATATAAAATCAACATTTATGGGCGCTTTTGAAACTATTGAAGACATAAAAATAATAGATAGTCATAATTTAAGCATTACTTTCTCAAGTTATTCATTGGAAAATTTATCGAATTTAGCCTTGTTGAAAATTGTTAAGCTAAAAGATCCAACCAAAGTTGCAATGGATGTTAAAGATGTTGTGGGGTGTGGAGACTATTATCTAACAGAAATTTTACCTTTAGAAATTACAGTAACACCAAAAAACCAAAGCAAGCCAACACTCGTCTTTAAGGTAGTAAAAGATGAAACAACTTTAGCATTGAAATTAATAAATAAAGAAATTGATTTGTCAGTTGCGAACATGTCTCCTCGAAAAGTGAATTGGTTAAAAGACTCAGCTCATGACTTAAAGGTTTGGGAAATCCCAAGTGGAAACTTTTTATTTATGGGACTTAATCACAAAAGAGAGATGTTTAAAGATGTACGATTGAGACATGCGATCTCTCTGCTAATTCCAAGAAATGATATTTTAAAATACAAATTAAAAAATACAGCGGTGCTATCGAGTGGAATGTTTTCTCCTGCATTTGCTGACATGTACGAACAAAAACCTATTGATGTTTTTGATGTAGAGGGTGCACGTAAGCTCATTGCTGAGTCTGGATATAAAAAAAATGCAAAAGGTATACTTGAAAAAGACGGGAAGGAATTAGAGTTAGATTGGAAAGTAAGCAATAATAAAGCCAGTATTGAAGTTGTAGAAGTTATACAAAGCTATTTGGAAAAAGAAGGATTTAAAATAAACATTAGCATTCAGGAATGGGGCACTTATATGAGTGCATTTAAGGGTGGAATGTTTGATGTTGTCGTTGGGCAATGGATAGGATTTACAGGGCCGGATATGTTGAAATTTGTTTTTTATTCGAAAAATACACCGCCTAAAGGTGGAAACCGAACAAGTTATAATAATTCTAATTTCGATAAGATCATTGATGAAGCTACGGTAGAAACTGAATTTGCGAAACGAAATGCACTTTACAAAAAAAGTCTAGATATCGTAAATAAAGATTATGCTTATATTAACTTATGGCATCCAAATATAATTTGGATTGCTAATAAATGTTTGAAGAATATAGAGCTAGAACCCACAGGTGGTTTTTATCCACTGTTGAAAATTGAAAAAAAGCATGAAGGCGATTGTGGAAAATAAAAAATTTAACTTTGTTTTAATTCAATACAACAGAGAAAACGTCTCGATAGCTGATGAAATAAATGCATTATCTATTGAAGATTTTGAATGTGATGGTATTGAAGAGTTTGCTATTGAAGAGGCAAGAGTTGATGAAATTCTTGGAGAAAGAGCTTACTCTGGCGGAGATATTCCAGAGAGTTTAATAGATGAAGTTGAACTTGCGAATAAAGATCAAGATGCTTTTACATATAAATATTTTTTCTATCAAAATGATTTCGAGACTAATTCAGAGAATTTTGTAACTTTTATTAAAAGAAAATTTCCAACATTGCCACTTTTTAGTGCTCAGAAAAATTTTGAAGATTGGAATGCAGAATGGAAAAAATTTTACAATCCAATAATTGTTTCAGAAAGGCTAGAGATTATTCCGGAGTGGTTGAAAAATACACATCAAAAGTCTACTTCTGAAAAAATATATATCTATCCTGGTATGGGGTTTGGTACTGGCACTCATGAAACAACGTATCTTTGTTTAAAGTTATTTGACCAAATTTCAGATCTTTTGTTGCCTCAATCTAATTGTCTTGATTTTGGATGTGGCTCTGGAATTTTAGGGATTACTGCAATTAAAACGAAACAAATGCCGACAGTCTTTTGCGACATAGATAAAAGCGCATTGGATAACTGTGTTCAAAATTTGGTATTAAACTTTGAAGGCTCAATGCTAGATGGTTCTCAGCTTGTAATTAGAGATAGATATACTGTTTCAAAAAACAAGTTGGTTTTCGCGAACATTTTAGAGAATATTTTAATTTTAGAAAAAGAAGTTATACTTTCCTCTTTAGAAAGTGAAGGCTACTTAATTGTATCAGGTCTACTAAATCATCAGGTAGATAAAATTATTTCAACCTATAGTTCTTTAGAAAAAATTAGTGTTTTAACTAAAAATGATTGGAGTGCCATTTTATTTAAAAGGCCTATTTAGATGAGAGCAATAATATATCCTTTTTCTGGTGTTGAAAAAAATGAAAACATCAACGTTACGGGTGAATCTTTAAAACATTTATTAGTTGTTCGAATTAAATTAAATGAAGAGGTTCTCGTTTTAAATGGATCAGGGTCAAGAGCTTTTACTCGGGTCGTTTCAATTTCCAAACATCAAGTTGAACTCATTGTAGAGACAGTAGAAGAATCAAGTCCGTATCATGAAATTAGTCTTGCTATTGCAAATCCCAAAAAAGATGCATTTGAAGAAATTTTAAAAATAGCAGTTGAGCTTGGCGTTCAGAAAATTTACCCACTAACTTCACAATTTTCACAATATGATTTTACTCCTAGTGAAAGAAGTAATCGAATTTTAGAAAGTGCATTGATTCAATCTAATAATACATTTTTTCCTCAAATTATGCCGCAAGTAAAACTAGATGAATTTTTAAAACAGGCCATTGTCCCTATAATTTTTTTTAATTCGAAACCTAACAAGGATAAAATCTTTAATAACTTAAATGGACCCAAAATTATTTTAATTGGGCCTGAAGGTGGATTTTCTCTGGATGAAGAATCCAAGATTCTTGCACAATCTAATACATTTTCTATTCATTTTTCGACACCAATCTTAAGAGCGCCAACAGCTGTCGCATCTTCGATAGGTTACTTACTCTCAAAGTGAGAGTTCGATTCAAAATATGATTGATGCAACGTGAAACTTGTGAGAATCTATTAGTACTTTAAGAGTAAAATCTTTAAAAAAGGAAGATTATGAATCAAGAGTCAACTTCACTATTAACTCAAAAATCAGCACAAGTTTTTGTCAACCTTGATGAATTTAATATCAGTGAAGACAGTTTTAAGCCAATGACAAAAGGTTTGGGCTTTCACCAAGACCAAAAAAGAACTTCATTTAAACCAGCCCCAAAAGAAGTTAAAAATTTTGGAGTTGCAAAAAATCTTCCGAAAGCTTCGATGGTGTTGAGTACCATGGCCGGCGGTCAAGCTTCAAAAGTGACTGCTCAGCATATGCCATCTGGACTTGAGGCTTTTTATGGAGCTAAGGGCAATCCAGGAAATCAGAACCAAGTTCAATTAGAAAAACTCGTTTTAAATGAAGAAGTAGTTCAGTTAAAAACTTCATTTATTGCAGCTTCTTCTAGCTCTCAGTTTTTTGCATGGATTATAGATTTATTGGTTGTGTTAAGTTTTGTAGCAGTAACAGGCGCATTGCTAGTCATGGCATCAGGGATTCAATTTAAAATGTTGGTAAAATTAATTTCAACTCAAGACTTGATTATTTTTAGTTCAGCCATTTTTTCAATTTATTATTTGCTTTATTTTACCATCCTTGATTTAACTGCTAGTCCAGGAAAAACAATTATGGGTATTCGATTATTGAGAAGCGATGACAAAGAAGTAACTGTAAAAAATACTTTTACAAGAGCACTTGTTTCAATATTTTCAAGTATTGCTCTTTTCTTACCAATGCTTTTAGATTTTCAAGGTCGATTGTCAGATACAAAACTGGTGAAATAATTGGAAACACTATCAAGTGACACTAAAGAGTTTTTAAATAAACACAAAAATAAAAAAATAGTTTTTACCAATGGCTGTTTCGATATTTTGCATATTGGTCATGTTGAATATTTGAATGAAGCGAAAGCTCAAGGTGATGTTTTAATAATTGGTCTTAATTCTGATAAAAGCATAAAAGTTCTCAAAGGATCTGATCGTCCTATTAATAATGAAAACGATAGAGCGGCCATGCTACTCAATTTGAAATCAGTAGATTGTGTTCAAGTTTTTACAGAGCAAACTCCACTAGAAATTATAAAGCTCATTAATCCAAACATTCTTGTCAAAGGTGGAGATTGGAAAATTGAGCAAATTGTCGGTTCTGATTATGTTCTCTCTCGAGGTGGCATAGTTAAAAGCCTAATGTTCAAAAATGGTTATTCAACAAGCAATCTGATTTCTGCTGTTCAAGGTAAGAAATAATTCCCGACAAACAGTATCTGGAATTCTCCAATCAAATAAAATATTTTTTTTATTGATTAGTTTTATAGATCTACAAATCTTTAGTATAAAAACTCTTGAATACTTGAGTAAAAATCACCAATGAAAACTTCATATATTTCAAAAGAAACTACTTAAGTATGCTTTTACTCCTCCGATAAATTTATTAGCAACGGATGGGACTGTTGCGAAACCAACAAAGATTCTAACAGGGTTGTTTGAATCTTAAATTTTAAGGAGGAAGGCATGAATCTAGGAGATTAGTATGGGATTAAGAATTAACACAAACGTTCAGTCATTAAGAGCACAAAATTCACTATCGAAGGTTGAGGAAAACAAGTCGAACACACTTGCGAAGTTGTCATCTGGGTCTAGAATTAATAAGGCCGGAGATGATGCAGCAGGATTAGCAATCTCTGAAAAGTTGAAAGCTAATATTAGAGGTACTCAACAAGCTAGTAGAAACGCCGGAGATGGTATTTCAATGATTCAAACCGCTGAGGGTGGATTAAACGAGAGTTCAAATATCTTAATTAGATTAAGAGAACTTTCTGTTCAGTCAGCTTCAGATACTATTGGTGATCAAGAAAGAAAATTTTCTAATTTAGAATTTCAACAATTAAAAAGTGAAATGGAGCGAATTGCAACTTCAACTCAGTTTAACGGAAAAAATCTGTTAAGTGGTGAGGGTGATAAACTCGATTTTCAAATTGGGATTTTGAACGATGAAAAGAACGATAGACTTTCTTATATGCCTCAAGAATCTAGTGCACGAGTAAAAGATTTAGGTGTAGCAGATCTTGGAGTATTAACTAAAGGAGATGCTCAAAGCAATCTTGAAGTGATTGATGGTGCAATTAACGGCGTCAACGCAAACCGAGCTTCATTAGGTGCTCTACAGAACAGACTGCAATCGACAATCTCAAACTTAGATGTAAGAACAGAGAACTTGTCTGCTGCAAACTCTCGAATTAGAGATACTGATATTGCTCTTGAGTCTGCTGAAATGACTAAGGCTAATATTCTTTCTGCTGCTGCGACTTCGGTTTTAGCTCAGGCGAATAATGCAGGATCTTCTGCTCTGAAATTGATTGGCTAATTTGTAAAAAAAATTCAAGGTACTTACGACAGAAGGCCCAAGGTAACTTGGGCTTTTTTTATTTTCAAGTCCACATTTTTTAACTTAACTATTCAAAAAGAAACAATTCCAACAAAGTACTTGAGCAATCTACTAAAGTTTTTAACCGACTATTCCGATTGGTTTTAAGTCTGACGGTTTACGTCGGATATAATCTAAGAAAGCGCGGGGGCGTTTTCTATCAAGGAGAATCTCATGGGTTTAAGAATTGCCACGAACATTGCCTCACAATCGGTACAGAAAAACTTAAAGGAAGTTTCGAACGCTGGGAATGCCCAGTTGGAAAAACTCTCTTCAGGTAAAAGAATTACCAAAGCTTCAGACGATGCTGCAGGCCTCGCTATTGCTACAAACTTAGAAGCTCAGACAAAAGGCTTAAGACAGGCCACAAGAAACGCGAACGATGGTATTTCACTTGTTCAAACAGCTGAAGGTGGATTGAATGAAACTTCAAACATTTTAGTGCGCTTGAGAGAATTAACAGTTCAAGCTGCTTCAGATACTGTCGGTGAGCAAGAAAGAGGATTTTTAGATAAAGAGTATCAACAGTTAACAAAAGAAGTTGACCGTATTTCGGAATCAACAACTTTTAACGGTGCCCAACTATTAAATGGTAAGGGTAAAGGCACAATGGACTTCCAGGTTGGAGCATTTGCCGGTGAACAGAATAAAATTACATTCGATGCAAGCTCAACAGACTCTTCTTCTTCTTCAATTGGGATTAGTGGAACAACTATTTCTGAAAAAAGTAGTGCTCTCGATGCGATCTCAAATGTTGATGAAGCCATTACAAAAGTATCAGGACAACGAGCTGATTTAGGATCGATCCAATCAAGACTTGGATCAACAGTTAAAAACTTAGAGACACAAACAATTAACCAAGATAGTGCAAGATCAGTTATTCAAGATGTGGATGTCGCAGAAGCATCAGCTTCACTTGCTTCAAACAACGTTGTGAAAAATGCGGCGGTATCAACATTAGCGCAAGCTAACCAGATTCCAATGTCAGCACTTAGATTGATTGGTTAATTAAAAAAAGTTTTTATAAAAATTTAACTCTGAATAGAGAAGTTTATAATAAAAATAATAATTAAATAAATGTATTTAGGTAATCTCCAGAGTGAAATGTTACCGCAAATAATTTTTCACTCTCTACTTAAACCCAATCCCCTCGCTTCCCCGCAATTTGGCGGGGGGATTTTTATTCCCAGGATGGGATGTATGTAAGCGAGAGGCAGGAGCCGAAGCTTACGGTCTGTTTAATAAGTAGGTTTATCAACTTTTTTGAACCCAACCAAACCACTTTTATCAATTTATTTTCACCCCTAACTAACTATTTTTATTCTTTTTTAAAAGAAAAACATCCCCGAGCATATCATTTCACTTAAGTATTTCTCCGACTCGTTCGATAGGTTGTTTGACTGACAAAAGCAGTCAATAACAAGAGAGTGGGGACTCTCTAAAAAACAGGAGTTACTAATGGGTTTAAGAATTGCAACAAACATCGCTTCACAATCGGTTCAGAAAAACTTGAAAGAAGTTTCAAACGCTGGAAACTCTCAGTTAGAAAAACTTTCATCTGGTAAGAGAATTACCAAAGCTTCAGACGATGCTGCAGGGCTGGCCATCGCTACTAACTTAGAAGCTCAGACAAAAGGATTAAGACAGGCTACACGAAACGCAAACGATGGTATCTCTCTTATCCAAACGGCAGAAGGTGGTTTGAATGAAACTTCAAACATTTTAGTTCGCTTGAGAGAATTAACAGTTCAAGCAGCTTCAGACACTGTCGGTGAGAATGAAAGAGGTTTTCTAGATAAAGAATATCAACAATTAACAAAAGAAGTTGATCGAATTTCAGACTCAACAACATTTAACGGTTCACAATTATTAAATGGTAAAGGCAAAGGATCAATGGATTTTCAAGTTGGTGCCTTTGCAGGTGAGCAAAATAAAATTACTTTCGATTCAAATGAAACTGACTCTTCTACTTCATCAATCGGAATTAATGGAACAGGAATTGGAAATAAGGATGATGCTTTAAGCGCAATTTCAACAGTGGATAGTGCGATTACAAAAGTATCAGGACAACGAGCAAATTTAGGATCGATTCAATCAAGACTTGGGTCAACGGTTAAAAACTTAGAAACTCAGACAATTAACCAAGATAGTGCGCGATCTGTTATTCAAGATGTGGATGTAGCAGAAGCTTCAGCTGCCCTTGCTTCAAACAGTGTTGTAAAAAATGCAGCGGTATCAACATTAGCTCAAGCTAACCAAATACCAAACTCAGCACTTAGATTAATTTCATAATAAAAAAAAGTTAGAGGGGTGAATAACCCCTCTTTAGTAAAACGTAATCTTCTGTTTATCCCCATCCTCTTCACCCTAATGGTGAAGAGGTTTTGGGAGGAACTGGTAAAAATATATGAGTGAGTTAAAAAGAAGTAGAGATTTTGACCGAATGATTGTTGAAGCGATTCAAGGAAATGTATCGTTTTATGCTTGGCAATCAATTGGTGGAGTTGTCGAAAAAACAGAACTCAAGATAAAAGCATATAGAAAAGATTATAATGAAATTGAACTAGAGATTTGTGAAGGTGAAGAAGATCAAATGTCCAAGGTTATTTCTGGGAATAGAATCTTAAATATTTATGTTCCAGAATTATCAGTTTCATTTTCATCTGAGTTAAAAGCGGTAACGGCAGATAAAAAAATAAAACTCTATCCTCCTACTAGTTACACTTTTTACGAAAGAAGAAAACACGAAAGGATTATACCTTTAAAAACGTGTCATGTGAGTTTTGAACATAACAAGCAAATGGTTAAAAAATCTATTTTTGATATTAGTCTTGGTGGAATTGCAATCGTTTTGGCCAAGTCAGATAAAATTAACATAGAAAAAAGAAAAATTTTCGAAAACTTAAGTATGAACATCGGTTTAAAAAAAATTACAATAAAAGCAGAGTGTGTAAGTTCAGTTTCAATCGATAGGTTTAAATTCGATTATCTTCCTTATGGTGGATATAAAATAGCGTTTAGATTTATTGACATGTCAAAAGAAGATAGAAAATTACTAATTGATTTTGTAACCGAAGAAAGATTGTCTCAAGCAACAATTAAGAAAGCGAATTAAAAAAATCCCCCATTATTTCTAATGGGAGATTGAGAAAATATTACAAATCTTTACCTGTTAAATCATCTAATATTCGATTCATCTTATCGAGCCTTTCTTTTTGAATTCCATTTGCAAGTTTATCAGCTTCTGCCTGCTTACCAGCAAGTACTGAAGGAACAATATCTTTTTCTCTAGTTTCTTTAAAATCTTTCCATGTAGCTTTATACTCTTCCCATTGTTTATCTTTTCCTTTTGGAGCTTTTATTTCAGATAAGTAACTCGAAACATCATTGGCCGTATCGTGCACTAGCTTTTGTTGCTCGGCCCCTCTTTTTGTTGTATCTTTCACGAGTGTCAATAGTGATTCACGAGCTAGAGAAAGTTTCTTTTTTAAAGTGCCAAAGTCACCAGCATTTGCAGAAAGAGAAAAAAACAATAGAAAACTTAAAAGTGAAATTATTTTCATATTAACCTCCAGTGGTTGAGTTCGTTCCATATACTAAATTTCTTATGCTTGAATCAATATCAATAGCGGATTTTTTTATATCCATTAAAAGACTTGCAGATTCAGATGCTCCTGATTCATTTTCACCATTGATGGTTTGCAAACTTAACATTGCATTTGAAATTTGAGAAATAGCAGCTACTTGCTGTTCTGTAGAAGAACTTATTTCATTAACATAATAAAATGAATCATTAATTGATTGAATTGCGAGAGAAATCTTATCTTTGCTTTCTAATGATAAACTCATGCTAGTTTCAACTGAAGAATTAAATTGATTAACAATTTTTTTAGTTTCGGCCGTCGAATTATCAATTAATCCAGAAATGGATTTTTGAGAAACTTGTAAGAGTGAAAATATTTCATTTGAAGACTTTCCACTCTTTGATGCCAATTCATTTATTTCGTTCGCAACTACAGAAAATCCCTTACCATGTTCACCGGCCCTTGCAGCTTCAACCGAGGCATTAAATGATAAGAGTTTCGTTTGGAAAACGATTTCGTTTATCATATTTGTTTTATTTTCAATTTCCCGGAATATTTCTAAAATTTCTTTTAAATCAATATTGTTTTGTGCGAGCTGATTACTTAATTGATTATTTATCTCATCAACTGATTTTATAGATTGGTCGAGCAAATTTAATGAACGACTGCTTTCATCTAAAACTTCTATATTAATCTTAGTTTTGTCGTTTAAGTTTTTAGCTTGGGACGCAACACCTTCAAGGGATTTTAAAGTTTCTTGAGTCGCGGCTGATGTTTGATTTAAAGCCGTTGATTGAGAGTCGACACGATTTAAATTTTTCATTGAAAGCTCCTCACCCTTTGAGCAATTGTCAGAAAGCAAGATGAACTTTTCACTAAAGGTAGTATATAAGTTTTCAAGAATTTTACCGGTCGATTTAGAAATTAACATTCCACCAATAAAAGAAACAATCAATCCGACAGCGGAAGAAATAATCAATATAAGATTGTTGGTTTTATTTGTCTCCTCAAGAAAAACAATTTTCCTTTTAGATTGTGCAGAAAGATCGTCAATAAATTCTGTCATTGCGCTTAAGTATTTATTCGCAACTTCTCGATAGTCAGAGCTCAGAATGTTATCAAAGTCAGGTGAATTAAAATCTACTTTTTTTAAATTAATTAATTTTTTAGAAACAAGTACCCAGTCATCAAAACTAGCATTTACTGCTGTAAATTTAATTCTTTCATTTTCATTTGCAAAAGGAACTGCTAAATATTCCATCTTAGAAGAACGATATTGATCAAGTAATTCAGAAAACCTTTCCTCGATTTTTGGAACAATTTGCTCATTAGAGCTTTTAAGGTGCAGCCGGTATATAAGTGCACGCATGTCTTTTGCAATACCATTCATTTTAGAGTTTTCAACGACACTTGGAAGATCTTTATATGTGAAAGAATTTATAGCGGCAAAGGTTTTTTTATTTGCATAAATAGCGACTCCACTATTTAAAACTAAAAAAAATCCTAACACTATAAATGCGATTTTAATTCGATTGTTTAATGTCACATTGGTATCCTAAAAATAAATTTAATAAAATCAGTCTACAGGAATGCTGTTTTTTAGAAATAAGAAAAAAACTCTACAAATTCTTCTTTAATTGAATTAGAATAACAAAATGAAATTATCAGCTATTTCTGATGTACACATAAAGAGCTCTGGCGACCAAGCCGAAATATTGCTTTTAAGTTTTCTGCGATCACCAGATGTGCAATCCAGTGATATGATTTTTTTGTTGGGAGATATATTTGATTTAATGATTGGTCCCCACACCCAATATTTTGTAAGATTTCAAAATTATTTTAAAGAAATCGAGTCCCTAATATCTTCAGGAAAAAAGATATATTACGTAGAAGGCAATCATGATTTCCATATCCGAGAGCTATATAGGAAGTTTTTCAAAGTACATAAAAACTTAGACTCTTCACTTTTCCAAATGGCTTCAAAGTTTGAATTTATAGATTCAGGTAAAAAATATTACTTGTGTCATGGTGACGACATTGAACTGAATAATCCACGCTATAAAATTTATAAATCAATAGTAACAAGCTCCCCTCTTAGTTTTTATGCAAACAAGCTCATGCCACATTTTTTGATTAAAAACATTGGTGAGTACTCATCAAATAAATCGCGAAAAAGAAATAATAAAAGATATTCCCAAGAATCAGATTTGCAACCAGTGAAGGATAATTTTAGAAATTCAGCCGAGTCACTTTTTAAAAAAACTAATTTTGATATATTAGTCTGTGGCCATAGTCATGTGAAAGATCACTACGTCTCCAACTTAGGTTTTGAATATGTTAACAATGGCTATGCTCAACATACACAATCATATATTTCAATAGTTGATGGAATAATTAGCTTCAAGCCAATTTTCTAGTTTTAAATAACAGGATTCATCGCTCTTATTATTTCGCCTTTCATTTCGCCACTCACTTGGTCAATTACTGAAACTGTTCTAGGTAAATTATCTGTAATTTTTGTTGTTTTAGAGACATTGATAATTTGAGAAGCGAAACTTGCAATTTGTGGTAGATGGGTAATGGCCAATACTTGAGAATATTCTGAAACTGATTGTAGAGATTTTCCAATGCAAACAGCCGTTTCACCACCAATTCCAGTGTCGATTTCGTCAAATAAAAAAACAGAAATGGTATCGTTTGAAGAAAGTATTTGTCTGACAGATAAGAGTATTCGTGATAGTTCTCCTCCTGAAGCAATTTCACGGACTTTAAAAAATCCTTCACCGGGATTTGTTTCCGCGATGAAATCAATTTTAGAAAACCCCTTAGGTCCCAAAAGTTCAGACTTTGTAACTAATATTGAAAGACGGGCACCTACCATTTTTAATTCTTGAACTTTCCCAGTAAGTTCTAACGATAGCTCATTAGATTTAATCAATCTTACATTGTGAAGTTCTTCTGCAAATGTTGCGCATCTAATTTCAAGATCATTTATTTTTTTAGAAAGAATAGAAATCTTGTCATCAACTTGAGAAAAAGAATTGAGTTCAGATCTGAACTCACTAAAAAATTTTATCATTTCATCGGTGCTTCCACCAAATTTTCTTTTTAATTTTTGATAGAAATCAATTCTATCAATAATTTCCTCAATATTTTCTTCATCTAGGTTTGCATTTAAATCTTTTGATAAATCATATGATACGTCCTCTAGGATGGATTTGACGTCGTAGAGTTTAGTAATAATTTCTTCTGAAACAATACCAGGATTTTTCTCTGCTTTGTTTAAGCAATTTTTTAATAACCCTAAAAGATTAATATCGTCATCAGATATGGCAGAAGCAAGGGAGCCAAGCGTTGATTGACGTTTTTCAATATTTTGAATCATGTCTTTCTTTTTTAACAACTCAAGTTCATCTTCTAAACTTGGAGAAAGCTTTTCTAGTTCTTCAATTTGAAAACGAATATAATCTTCGCGCTGAGCTCGTATATGCTTTTCATTTAAAAGCTCTTGAAAATCTTTTTTGAAAGTCGAAAGTTGTAGATAGAGATTTTGATAATCAGAAATATCATTATTTAGTCCAGCATATGAATCTAAAAGAATTAACTGATAGTCCTCGCTTAAAAGCTTTTGGTTTTCAAATTGACCAACCAAATCTACAAAACGCTTTGAAAAAGCAGTTAGGAGTGAAGCAGAACAAGATTGAAAGTTCAAATAAGACTTTGAAGATTCATTGGCAAAAATGACTCTTTTAACAACAATTTCTTCACCTTCAAAAGGATGACCAATTTCATTAAAATAATTTTTTATTTTAGAATCATTAGATGAAAAAACAGCTTCAATTGTCGCAAACTCTGAGTTTTTACGTATTAGTTTTTTGTCAGCTCTTGCTCCAAAAATAATTTGGAGAGCATCTAAAATTAAACTTTTTCCAGATCCTGTTTCGCCAACTATAGCATTAAATTTAATATCGAATTGTATTTCCTGATTTTCAAAAGTTGCAAAATTCTGCAAGTTTAAAGATTTTAAATAAAGAGTTTCGTTCGTTTTCATTTAATCTCCCGTGAGCCATGAGTAAATTTTTCTTTTAAAGTTCTAAAATATGTTCGTGTAGGATTTTTTACCAAATGAACAATTTTAGTTTTTTTCTTTGTTATTTTGACTATATCATCTGATCCTAAAGTGACTTGTTGCTGCCCATCTAATGTCAACTTAAAGGATTCATCAGGTCTTGCCGCTTTAATAATTATATTTGAGTTATCAGGAACGACCAATGGTCTATGAGTTAAACTGTGAGCACAAATTGGTGTAAGCGTTAAAGCGTTGACCATTGGATGGACTATTGGTCCTCCCGCGGCCATCGAATATGCAGTTGACCCAATTGGGGAACTAATAATAAGTCCGTCACCGGCAAGGTTATAGATGTGTTCACCTTCAGACTCAACAGTTAAAGTTAACATACGTGAAACTTGATTATTGTTAACAACAGCATCATTTAAAAAGAATCCTTTAAATGAAGGTTTGTCGCTTTTTTTAGTAAAGACTTCAACATGAAACAAATGATAAACTGTAGTTTGAAAATTACCTTTTAAGGTATTCTCTAACTGATCAAAAAATTCTGCTTTTGCAAATTCGGTTATAAAGCCTAAGTGTCCCATATTTACGCCAAAAATAGGAGGAGAGCTTTTAATTACATTGCGGCAAACACCGATTAAGGTTCCATCTCCGCCCATTGTAATAATTAGGTCTGAAAGTTTATGTAAGTCACTTTCTTCAATAAAGTTTAAATTTTTGAGATCACCTTTAAATATTTTGTGAACTCTTTCTTTGTCTTTTAATAGAAAAAAAACAGTTTTTTTTCTACGAAGAAGCCAAGAAGCAAGATTGGGCAAAATGCTTTCAAATTCAGATATTGCTTTAGGTTTTAAAACGATACTAATATTTTTAAGTTGGGCCATTGGCTGCTCCTTGAGATAAAAAAATTGTCAAAACATCATCAATATTCTCAAAAGGTTTTGAGATCAGCAGGCAACCGTACTGAGTTGCTTTTTCTATTACATGGGGTGAGCTGTAGGCCGTTATTATTATAAAGAGTTTACTTATTTCAGCAATTGTAAAGCGACCTTTTGCTTCTTCAATAACATCAAACCCAGAAATATCCTGAAGCATTAGGTCGCAAATGATTCGGTCAAATTGTTGATTCAAAATAAGTTCAATTGCTTCCCTACCTAGGCTTTCAACGACAACTTCAGCACCTCTTTTTTCAAGAAGTCTTTTTAATGATTTTTGAATGAGCGGCTCATCTTCGATGAGAAGAATTCTTGTCAAAATATACTCCCTAATTTAGAGGTAAGTTTATCGAGAAAGTTGTACCAGTGGAAGGAGAATTATTTTGAAAATGAATTTTACTGCCTAATTGTCGGGCCAGGTTTTGACATATTGAAAGTCCAAGACCAGTTCCAGAATATTTTGTGGTAAAAAATGGTTTAAAGATGTCTTCATGGATCTCTTGCTTAACACCTGGCCCATCATCTATGACGGCAATCGTTAAAGAGTTTCCCTCTTTAATGAGCCTTATTGTGATACTATTTTTATTCACACGCTCATTTGTGCTTTTAATTGCCTGAGCAGAGTTGATGATTAGATTAAAAATAATCTGAGTAAGACAGGTGGAATTTGTTTCAATTTCCAGAAGATCTGATTGTTTAAAGCCAATACACTCAATTTTTTTTTGAATTTCCTTGGTTTCACTTTTAGTTAAAGTAATTACCTCTTCAATAAATTTAAATATCTGAATATTTTTTAATTCTTGCTGATCATTGTATAGATTTGAAAAATTTTTGATAATAGTTTGTGATCGATTCGCATTTAAGCTTATATCTTGCAAAACTTCTTTTGTTTCATCATTTGTAGATTCCGCAGCTAGTATTGAACTTGTCAGGCTTAATCCAAATAAAGGATTTGATAATTCATGCTGAAGTGTATTTAGTAACTCCCCAAGAAGTGAAACGCGTTGAGAGTGATACAACTCAGTTGAAATTGCATCTCTGCTAATGTTTGAAAGTTCCATTACAGTACTATCCATACCTTCAATTGGAAAAATCATCAAGTGGGATTTAGATAGGGGTTCATTATTAGTAAAATTTGTAAAAAGTATTTGTGAGTTTTTTTTAACAAAAATTTTTTCAGGAAAATTTTCTAATGATTTTTTAATGACCTCTTTTTTTAATTCAGTTTTTCCCTTGTCTAAAATTTTTGCCAATAATGGCTGCAAATAACTAGAGAGATTTTGAAATAAGTCCATTTCCTCAGGGCTTGGAGGAATGAAAGAGTTTCTTGAAATGAGATAGATCACAGAATAATTTTTCAGATCAATTTCTTTAGCTAAAAAGTTTCCGACAACATCAAGATCATCTTTTAGCTTTATAGATTGATTAAAAATTTTATTTTTACTTTTTTTAACCAAATTAAAAAGAGAATTAAAGCTTTGAATGCTAATAGATTTGCTTTCTTCAAAGTTTAATTGATTAGAATAAAAATTTTGACCAACAGGCTTTCCTTTTTCATGGACAAGAATATGAATTGATTCAAAAGTTTTAAGTGAAGTAAGATTAAGGATGGCTTTTGGTAGCTCTCGGACTTCACTTGTTGTGAGCAAAAGTTTTCTAAGTTCTTCCTTGAATAAAAATTTTTCTTCAATTGTGATAAGGTTTTTTGAAAGCTTTATAGAATGAAAGATTTTTTTTTCAAAAGTGCTTTTAGAAAAACGCAAAGGCTTAACTTTTTGGGGAATAGATTTGAGTTCTTCTGTTGAAAAACTTAAAAATCTTTTAATTTCTTTAATTCTGGCAGGACTTTGATCTTCCACTGTGTAAGATTATCTATCAGTTCATATTCTAGCAAGTCACAAAGCATGAGGATGTCTTCTTTTTCTTTGGCAAGCAGCAATGCTTTAATGATTGATAGTAGGTGGATTTCAAGCTTTTGGATATTCTCATCCTTAAACGACTGTCCATGGGCATTTGCACGAATTACACGATAAACTTTTGTAATGAGCTGGATGTATAAATCCATTAGATCTACGATCTCTATGAATGTTGCATTTGCTTGATTTAGGTCCCCTTCATTGTAAAACTGAATAAGGCCCTGAATTTTATTAGCAATATAATCGATGTAACCAAAACATGAATCAATTGATTCAAATGCAAGATCTAAGGAATTTGTATTTTTTACATTTTCTATGATTTCCATATTAACCTTTGTTTGCTTCACTTCGAGATGTAGTTTTTCCAATAGAATTTTTATGTTCAGAAATAGTGTTTTCAATTAACTCAAATAGGATACTGCACAGACTTGAACATTCCATATAGGAGTAATAAGAGCTTTCGGTAAGCTTTACGATGCTATCTCCAAAAAGATTCGCCTTTCTTATGACAAAATAATCAACAATGGGAGCCAGGTTGGGAGATGTTTTAAGTACTAGGCTTTGCAGGTGATCGATTTCATCAATCTTTTTTGAGTAGTCTTTAATTTTGACTATACTTGGTGTTTGAGATGAAATTTCTTCCAAGATATAATGAGAATATTTTTTTCCAAATTCAGATAATTCAAATAAATGTTGAAGTCCAGTCAGAGCATCTAAAAGTTCACGATGAGTGGTAGGGTTCAATTTTGGAAAAGGTAGATTTTCTTCATAATCATTTATTACGAATGACCAGGCAACTTTATAGAGTGATCTGAAAATATCGGGACTATCAACATGAGTTTCAATTAGGCTTTCTAAGGACATTTGGCCTTTGTTGAAATGTGTTCGATAAAAGTTAACTGAACTTGTGTGAAAACTTGAGATAGAGGATTTTGCCCAGTCGTTATTAATTTCACCTTTATCAAAGAGCTGCTTAATTGCACTGCTTACGACCTGATATGGAATATCGTGATGGCATTGATTAAAGCTACAACTGTCAGTTGGGAAACATGGAAAACATTTTGTCCGTGGTGCCAGATTGTAGGCATTTTCATGATAAGGTGTAGTTTCGTGTGGTCTTACACTTCCAAGGGAAACGGTTAATGTGATAGTTTTATTTAGAGCAGCGAGATGCCCAACCATTGAATCGTGGCCAACAAAGAGTTTGGCTTTTTTAAGTTCATCACTAAGTTCAGCAAGGGTAGTTTTACCCGTTAAGTTTTGAATTCTTCCTCCAAAACTTTTCAGAAGCGGATTTTCAGTAATTAAATGTGATTTCAATACTTCATTTTTAGCGCCAACTATTTTAAGCGTGCATTGTTCGTTATCTCTAAGGGTGCGGTAAATTACTTCAACCCATTTTTCTGCTTTCCATGCTTTTCTTTCTTGCGAGGCAAATGGATGAATTACGATACTGTTATTTCTTGAACTGGAAGAAGCATTTGTATTTTTAAAATCACTACTTTTGATTCCAATAATGTTTTTAAAAAGATCAACTAAGGTAAAGGGATTAAGTACCCCGCGCATAACTGTGGCGTAAAGGATCTGAGACCATTTATCATTAATTTGCATTTTATTTTCTAGATCAAAGAAAGGACCTATCTTATGAACAGACTTTATTAGGCTTGATAAATAAGAAGAAGATTTTGAAAAAGAGAGATTAATGAGAACTTCAATTGATTCAGCATTTATCTCTGAAAGTAACGAGTTTAAAGTGCTAACACTGGTTGAAATTCCGCTGATTTCTGAGTTCATGAAGATTTTTTTTGTATCTAAGTAATAGATTTTATCAAAAACTTTTTTTAAAATAAAGTCGAGAGGTTTTGCGAATTGTGAGCGGGCAATTAAAACAATTCGAAATTCTGGATTATTTTTCTTTAATTCTTCAACGGCCTGAGCTGTTTGAATAAGATCACCAAATCGAGTTAGTTGAACGATTCCTAGAGTATTGACTGGGATATTCGGTTCTGGGATTCTTTTGTTATTGGTTACTTTCATGAAGATCCTCCTCACTGAGTACACTTAAAAGAATAATTTTTATGTCTTCTTCAGATAATGCTGTGCCATTGTCTAATGAATGTTTTATTCGACTTATTTCACGGTTGAAGTCAATCTTTTGCATATCCATAAACCAATCCTAGGTTTGAGCAAGTTTTAGTTAATTTCAGCTGGTCCGCTTTTGCTGGAAAATTCTTCTTTTTTCATATGACCAATAATTCCATCAAGTTTTTTAATTGTTTCTAATACCTTTTGAACATTTGTTTTTAGTTCATAAAGTAACACTTCAACTTCTTTCACATTTTCTGCAAACGTAGTTGAGTTGATAGCTTCTATTTTTGTTTTGAACATCATGACGGGGATTTGCATAATAGAAGAACTTTCTGAATGAGAAATAAGTTTTCCAAGGTTATTGATAAATTCACGTGATCCTTTTTTAGTTTCTTGGCTTTGAATTAAAGTTCTCAAGGTACCTAATAAATCCTTAGTAACCTCAGTTAGCCTCGCTTTTTCATTGCCACACCAAATACTCGCGGCAGTTATTCCAAAGTCTGCGACATCAGAATAAATTTCACTAGATTCATTATCATCATAGAGTGAGTTGATAAGTTGACGAGTCATTAGGCGATGAATTTCAAGTTGTGCGTTAACTGATCCCGCGACTACTGAGTACCGAGCACCAAGTTTATCGAAAGAACATGAATATAAAGTTACATCGTTTGAAAGTCTTGGCCGGATTGATTTTGTTTTTGCAAAGAAATAAAGAAGAGAAGACATTATGTCTACGGCTTTAATGTTCGTTTTAACAAGGTTTTTCGTTTCAGACTTATTGAAGTTTCTCTCAATTAATATATCAGTTAGAATTAAGCTTCCTGCAGTGTAGCTTCCTTGTTTTAAAAAGGGGGCATATCCTAAAGAAATTTCAAGTACAGGGGTTTCAGTTAAATCTGCAATGTGCTTAATTGCTGTGTCCGGAGTAATTAAAATATCAAGGTTCATTAATACCGAGGAAACTGCTTCTAGGTCAGCTTCAATAATGTTGAGTTCATTATTAAATTTACTATTAATTTCAATTGCAAATTGTCTCTCGTCTTCGAAAGGAGCTATTAATATAACGGGAATAAGTTCACTCGTTTCACGCATCAACGTGATTAAGTCAACCATAATTGATTCGGATATATCTTTAGCTGTATCAGATGTTTTAAGTTGGATTCCGACAATCTTTGTTGAGCCAATACCAATCGTATGATTTTTTCTAAGCATATTAATATTGCTTAGGGCCTTAGTATTGTGAGACGAATTGGTAATTACTTTCTCGCCATCTGTTTTATGAGTAACGCCGACCATTTTATGGTAACAATCAATGAAATGTACAGGTGCATATTTTACAGTAGAAAGAACATCGTTAAACAAAAGCTCCCAATTGTTATTAGTAATGATATTTCGATTTTCATTGAAGTGTATACCAACAATTTTGCGAGAAGAGTTTTTCAGGTATGAACAAAGATAGGCACCTACTAAATCATTAGAGAAGTTAATGATTTCGTCCCATTTTTGTTTTTTAATAATTTCTATTTGTCTAAAAAGTAGTTCAAAAGCAAAACCATCCGAAAATAATTTGTTAGATTTAAGTGTTATAATTTCTTTTCGATCAATAACATGTAGAGAAGAAATATTTTTCAAGTTCTTTGCTGCATTTTCAGTTTCTTTATAAACTAACATGGAGATTGATGTACTTTCTGCATTTGCCATGGAATTGATTAAATGTCCCGTTGTGTAAACATCACCAATTCTTCTTAGGTTTATAATTAATACTTTTTTCATTTTAATTGTCCCCTAAGTTGGTATTTCCATTTTGGCTTTTTTTAGTAATTTCCAACAAGGCCATAGTTAAAAAATCCATTTGGTTAAAATGGTTTTGACTTGGTACTACTTTGAATATCACATTATTTAAAGTATCATTTGGACTAAAGGCACCAAAGTAGTTTTTAATTTCAAGTGATGTTACAAAGCCAAGAATTGATTTAATTTGTTCAGGTGCTTCAAAGGTAAGTATGTCTTTAAAGTAGTTTTGGTATAAATTAAATGAAGGTGGATGAGCGATTATTGCGGGTTTTCTTAATAGAAAATGAACTAGGTCTAAGTCGCTATATAATTCTTTTGAAGTAAACCCCGAATAAATTAAAACATTCTTCTTGTTAATTAAGTTTCTATTTATACAATCTTCATAGACTTCAATATTAGGTTCTATAACAATGACTTTAAAATCATCACCATGGAAATGAGCTAAGAACTCTGTGACAGCGTTGACATGATAAGAAAATCCAAGACCTAAAATTAAAACCTCTTTCTTTTTCTTAAGGTTGTCAATTTGTACGGAAACCAATGCCTCAGCTTCTTTTAATGGATTATAAATTGAATGAAGATGAACTCCATTTACAACTGGAACTTGATGTTCAGTTCGAGAGGTTTTTACTTCATAAGTTAAAATTTGGGGTAAGTTCATCAGCACTCCTGTTCCTCATCCTTAAGGTTCAAAAAGTTGATAGAAGATTTCAAGTTAATCATTAACAAGAGTGATTCTATTTTCTCTTCTATTTCCTCATGGTCCTAGATTTTTGTCAAACGCCAACCTTGTAGGTTTAGGCATTTTCTACTTTTTTCCTTCGTGGTTATAACTTTTGAAAATTTCTTTGTTTTTAAAAATCAAAGAAATTTCTTTTGTAGTATCTTCTTTTTGTTGAGCGAGGTACTCAACTGTTTCTCTGTCAAAGGCGAGCATTTTGTCTGATTGAGTACCTAGGTCTTGAAACCAAGCTTTTAAAATAAGGACATCATCTTTTGAAAGTTGAGACACATCTAATAAGTTAATTTGTTCTTCAACTTTTCTTTGTATTTGAGTAACGATGTTTACAATCCTTTCACGGTTTTCAGTTTCACTTACGACACCGTCTAGGTTTTCCAACTTCGCAAAGCTTTTAATTTTTTCACTACTGTAAACAGCTAGGTCGAGCATTGTAAGATGTTCTTGAATGTTTTCAAAAAGAATTTCGATCATATTTACCTCTTTATTTTTGTTTATTTAAGTTCGCTATTTTGAGATTGTGCGGGTGAAGCCTTTAATCCCTTTATTGCCTCATTCCATCCTTCATAGAGTGTGTTTAAAACATTCAAACAACCCTCTAATGGTTCAGCGTCAATTTTTATATTCGCTTGTGTGCTTGAAAAAAGAATATAGTCATAGAGAGAAGATAATTCCTTGGCGATGTCGCCACCAACTTCAAAGTCTAAACTATTATTTAATTCAATAACAATATCTTGAAGCTTGCCGATGTACTCACCCTTAGCTGCAATTTTTTTGTTTTGAATTGCCTCTATTGCTTTTTTACAATTTTTAATGGCCGCTTGATAAAGCATCAAGAGAATTTGTTCTTTGCTGGCAGTACTGACAGCGGTCTTTTTGTAAGCTCCATAACCATAACTCATATATTTCCTCCTGAAATTATCCTAACTCTTGTACAGGACTACCGCCGCCGCTCATTCCGGCAAGACCAGCACCCTGAGATTTTATTTTTGACATTGTCCCTTCAAGTCTTGAGAACTTATCTTTTAAGTTTTTTTCCTTTTCTTCTAAATACTTTTGTTTTTGACTAATACGTCGATCAATTTGTTCTATATTACTTTGAAGTGATTTTTTTCGACTTTGAATGAGTCCATCTGGTACACGAAGAGCTGTGCCAACTGTTGCATTTAAGTTATCCATAAAACCTTCTGTTTTTCCACCTTCTGGTGTAAAGGTTCCAGTAAGGATTTGTGTCGCTAGGTTGTAGTCTGAACCAATTAGAGCTTGAAATTTTTTAGTATCAAATTCGATTGTACCGGTTCGATTAAAAGTTAATCCAAGTTCCCCAACTCTGTGGAGTCCAGTGTCGGTCTGCACGTCTTTAAAAACGGCAGCATGAATCCTACCCTCTAATGATTGGAGCATAATATCTCCACCAAGAGTGCGAGATGTATCAGTTTTATCATCGATAGCATTTTGATCTTTAACGAATTTTAAAACGGCATTTAGTTTTGTTACTAGGTCGCTGACTTTTGTCCCAACGGCTTCAATGTCTTCACTGATATTGATTGTAAACTCTTCGCCAGGTTTAGCTTTTTTTAAATCGATAGTTACACCGGGAATAATATCTTTCAATTTATTTTCTGGAGCTTCAATTTCAAATCCATCTAATTTGATTTTTGCGTTATGTGCAGCTCTTTGAAATTCAAGTTGAAAATCTTGATCACCATCTACAAAATAAAAATAAGGGAAATTTACAGCACTTGCATCTCCCGTTTTATTGAGACTTAATACTAATCGCCAAGGAGTGCTACTTCCACTTCCATCATTAACAACGTTGGCAGTAACACCCAGGCTTGAATCTTTGTTTATCAACTTTGCGACACCTGCAAGAGATGAATTATCAGAATCAACATAGATATCTTTGGTTTCACCATCCGGCATTGTGTATTGGATAAAACCGACACCTACATTGCTATCATCTTTATCGGCAAAGCCCGTCGACATTGCTGAAGATTTTTGAGCAAGTGAACTAACTTCTAATTGATAGCTTCCAGGCACAGCTCTCGACTTATCTGTAGTGACAGCAACCATTTCATTATTAGTATCCACTTTCAATTCCCTAAGAGCTCGCGCGTTCGCATTCGTAGCTAAGTTTCCTCTAACGTCTTCAACCATTTTTAATAATTGATCAACAAGTCCTTTTTTATCTGAGATTTTACTTTTTTGCTTTTCCATATTTTGAACAGGAACTTGCTCAGCAGCCATAATCTGCTTCACAATATCTTTAGGTAATCCAGTTGAGATGGATCCAAACGCTATACCCAAAAAATCCTCCTGATTTAAATGGGACCATACAGATCAAAGATTAACACATGGTAGGACCGTTCAAAATCAGGCAGGATTTTCTTAGAGTATGATTAATTTCTTGTACTGCGAGCTTCTGACCCGTAAAATAAAAAAGACTGGATGGGGCCAGTCTTTTTAAAATGATTCTAGGAACTAAAAGTGTACAGTATGGGCTGCACTCTTATAGTTACTGATTTAATCGGTTATTATGGAAAATACTTTAGTAAACAGTTCAAACATCTTTAAACTAAAATGGAAATTCTTCACTTTTCGTGTGGTTAGCTATTTTTCTTTTCTATTGATACCTGTTTATGTTCAAAAAGATCTTCATGTAAATCCCGCAGGGATGGGTTTAATGATGACCCTATATATACTTTTTATCGTGAGCCAGTGGTTTCTCTTGGGTAAAGAAATTGATCATCGATTAAAAATCTATTTCCGAGTAAATTCTTCAATCGATAGAGTCGTCTATCGATTATTCCTAGGTATGTTCTTTTTTATATTACTTTTTAACTTGATCAATTTGCTCGATTCAAAATGGGTCTATAATAGTTATTGGATTACATGGGCAGTGTTAGGATTATTTTATTCTTGGCCCACTCGTGGAAAAATAATTCAGGAATCAGTATCATCAAGTTTTGGTGAATTTCGCTTTTTAGATAATTTTGAAAAAACGTTAGTTGGATTAATTCTATTAATGTTTGTGTTTTCGCTTCCTGATCTACCACCTCTAGTAAATATTGAAATGTTAAAACTCTATTTTGATCCATTAGAAAAAATTGGTAACCCGCTCTGGAATTTCCTACTGATAAATTATTATCCATTTAAAGGCTATCCTGAACTTTTTAGGCTCGCATGGAGTTTACATTTTTATATTGTAGGAATGGGACTTTTTTTATTAGTGCTTTATGCATTTTTACGCTTTTTTGTTGCGCGCAGACTTTCATTACTGGGAGTATTTGCATTAATTTCTTCTTGGTCATTTAGCAAAACTCTTACTACAAATATTGAATTTTCAATGCTAACAACGTATTCACTTGTATGGGTCTGGACTCTGTTGTGGGTAACAAAAAGTTCTACATATCGCGCAGGTCTTTTTATGGGGCTTGTAAGTTTCTGGGGAACACTTCTAAATCCAAGCTTTGCAATATTGGTCTTTTTTCAAATTGGTTTTTTAATTTTTGTTTTTTTAAAAGATAGAACCCTTTGGTTTAAGAGACAGCTTTTAAAATATGCACTATTTGGAGTTATTCTCACTGTTTTGCGACTGCTCTCTCATACGGATCTATTAGAACCACTGCATGGAATTGATTTAGGGTTTTTAAAGCATGCAGCTCAAGAAATTGATCGAAAGGGGTTTTTTATTTTAGGAATTTTTGGTTTGGTTTTAGCTCTTGTAAAATACTACAGACCAAAAATGGTGTTCTTTAATGAATTTCAAATTGAAAGAGAAAGTGTGAGTATCTTTTTAGTCTCAATCTCTATTTATATAATTTTTTCACTCTTTTGGGATGATTCACTCGTAACTGGTTTTGGAATGATGTGGCCCCTTGCATTTCTAAGTTTAATACCGTTGGAGATATTGTTTCAATCACTTAGTCGGATGCGCTCAAGAAGAAATATGATTTATCTAATTTATATTTTGATATGCCTACTTGATTCGCATTTTGAAGGTCGTGTTAAGGTCTTCTTAAAAATATTTAACAGTTAATTTTTGGAGATATGATACAATTATCGTACAGAGAATGAAGACAATGAAGTTTTCATTTGAATACGGAGTAACGATGTTTAGATCAGGATTGACTAATGCGCTTTACAAAAGTTTTCTGAGCTCTTACCAACTGAACCGATCTGAACTAGAAATTTCCCCTTTCATTTACGTTGATCTTGACTCTGGAGAGGTAAAATTTTTAACCTCTTTGATGAGCACAAAAGAAGTAGGATCCGAAATCTATGCGGTCTCGATAGCCTCGAGCGGTAGTGTTGAGGTACTTTCAACAGAAAATTATTAAGATTTAAAAAGCACAAATGTGTAATTTGAATTATGTTTCAATAGAAAAATGTTTAGTCATTTTCAGAGACATATTTCCCTTAATTTTAGGTTCTTACATCATCTATCTGCAAATAATACCCGAGTGACAATTTTTTGACTTAATGTGAATAACTACGGCTTTTCTATCATAAAATAAAATTAACATCACGAGGCATTCAAACTTATTGTGAATATCAAACCTAACTAGTGAAAATAATGAAAAGAAAAATTTGTTGATAAATGTTCTAAATATTACTTGATGAATACAATTTGTGGATAACTTGGCTACTTTTGTTGATAAAATAACCAAGTCAACTAAAATTAGAACTAATTTGTAAGATTTTGTGATTGCGCGCCGAGTTTTTTGTTTAAAATTATTCAAAAAGGCAAATTCTAGTATTGACAACAAAGATGCTACTTAAAAAAACATAATTTCAAGAATTTCGAAAATGAATTAAAAAAGTCCAGAACTTGTCTCTTTGTTCAAACTTTGAACCATTTAACATAAAAAGCATTTTGAAAAAACATTTGAGCGAGGTTTACGATGAATGAAAGTCTATTTTTTAAAATTATTAACATTAATTCACCAATTTTGATAACAGGTCCGACAGGAACTGGAAAATCTCAACTAGCAAATAAAATTTTTAAATATTCATCAATTAACAAAGATAAATTTTTAGTTCTTCAATTGGCCAATATCAAAGAAGATCTATTTGAAAGTGAATTATACGGACATAAAAAAGGCTCTTTCACTGGTGCTAGTGAAAATAAATTAGGTTATTTTTTTGAAGTGGGAAAAGGAACATTGTTTTTAGATGAAATTGGGGAATTGTCACTTGAAGCTCAGAAAAAGCTACTCTATCTTTTGGAAGAAAAAAAATTCACCCCAGTTGGTTCAACTTTTCCTATTGAGTTTAAGGGGCGAATAATTATGGCCACCAATAAAGATTTACAAGCTATGGTTAAAACCGGTAGTTTCAGAGAAGATTTATATTTTCGTATAAATATATTTAATCTTGAATTAGAGTCAATCAGAAAAGATAAAATTAAATTAAGACAAATAATAAACGAGCAATTAATTTTTTATAAATCCAAATATCACAAGACAGAATTAACACTGGATTTAGAATTGGAAAGACTATTGATTGATGCATCTTGGGCCGGGAATTACCGAGAACTAAAAAATACATTAGAGTATTTAGTGGTCATGAGTGAGGGACATTTAGTTAAAATTTCAGATTTACCAAAGAATTTTGAACCAAATTTACAAGTTTTGATTAATAAAGAAGAAATAGATCTACAGGCAAATGATCGTGATTTAATCAAAGAAGATTTTAATGAAGCCATAGAGGCTTTTGAGGCGAAGTATTTAAAGGAGATGCTTGAGCGATTTTCAGGGAGGGTCAACGAAACGGCCAGAATATTAGGAATGAGCAAAACAACCTTAATCAATAAATCTAAAAAATACAAAATTAACACCCTAAAAATGAGAGCAGATGCCAGTACACTTAAAGATGTCGATTTAGCTGCGTAAAATTTACAATTCACCAGGGAGTAACGTTGACTTTCTTAGGAAAAAAGCGCAAAAAACAACAAAAAATGAGTTTGGTAGTGGGGGATTTTTTATGTTCAAAAAAGCGCTTTTGGCGTTAAGTGGTTTATTACTTTCTTTTCAAGTAATGGCTTCAGGCTCAGTACTTATTAATGGAAAAGAAATAAAAAGTCGTGAACAACTCCACGCGATTTTTGCCAAACAATTAAACTTCCCACACTTTTATGGAAAAACTCTTGATTCATTGTACGACAGTTTAAGCTCAGATTACTCAGGACAGAGTATAATTAAAATTAAACATGTTAATCTTCTCAAAGCAAAACTTGGCTCTGAATATATAGACGCAATGATCCAAGCAATTATGGATGCAGCTGAAGAAAACCCTCATATTATTTTAGTTTTAGAGTAAAAAAAAATGTCTAATTTTAAAGTAAAAGATCATTTTTTCCACAAAGCTAAAAAAGAAAATTTTTTAGCTAGAAGTGTATATAAACTTGAAGAAATTGATGAACGATTTAAAATCCTAAAAAAAGGCGATCAAGTTATAGATTTGGGATATCACCCTGGATCATGGATTCAATATACAGCTGAAAAAATCGGCAACAATGGCATTGTAATTGGATCAGATATAAAAGAAATAAATAATAAACTTTTAAATCTTTCAAATGTGCGCCTTTTTCAAAAAGATGTTTTTACGATTCAGTCCATGTCAGAGCTTGGAGTGTCTGAGCAATTTGATGTGGTATTGTCTGATATGGCTCCAAATACGACAGGGATTCAATCTGTTGATCAAATCCGCTCCCTTAATCTAGTAGAAATGGTCTTTTCATTGCTTCCTCGTTTTTTAAAACCAGGTGGAAATTTAGTCATAAAAGTATTTGAAAGCAACGATGCTCAGGTCTTTTTAAAGACCCAGCGAAAGCATTTCGAAGATTTTCACAATCTCCGACCAAAATCGGTTCGTTCTGTTAGTAAAGAATATTTTGTCATTGGGAAGAATTTCAGGCCATAATAGTGTCTTACATGAAGTAAACATGATGGTTAATAAAACATGGATAAGTTTAAAAGCAATAAGTCGAAAGCAAACAGAAAGTTTGTCTTAATTACCACAACCCTAAGTCTTGGGTTATTTTTTGGTGGAACTATTTTCAATATTTGCCAGGGGAAGTTTAATAATAAATTAAACGCAGCTGAACAAAAAGAAGAAGTTGCTACCAATCTACCAAGCGGTTTTAAAGAAGCTATGGAGAAATCCTTTCAGCAAGGTGCAGAGTGGCCTGATAAAGTAACCCTCAATAACGTACAGATGAAAGTTGAATACAACTTCAATGAAAATCTAACAAATTATGCAAAGTCTCTTCTCAAACAATATCGTTCAGACTACACCACTGTTGCCATTATAGATAATGAAACAGGAAGAGTTCTAGCTGCCGTTGGATATGAAGGACGTGCTAATAGTTTTAATAAAAATCTAATTATGACTAGCACTCACCCATCTGCAAGTTTAATTAAAATGGTTACAACTGCTGAACTTTTACAAAATACTCAAGTTAAAAAAGAAACAATGTTTGATTTTAGAGGAAGAAGTACTACTTTATTTAAATATCAATTAAATGAATCTCGAACTAATCGATGGGATAAATCGCAAAATTTTGAAACTGCTTTTGCTAAATCAAATAATGTAATTTTTGGAAAAGCAGCAATTAAAAATACTACGAGTGAAGGTATTGTTAAAATGGCAGAGGGATTTGGCTTTAATCAACCGCTAATGAAAGAGTTTGGATTTTTAAAGTCTGAGATTCATCAAGCGAAAGATGATTTTTCATTAGCTGAGCTAGCTTCTGGTTATAATGTTGAAACAGTAATTTCTCCAATACATGCAGCAGCAATGGCCTCAGTTGTGGCCAACGATGGAATGTTTAAAAATCCGAAGTTAATTTCAAAAATTGTTGATCCAAAGACAGGCGAAAATATTTGGCCAGAAGTTGCATCTGAGAAAAGAGCAATTTCAGCAGAAACTTCAAAAGAAATGCATGAGATGATGGGCATGACAGTTGATGATGGCACGGCCCGAAGATCTTTTAGAAAAATGAAAAATAGCTACAGAGATGTTTTGGATATTGGTGGAAAGACTGGCAGTATTACAGGTGGTACACCTTTTGGTAAAAGAGATTGGTTTGCTGCCTTTGCAATGCCAAGAGAAAAAGGCAAAGGAAAAGGTATTTCGATAAGTGTTATGAATGTAAATGTTAAGAAATGGCATGTGAAATCTTCTATGCTCGCAAAGAATATTATTGAATACTATTATAAAAATATTAATCCAATCGCCTTGGGAACAAGTAGTGATTCTAAACGCGCACCAAGTGAAACTCGTCCTTTAAGAAGACGTAGGCATCACCGAAGAAGAAGTGCATAGGTAAGTTATGAAATTTTTCGACTTTTTCCTTCAGTTGTTCAAACCTAAAAACACCACAGGTATGAGCAGTAAGCAAAAATTTATAAGTGAAGTGAAATCAATTGCTTTAATAATTATTGCGGTATTAACTTTTAGATCAGTTTTTTTTGAACCATTTCGAATTCCATCAGGATCAATGATTCCAACATTAATGATTGGTGATTTTATTTTAGTTAATAAATTTGCTTATGGATTGAAAGTTCCATTTACGGATTTAGTATTAGGCGAAAGCAGCTTTAACCCTATATATATTGCAGGGAAAAGTGATCCTAAGCGTGGAGATGTTGTCGTCTTTAAATATCCGAAAGATTTATCAGTAAACTACATTAAAAGAGTCATAGGGCTTCCGGGTGACACTTTAGAAATAAGAAACAAAGTTGTTTATATAAATGATAAGGCCCTAGAGCCACATGAGACCGATGGTAAAGTTATCATGGCCGATATGGATGATAAGTTTAAGGGATATAATTTAAAATTTTATAAATTAAAAACTGGTGAGCATGATCATATTATACAACAGGATAATGATAATTATTTTAAAGTAGATTTCGATAAAATTACTATTCCGCCAGGGAAGTTTTTTATGATGGGAGATAATCGAGATTTTTCCTATGATTCGCGATATTGGGGATTTATTTCTCATGAACAAATCAAAGGAAGAGCTATGTTTGTTTGGTTCTCATTTATCTTTCCATTCGGTGAAAATCCAATGAAATTTAGACCAGGCCGTATAGGTACAGCAATTAATTAATTACGAAAAAATTTTAGTACATCCATCATTTCCTTCGATGTTTTCCCATCTAAGGTCTTTGTGGTCTTTGCGAAGAGTTGATCTTAACCAATTTTTCAAAATTCCATCACCATGGCCGTGAATGATTGTTACGAATGGAATTTCTCCAGAGTAAACTTCATCAATTGCTTGATTACAAGTTTTTTGAAACTCATCTAGCCTCATACCTCTGCAATCAATTTCAATGTCCCCTTTTACAACTCGTTCAATATTGATCTTAACACTTGGAGTGGATGGTTTTGAACCAGATGGCCAGCGTAAGCTGTCGGCCATTGCCCAGACGGAAAGGGCCCCATGCTGAATTTGAATTTCCTTTTTTCTAATATTAAGCTGAACAACTTTGACATTTTTTTTGATATTTACAGAGAATACTAACATGTTAATTTGAATATCTTCAAAACTAATTGGTTTGAAGTGGGCATATTTTTGGTCATTATCACTGTGAGTTTTCTTTTGAGGTATTTCTTTATTAAGCCCGGCTTTAATATCAACAATGTTTTTTTGTAAGCCCTTCCGTGATATTTGTTCTCCATTTTTAACCTCAGTTAAAAGTGATTCAGCCTGATCAAAAATCAAATGAATTTTTTTAGTGTAATCACTTAATATTTTTTCACGTTCCAGGAAAAGAATGCCGTCCATTGAGGCTTTTTGGTTTCGTAATTCATTTTGAAGAGTACGGTTATTGGTTAATAATTTATCTAAGTCGATTTTTTTCTGAGAAAGCTCTTGTAATAAAGATTCATAAGTAACATGTTTTTGATCTAAAAGTGTTTTAGCATTTATGCTTATTTGGGTCTGTAGTCCGTATTTTGCAGATAAATTTTCAAAAATTTTAAAGGCCAAAGAGCTACCTGGTTCACCTAAAATGAGTTTATATGTTGGTCGATTAGTTTCAAAGTCGAAACCAACATGAGCTGAAACGTAGTCACCTCTGGCGTGCATAAAGGTTTTTAAAACCTGATGATGGGTAGAAAGTATAATTTTTGAAGTAGATCTATTATGTATTTCTTCTAAGAATGAAATTGCCAACGCAGAAGCTTCTTCAGATGAAGTTGAGTTAAAAATTTCATCAATAACAATTAAATTATTACTACCTAGGTTTTGAAGCAATTCAAGATAATATTTAGCTTCTGAAGCAAATGAGCTTAATCCTTCAGATAGGTTTTGATGATCATGACTGAAATAAAAAAGATCTTTAACTGGAAATATGAGTGAGTTATTGGCGGGGACAAAGAGCCCGAGGTGGACAAATAATATAGAGAGAGTTAGAGATTTTAAAGCTACTGTCTTTCCACCTGTATTTGGACCAGAAATAACTAAACCCAAATGAGTTTTATCTAAAATGAGATTATTTCGAACTGGGTTTTTAATTAGTGGGTGAAATAATCCATTCATTTCAAATTGAAAATGATTGGTAAGTTTTGGCTTTGATAAACCAAGCTTCGTTGAATAGGTTGCCTTTGTATTCAACCAATCGAGTTCTTGAACCCACTGTGAAATCACTCTGAATTCTTGGGAATATTGATGAATAACTTTACTCAACTCTATCGTTAGTTTTAGAATTGTTGATTCAATTTCAGACAAGAGAAAAACTCTACGATTACTTTTTTCTCTTACTTCAAATGGTTCTACAAAAAGCGTCATGCCTGATTGAGATCTAGAAATAATTGGACCTACTTCAGAATTATATGAATCAGACTTAATCGCCAATACATATCGATCGTTAATGATGTCATAGTTTTCCATTTGTAGCCTGGAAGAATATAAATCATTTTTCGAAACTTTTTGAATTGTTATCCGCAAATCATTTTCAAGAGCTAATACTTCAGCATATAGTTTTTTTAATATAGGATGTTTTTCATAGTTAGCATTTCCATTAAAATCGATGAACTCTCTTAAGGGCGCGTTAAAGAAACGTTTAATCTTTTGAGTAATTTCATTTTTCAGCTCAAAATCCTGTTCAAAGACAATGTTTTTAAAAAAATCATAACTGTGAATATATGTTTCAAATAATAAAGCAAAAAAGTTAAGTTCCCGAGCTTCAAAAAATTTACCTTTAAATAAATCGGGAATGAGAGAAAAATATTCAACACCATCTGGAAGCATTCTTAGTTTTGAATTAAAAAGAATTGAATAATCATCATACTGATCTAGAAAAAATTCTAATCTGTCTAAGTCGCGTTGTATAAAATCAAATTGCTGAAATTGAGGAGGAGAAGTTAATCTATTTTTAGTAGATTCAAAGTGTGCTAAGCTAGAGATATCCCGAGTTAGTTGAAACCAATCAAGTAGCTCCAGGGCATCACTATTACCATTTAGAAGATTTAAAGACATGATACAAACTCACCAACAATTAAAGATCATCAGTGATGAATATAACAGCTTATTTTCAAAAAATGAATTTTATCCTCTACAGAAAGCTTATACAACGCCCCACTTTTTAGTTTTAAGTATTCGATTTCCTGGTAAATCGATAGCAATTTATATTGGAAGAGGTAATCAATACCAAGGAATATTTTTAGCCGATAAGCTTCCCCCTGCATTTTTAAGAGTTCAAGACAGGCTGCTTGATTATGTAAGGAAATATTTAGTTGGTACTAGACTTGGTAAATTGACGATTAGTGATTCGAGTCTAGTGGCCAGTTTCCAATTTAAAAATGACCAACCTAATAATTCATTTATTTTTGGATACAAGGAAAGGCAATTATTCTTTTGTAAACAATCAAAAGATGAATCATATTTAAGCTGGAGTGGCCAGATTGTGGATTGCAACTCACTTCAATCTGAAGTTGATAAATTTAATGCTGACAAAATCGACCAATCTAAAAATGAAAATTCTTGGAAACTATCTGATTATTTAACTGCTGAAGAAAAAAAAGCAAATGGCCAACCAGTGCAAAAGAAAAAAGAAAAATTTCTCACTCGTAAAATATCCAATATATCGAAAGATCTCGAAAGCGCTCAAGTGTGGTCATTACTTCAAAATGACTTAATAGAAAATCGCTTAAACTTAAACACCGATGAATTAAAAGCTCATGGTCAAAAAATAAAACTTTTAAGAGTAACTTCTGAGTGGCTTAAAAGAGATTTAGTATTCAAAAAAATTAAAAAACTTAAAAAAGCGGAAGAAATACTGAGCGCGCGTCTTATAGAATCTGAAAATGAATTTGAAAATGTAAAAAAAGGCGAATTTGACTTTGAAATAACTAAAGAGAAAATTATTCAACCATTATGGATAACGCACCAAAAATCATTACCAGCTAAAAGTGGTGATTTTAATGTTAAAAATTTTAAATTAAAAAACTTAAATGGGGTTGTAGGATTAGATGCCGGCAGCAATGATTGGATAAGAGGAAATGCCTCTAAAGAACATTATTGGTTTCATGTTGAAAATCATACAGGCGCTCATTGTGTTATAAAAACTGAAGATTTTACAAAGTTAGGTTTCCAAGATTTAGAAGCAATCGCTTCAATGTTAAGAGATTTGTCAAAGTTAGAAATATTGGAAATACCCATAGTTTTTACTCAGGTAAAAAACTTGAAAGGGATTAAGGGGGCAAAAGGCTCTGTTACAATTAAAAAACCAAAACACTTAAGTTGTGTATACAGAAATTGGAAAGAAATTATTACCATCTTCGAATGAAATTTGATTGCTTTAGGACCTCTCTGTACAATAAGTAGATCAATTAAGGTGGAACAAACCAATGAAAAAACTATTACTATTTGTCCTTTTAGCATCGTGCAACGCTTTATACTCTCAAGAAAAAATTGAAGAGCTGGAGCAATTTGAAATTAGAAGCTATGCTCCGCAGAAAAATGGTGTCACGGATTTAGTTTTTGAAGCAAGAATTGATCATTTAACAGAATTGCTATCAAAAAACTTGGCCTTAGGAAAGTTGGTTGATGTTTCATTTAAGATTTATTGGAACTCCCCTTCTCAATATAAAATTGAAGTTCAAGGTTTACCTAAAGGTTTTGATGAGATTAAAAATGACTTAGTTTCATTAATAAAAGGAAAACTTGAATTTATTCTTCCAGAAAAATTTTCAGAAAAATTCAAAGGATATAGTTTAAAAGCAGAACCAATTGCAGACGGAAAACTTATTCATGCAATAGATGCAAGCTATACAATGGCCACTCCTGAGGTTGAAATTTTAATCGATAAATCAGGACAACTTAAAACCGTAGAAACCAAATCTCCCACAGCAGTAAAAACAGAGTTTACTCATTCTGCAAAATCTTGGAGTAATAATAAATTAGTTTTGGATAAAATTGTAATGACTTCAAAACAAGGTCCAGCAGCAATGACAACTACAAATACTATAGAATATTTAAATGTAAATGGTATTGGATTTCCAGCCAAAATAACGGTAAAAAACATTTCTGAAGTTCTAATACCTAAAACAGAAAAAACAAAAGAGAAAAAAATAAAGAACGAAAGTGGTACTGTAATTCGTTTTACAAAATATGAAATTAATACAGGTAAAGCACAAAAAATTATAAATATCGGTACTAATAAATAGGGTAAACATTAGTGAAAAGGTTCAGGCTGGGATTATTAACAAGTCTTTTAGTAGCGACCATGTTTCTAGTGTCCTGTGCCAAGCAAAAATCACCTGAAATTATATCTGAAGAAGTTAAGGGAACTAGAGAAATCCAAAGGCTTGAAGCTTGTACAAAAGTAAACTTCAATAAAGGTGTGCTCCTCTATCAAAATGTTCAACAGCTCTTTGTTTGTTCTAAGTGGGATGAACAATTTCCAAACATGTTTCAATCTCTCAATAAAGTCAGTGCCGCTTCTTGGGATCATCTCATGGCACCTATAGATCAATCTTTTATTGAAAATCAACAAAGAAGAGATAGAGTTTTTAAAAACATCCGAGATTTAGATTCTAAGGGAGGCCTAGACGATTTAAGTTATGTCTTGGTTGCACTAAACGAAACTAATTTTTTTGATTCAATTAAAACACTATTTAGCTGTGTAGATAACCCAAGCGCCATTCAATGTAATAATCGTTTAGGTCGAATCCCAACAGAGAGATCTCTAAAAAATATTATTCGTATTATAGATACAAATCCTGAAAATATTGAAACCACATCTCAGTTATTAAAATATTTTGTAGAAGCAATTAAAGGCAACGAAGAACCATTAAGAACTGAGGTAAATAAATTTAGACTTTCACCACTCTACATTCCTGCAAGAATAACTTTAATTGATGCTATAGCCGATAAAGCCAAGAAAGGTTTATCAAGTGAAGACCGTACTTTTATTTCAAAGATTTTATTAACAGGAGACTCAAAAGCTGAAGTTCCTTGGCTCTACAGTTGGGTTCAAAGTGCTCAAATGACAAGAACTAAGTTTCGTGACTTAATTGAATTTCCAGCCTTAGTTAATCCCGCTTTTGTTAGTGAGTTTAGTGGAATTAAAAAAGCATATGATGATAGTTTTTCATGTACATTTAAAGATTCAAATACACCTAATGAATTAATTGACTTTGATTTAAAAACACAACTTTTTAACTATGCTTCAATAATTAAAAACTCAGATCAAAGAACGTTTTTTGATTATTCGAGTGCCAACTTGGTTGGGATGAAGTTATCAAGTGAAATATGCAAAGAGCTTGAAAAAAATAAGTACAATGTAAATTTAAATCAAGCACTAGTTCACTTTGCGCAATTTATGAGTGAGAAAAATAATTTCGACTTAACAAAGTTTTTAGTCAACCAAACAACCGTTAAGGGAGATGCTGACCAGAGCTTTGCGCAAAATATATATTTAGCCGATTTGGTTACTGGTAATATTTTTTCATCAAGTAACTTGTTAAGTTCAAATATTATTTCTGGAACTCGAGATTTTTTCCCAATTGTCTTTGATATATTAAAAAATTTACGGCCGGAAGGGTATGTTAACTTGGGTGAATTATCTTTAGCCATTAATAACTCTGATAATGATCTTAGACTTAAAGGTGTTGCAGATTTGTGGAGTTTTTTTACCCCAGAAGAAAAAAACTTTCTCTTTAATTTTATTGATCGACATTTTGACAATAATACAAATTATGTATTGTTGCTTGATTTTTACACAAAGTTCCTCGATGAACTCAAAGAGGTTCAACCTCTTTTTAAAGATAAATGGATGGGAAGTTCTAGGCTTGAAGAGATGTCATATTTAACTCTTCAAGATTTGTTTTCAAATTTTGCAGGCAAAGAAACTTTATTGGACTTTAAAAAGTTTTTTTCTAGAGACCAAATACTAAAAGTTCTAGAAATTATTTCCAATGGTCAACAGATAAATAAACTGGCAAAAGAAGAGCTGGAATATATTTACTCTGATAATTATATAATTAAAGCAAGAAGTGAGAAATATAAGTTTAAGGTTACATATAATCCTGGGCAAGATTTAGTTTACGATTCAAAAAATGTAATTGAATGTATGGATAAATTTTCAGATATTCAAAATGGCTTATATTATCTTCTGAGAAACTTGCCGGCGTCGTGCGCAAGGGTTAGTAATTCAAATATAGCTTTTAGGCTTTATGGTTGGCTAAATTCGATTGAAGAAAAATATATAAATTTCAAGAAGAGCACTAATGCACAAGATTCACTACTCGATAAAAATGGATTATTAAGTCCCTATTTACTAAATTCTACAATAGGATTAACCAAAGTTCTAGATAGTTTACTTGGTCCAATAAACTCTATTGTACCAACAAGAAATGGAATGGATTATTTATTATCTTCTGCGAATTATCAGTTAAATGCAAATTCTGCAGCCACTCTCATTAATTCTAATTTAATTTGGTTAAATACTTTTTTTAGAAATAATCAGGAGAAAAACCAACTTCATAGAAATGCTTTAGTTAAAACGTTTTCAAAAGAAGATAATTTTTTATACACAAATACATTTTTTAATAATGTTGGAAAACTATTACAAGATTACGGTGCCTGGATAAGTAAAGGCGAATTAGCAAGGGCCCAGGAAAGAAGCTTGGGCGAATATGATTCCGGGAATGATTGCACGAAAGTACTTAATCAAGTTGTTGCGCTATATCCTTGTCCAAGTAAGGCAGTTGTTAAGCAGTATGGCGAAGATATGCTGTATTACTTTCAAAATATTTGGGAAAAAAATAACGGCTCACCAGTAGGTTCTTTTTTAAAAGCGTTTAAAACAGGTGAAGGATTAAGTATTCCATTGGAAAGTAAATCTGCTAAAAAAAATCGGATTAGCCTTGGAGATACTTTTAGATATCTTTACGATACAAGTGATAGAAACTTTCCTGTTAATAATATTTCTGTAAAATATGTTTCTGAATATGGAACATCATCAATTGAAACTCTTACGACACTTGAAAGAGTCGAATCAGTAATCAGAGAGGTTAGATTTGAAAATAATTATTTAGGGGCAGCATTTTTAAATGCTGTCACTCATAGCGAGGATTATAATAAAGAAGTACAGGCTAGAAAAAAACTTTTACAAACTTGTTTAAAGATTCCAGTAGTAAGATGTGCTCACAAAATGTCCAATAGTGATCTTCGTATGGCACTTAATTCGCTTGAAACATTTGATTCCTTGTCGGATGTAAATAATGGCAGAGGTTTAGATAGCAGGTTGAAATATGGTGAGTTTTTAAAAACTGTTGAGGCAGCACTTGTTGGAACATCAGCAAGCCTTTCTCAAAAAGTTCAACTATTCCCACTTCGAGATGAGCTATTAAAAACACACAATGGAAAAGTTCTAACTGATATGACAGTACTTTCTTTATGGAGTAATTCGGCCAGAGTTATTAGAGATAGAGTTGGTCGAACCCGTTCTGATTTTGAAAGTTTTGTGAATAGCAAAGATTTTAAGCGTGTTGACCGAGCACTTTTGGCCGGTTTTGATTTACCCTCAAGTTCAATTTCAGCTGAAAGTTTAATAAAAAAATTATTAGAAACACCCAAAAATGAAGGACAGAATTTATTCGGACATACCGTAGATTGGATTTCATCTTTAAATTATAGTGAGACAAGGCTAGTTGAAGATACACTTGCACGGGTTTTAATTTTAGGGTCTTATCTTGGGCCAGTAACTACTGTCTTTGGGAAAGATAGTTATGATCAGCTTGATCATAAATATGCAACGAATAATCTCTTTCAACTTTTTTTATCTTTTGAGAAAATTATTGATAATTGGCCTACGTTAAAAAACTATTTTCCAGGCGACGTAAACTTAATAGACGTTATAAAGCCTATTAATACTGGACTCTACTTTTTAACATCCAAACTTGGTTCTGAATCTGACCCCTATAAAAATACTGCTTACTTAGCATTAAATGATCTTTTTTTAGTTTTTCAAACTGTACTGTTTGATGAGATGCCAAATCCTCGAATTGGTACAGTTACAACTGAAACAACAAAAGGGTTAACTTTTTTCTTACAACTATTAAGCAATCCAGAACAGGTTACTTCTACGTATAAAGTTACACGTGACAATTACCACTTTCTAGACAAATTACACGCAAAAAACGGAGAATGGTTTTCTACAGTTGGTCAAAATATAATTAGGATGGTTAAGTCGCCACAAGTTGATCTAACGGCACTTAGAGATTATTTAAGCTTTAGTAGTAAAAATGTCATTTGCCAGAAAGGATTAAGTTTATGCCAAGATAATTACCACTTTGATGAAGTTGCCAACTTGATTAGTTTTTTGAACGAAAAGACAGATTCAGGTCAATCGAATTTCTTAGCTTTAAATCAGAAGGTATTTGTTGAAAATTTTGATCAAATTTTACAGATGATAGATGATCTTCTTCCAAGTCTCAAAATTAAAAAAATAAATCCTCCACTTTTACTTAATTGAGCATTCTTATCAGTTAACCTAATTTCAATATAATTCTGCTGTTGAACAAAATAAAACTCGTTCTATACTTAAGAGATAACAATAATCTCACTCTTTAGAGGCTAATCTGAAAACGATACAATTATTGACTAAATCATCTATGAAGCTGCTTCGTGGAGAGCGCGAGCTTTCAGAGAAAGATTTTGATGAAATCCCAAAGGGATTTATTCCTGGAGAATGGATTTGTGTTGAAGATAGCATGTCACAAAAGAAATACTTATCTTATATAAATCTTCATGCTGATGTTTTTTATAAAATAAAGATATTGAAACAAGTCGAATGGAGCTTTAACACATCTGGCTTGGAAAATGATATTGCAGAGAAACTATTGCTAGAATTGGTAACTATTGCAATTAAGAAAAGAGAAATATTTAAGGATTATCAAAATGGCAGCAGGCTAGTTTACGGCTTAAGCGACTCTCTACCTGGATTAATTGTTGATAAGTATAAAAAATATATATTGATCCAAATTAACACTGCTGGAATTGATCGATTCAGAAATTTAATTTTAAAAAAACTTCAAGCTCTATTTCCAGGGCACGTCGTAGTTTTTCACGACAACGAAGAATATCGAAAAGCCGAGGTATTACCAACTCATTCAAAAGAAATAATTGATGAGGATTTGGAAGTAATTGAAAACAATTTGGCATACAAAATACCAAAAAACATTTTACAAAAAATCGGTTATTATTATGACCACCGTGAAAATAGATCAAAACTTAAATCTCTCATTCAAAGATTAAATATTAATAAAGAACGTGGTTTAGATTTATTTTCATATGTTGGCAGCTGGGGTCTCCATTTGTTATCAGCAGGCGTCGAGAATGTAGACTTTATTGATCAAGGTCAAATGAAAGAAGCGATTGAGCAAAACTTAGAATTAAATAATTTTAAAGGTAAGGGGCAATTTATAAGATCAGATGTTTTCAAGTATCTCGATATAGCACTTCTTGAAAATAAAAAATATGACATCATTATTAGTGATCCTCCGGCCTTTACAAAGTCAGAGAAAAATAAAAAAACTGCTATCATGGGTTATGAAAAGTTACATTTAAAATCTTTAAAACTTTTAAAAGATCAGGGAGTCATTGTTATTGGCTCTTGTACTCACTATGTTAATTTTGAAGAATTAGATAAAACTGTTCAAGATGCAGCCTTTAAAAATAACCAAAAACTTCAACTCCTAGATCTTGGAGGTCAAGGATTTGACCATCCAATGACTGGATTAAACGATAAAAGTTTTTATATTAAATATTTAGTTTATTACGTAATCAGAGGGTAATTATGAGTAAGGGAAATGACACTAGAGATAAAATCAATGTCGTACTTCGACAAGCAAAAGAAGTTATTTTTGGGCAAGATAATTTACTTGATGCCATAATGGCCGCACTTGTATGTGAAGGGCATTTGTTAATTGAAGGTATGCCTGGTTTAGGGAAAACATTGTCAGTTTCGACAATAAGTAAGTTGTGTGACTTGTCTTTTAAACGGATACAATTTACGCCTGATCTACTTCCGTCTGACTTGATTGGGACTATGATTTACAGTCAAAAAAATGAAGAGTTTTATACGAAATTTGGTCCAATATTTACACAACTTCTTCTCGCAGATGAAATTAATAGAGCGCCAGCAAAAGTACAAGCTGCATTATTGGAAGCTATGGCCGAAAAGCAAGTGACTATCGGTGATGATACACACAGACTTTCATCTCCATTTGTCGTTTTAGCAACTCAAAACCCCATTGAGCAAGAAGGAACTTATCAATTGCCTGAAGCTCAGTTGGATCGATTTATGATGAAGGTAAATGTCGATTATCCTAGTTTTAAAGCAGAAAAAAACATTATTGATCTTAAAAAAAGCTCCTCTAAAGTTGAACCTGTACTTTCTACAGATGACCTTCTGGGTGCACAAGAATATGTAGATGCAATTTATGTTGACGAAAAAATTAAAGATCTAATTGTAAAAATTGTACATGCGACAAGGCCTTCGTCAGAGCACTTTAGAAAAGAGTTTGAAGGAATTATCACTTCTGGTGCCTCCCCCCGTGCTGTGATCTGGTTGTATCGAGTTTCAAAGTTTATGGCTTTTATGGAAGGACGTGACTTTGTTACCCCTGATCATGTTTTAAAGATAGTCCCAAGTGTTTTAGGCCATAGACTTATACTTTCTTATGAAGCGGCAATTGATAATTTTAAATCAACTGATGTGGCTTTAAAAATAGCAAAAAGTTTAGTTTAGTTAAATATGAATATTACAGAAGTTAGAAAAGTAGTCGGTAAAATAAGAGCAAATCTTTTTAAGAATGCAAATTCTCATTCTATTGGAATGCTTAAAACAAATTTCCGAGGAACAGGATTACAATTTAAAGAACACCAAGTTTATTCATTTGGTGACGATATACGATTTATTGATTGGAAAATTTTAGCCAAAACAAGTAATCCTTATATTAAAACTTTTAACGAAGAGAGAAATGTCGAAATAGTTGTAGTTATTGATGCTTCGTCAACAATGCTTACAGGTTTCAACGGTGTTTCAAAACTTCAAGCGGCAATTGAAATATGCTGTTTGTTGTATCTACTGGCCAAAGAAACAAATGATTTTGTCCATGCTCTAATTGTTTCAGATGAAATTATTCATGTTTCCAAAAATTCTGGAGAAGCAGGAATATCGCATTTTATTTCAATCTTAGAAGATAAAAATATTCTTAATAAAAATGGGCATGTAAATTTAGAGAGAGAAATTGCAGCAGGTGTAAATAATACACAAAGGTACTTATCTATTATGAAGCATCTCAATCGCAAGCGTGAGATTATACTTCTTTCAGATTTTAATGATTTTATTGAAACTTCTGTTCTTAAAAAAATACTATACCGCTCAAACGTACATTGTTTTCAAACTTTATCACCACTGGATGAAGCCAAGTCATTACCTTATTCATTGTTTGCATCATTTAGCAAATCTCAAAAGGGAAGTCTTTCAAAGTATGACATGTCCGGAAAAGATGAACTAAGAAATGAGTTTGGGAAAAAGTTTAAAAAAATTCGAGTTCAAGATAAATATCTTGAAAATTTTGTGAAGGAGATGAGATGAAATTCTTATCTTTAATATTTTTATTTTTACTAGTCTCACATGAATTGTTTAGCCAAGAGTTGAGAGGTGAAATAAGCTTTGATGGCAATCCGCAAGTTTTAAAACAAGGTGAAGTCATCGGGGGTTTACTTAAAATTTGGCCGATTGAAAATGCCGAATTAAATGAATTCAAAAAATTAGAAAATATGACTTTGGGTAAGAATTTTTATGTTACCGATGTAGAGAATATTGTTATTTCTCCAAACAATGCAGATGTTGTCGAGGTGAAATTGTTGTTTATTGTAAAAGATTCTAAAGAAAATATCATTGAACCAATAGTCTACAAAGGACAGCAAGTTAATCTTTCAGTTTCACCTACTGCAATAACTGAGTCAAAAGTAAGTTCAAAAGATTATATTATTGTTGATCAAAAAATTTCTAAATCAAATGTTTTACTAGTTTCGTGTCTGGCAGCAGTCTTAGTTTTAATATTTTTTCTTATTTACAAACAAACTGAGTTAAAAAGTTACTTAAGCAAATTTAGAAATGATCCCAAATTAAAAGCGAAAAACTATTTTAATCAAAAATTTTTAACTGCAACAACTCGTAGTGATTTTGAGACCATTTATTCAGAACGTAGTCAGTGGTTAGATCTACTAAAAGAAGTGTCACCTCCTTACCATGAGTTTTTTAAGACAATAGAAATGCATCAATACAAAAGAATTTGGATTAATGAAGAATTACTAGATGTTAAGAATAGTTTTGATCTAATCAAAGAGAGTTTCAAATGAGTTATGAGTTTGAACATTTTTTGTATGCAATTTGGGGTTTGGTTGGACTTGTTTTTTGGTTAATAAGTTTTTTCTATTGGTTTAGAAAACCTCAACTTTTTATTCATAGTAAATATAAAAAATCGGGTCTTCCTTTTTTAAGAACAATTTTATTCGTAACAGGTATTGCTTCTTGGCTCTACATTTCATTTGCCCTGGCCGGCCCTCGAAGGCCAATGGGAATGGATAAAAATACGATCGATGTAAATGATATTTTTATAGTTTTAGATTTGTCTCGTTCCATGATGGCCGAAGATTTAAAGCCAAATCGGGTTGAGGCTGCTAAGCAAAAAATTGTAGATTTTGTCTCTCTATTTCCTAAAGATAGGATTGGATTAGTTATTTTTGCCGAAAGGGTGTTTACTTTGCTTCCTCTCTCTACAGATTTAGAACTAATAAAAAAAATGGTTGATCAAATTAAATTAGGTCCGTTGGGAGATGGTACTAATATTGGAGATGCTTTAGCTTTAGCAGTTGGTCGACTTATTCAATCACAAGCTAAAAGTAAAATTATTTTACTCTTAACTGATGGAGTGAGTAATGTTGGAACATTAACTCCACTTCAAGCAGCAGAAATGGCTGCATCAAACAAAATAAAAATTTATACCGTTGGAATAGGTGGAGATAAAGATGCTCGAATTCCAGTTGGAGCTAATATGTTTGGAGTTCAAAGATATCAAGTTATCCCTGGAGGGAGTGTGGATGCAAAAGGTTTAAAAGAAATTGCAGACATGACTCATGGGAAGGCCTATATGGCCAATAACAATAAAGCACTTAAGAATGTCTTAGACGAAATTAATAAAATGGAAAGAACTCAGATTGAACATTCTGGAAAAATTATTTATCAAGAGTTTTATTTTAAATTTTTATTTATTGGTATTTTATTATTAATTACTACAGAGCTTGGTCGTAGAATTCTTCTTCGGGAGGGACCATGAGTTTTGTTAACACTCAGTATTTATATTATGCCATTTTGGCCTTTATTATTATAGGATTTACCCTTTCAGTAATGAATCGAAGATATTTTCGATGGGTAAATTCCTATTGGTTTTACGATCGAACTTGGACAAGTCGATTATCTTCAATGTTTTATTTATTAAGTCTCATGCTGATGATGTTAGCACTAATGGACTTGAGAGGACCTGAAAAAAAGATCAAGGCAAATATTCCCGATCAAAGGACAATTATACTTATCGATAGTTCAACGAGTATGCTCGCTGAAGATGTAAGACCAAGTCGATTTATTAAATCACTTCAATTGGCAAGGCATTTTGTTAAAAAAGCCGCTGGACATCAAATTTCAATTGTTCTTTTTTCTGATATTCAAAAACGACTTTTACCTTTTACCGATGATATTGATTTAATTGATTCTAGATTGGCCGCTCTTGAAAAAACAAATTCTGTTGCAGGTGGATCTAATATTTCACAAGCGATTGAAGAATCCATTCAGTATTTTGAATTTGATTCAAGCGATGATGATAAATCTAAATCTGGAAATATGTTAGTTTTTACTGACGCAGAAGAAAGTGAAGGTACATTTAAAGTCAATATGCCTCCCAATGTGAACTTGGCCATAGTTGGACTTGGTACTTTAAAAGGTGCAAACATCCCGATTCGTTGGGAGGATGGAAGTTTTCGTGGTTATAAAAACTTCAAAGGAGAACCAGTAGTTACTAAACTAGATGAAAACTATATTAAAAGTATGGGTAAAAATATTAAAAGTTTTAAATACTGGATTGCGAATTCCTTTTCCCTTCCAACAGATGAAATTATTAACTTTTTTAGGTCATCTTTCTTAAATAAGCAAAGCAAAGGAGACCAGAGGGTAAGGCCTGTTTTTTCACATTATATTTTAATTCCAGCAATCGCACTTTACTGTCTTTCAGTTTTAATTGGTCGATTTGCACATTTTAAAGTTGCTAAGAGTTTAAGTGTGATAGTTTTATTGTTGTTTACTTACTTTTTAGGAAGTTTTCAGTTGAATGCTGCTGAAGAGCGGCCAAAAGAGCAAGTACAAATATCTCCAGAAATTCAAAAAGATTTAGAAAGAATTCAGCTAGGTAAAGCCAGTCGAGAGTCTATTTTAAAAACTGCAGAGAAAATGCTCAAAGCTAAAGATGATAAAAGGTCAACTGAACTTTATTCAGAGTATGCTACAAAGAATGATTCTGATGAAGTCCGATTTAATTATGCAACATCTCTTTTAAAAACTGGCAATCTAAAAGAGGCTTTGCCGATTATTCAAGATATTTTAAAAAAATCAAAAAATGAAGAACTTAAAGATAAGTTGAGAAATAATCTTAGTATCTTTGTTGATCAAAAAAAAGAAAAAGATAAAAATAAAAAAGATGAAAATAAAGATAATAAAGATAATAAAGACAATAAAGAAAACAAGGACAGCAAGGAAAATAAAGATAACAAGAATAGCAAAGATAATCAGAAAAATAACAAAGATGATAAGGGCCAGAAAAAAGACGATAAAGACCAAAGTAAAAAACCTGATCAAAAGCCAGGAAGTCAGCAAAACCAACAGAATCAAAGCAATTCAAAAGAAAATAAAAAAGATAGAAAAGATGATTCCAAAGATGATTCCAAGGATAAGCAAAATCAAAAGCCCAAAGAAAAAGAAAAAGAAAAACAAGATAAAAAAGATGGAAGCGCTGATGATAAAGAAGAACAAAAGCCAGATCAGCGCCCAAGTACTTTAGATGAAAAAGAAAAAGAAATAGAACAAAAACGAAGAATGACAAAAACTCCAGCAATGATAAAACAAATTATGAGTGATGACAGAGATTTGCAAAAAAAAATGATGGATACTTCTACAAATGAGCGTGGTGAGCAAAAACCAAAAAGGGACTGGTAATGAAATATCTTATTTTTTTATTTAAAATTATATTTTTTTTCTCAATTGCAACACTTAAGGCCCAAGAGATTAATGTAGAAGTTAGTCCTCCTGAACCATTGATGAGCGAAAGCTTTTTTGTGACATTTGTTGTAAAAACAACAGGAAATGTTGAACCTTATATCTCCTTTACTCCAGTTGGAGCTGTTGTTCAGGGGAAGCGTGAGCAAGGTGTTTCAATTTCAACGACTGTAATCAATGGTAAATTTACGACATCTCGTGAGCAAAGTTATGTTTATGAATTATTTGCCGATCATCAAGGTCAAGTGGTACTTAAAAATATTAAAATTGAAATTGGTGGAAAAACAACAACGTTAAAAGATGTTCATGTTAATGTGTTGGCACAGGCGAAGAAAATCCCCGATGCATTCATGGAAGCAACTGCCTCAAAGACTAAAGTATATCTTGGCGAAGCAATCGATGTTAATTATTATTTGTATTTTAAAACATCAATTTCAGCCAATGATGTTAAAGAGTTTCCAAAACTTAATAAATTTATAAAGCGATTTCATCATATTAATTCCCCCGTTGAGACAGTTCAGTATAAGGGACAAGTTCTAAAGAGAATTTTAGCTTACTCCGCAAAGTTATTTCCTGAAAAAATTGGAAATGCAGTTTTGGACCCAATGACTATTTCAGTACAAATTATTGAAAATGATTATTCATCACCTTTTGGTGGTTTTGGTATGGGTTCCCAAAGGTATAAGAATAAAGACTTGGCAAGTCCTCGCATAGAAATTGAAGTCCTTCCCTTACCAAGTGAAAATGTTCCATCTGGTTTTACAGGGTTAGTTGGTGAGCACGAATTTAGCTTAAGTGTTGCTAAAAATAAATATTTGGTTAATGAGCCAATAGAAGTTAAATTAGAAGTAAAAGGGAAAGGGGCGTTGGAAAATTTGGATGCTCCGGCCATTTACACAGACAATAGTCTAGAGCAATTTGATACAAAGTCTGAAGTCACTGAGCTCGGAACTCAATTGGCAAAAAAGGTATTTGAATATACTTTTTTAGCAAGAGCGCCATTAACAATTAAAGCAAGAGATTTAAGTTTAGCCTATTTTGACCCTGCATCTGGTAGATATATTGAAAAAAAGGTTAATGTACCAGCAATAGAAGTAAGTGGTGTTGCAACTACTACTTCTGGACAAGGGGAAATTAAGAATTCAAATCAAGATCAAGGTAGAGGAAAAGAGCAAGGTGGTTCAAGACCAGCAAATGATTTTTTATCAAACTTGTTTTCAAAAAATGAATCACAAAATAAAGCAGAAAAAAATGTTCTTGGGCTTGTGGGTCCAAATGTTAATTCGCATTCAAGCTTGTTGGATCAATGGCCAACTTTTTTAAATATTATTTTGGGAATTGCAATTGTTGTGTTACTTGCTTTTTGGTATTTCCAGACTAAGGCAATTACCTCCGTTGGAAATCTGAATAGCGAAATAAAAAAAATAGTTGCTCAAATGAAAAGTAAGGGATTAAATTATTCAGATTTATATAAAGTAGTATCTGTATTAGATAAGAAAAACAAAATGGCGAGTGGCGGATTTTCAATCACACAAGTCATTGATGAAAGTGATATGGAAGAGAATTCAAAAGTTTATTTTAAAAATGCATTAAATATTTGTGAAGATAAAACTTTTGGACTAAGTAAGAATGACAAAAAAGTAGATTTTGAAAGTAAACACTTTAAAGAGTTAATAAAATATTTATGATAGTTATTAAAAGCTTAACAGAATTAAAAAATATTTACCCTGAAGAAAAGATTCAAATTACAGTCGGGAATTTTGATGGTGTACACGTTGGACACAGAGAGTTTTTATCGAGAATATCTCAAGATTGTAAAAACACTAAAGCAAAGTTTGTAGTCATAACCTTTATCCCACACCCAGTTCAAATATTAAGAGCGCAAAGCGCATTCTTAATAAATTCATTTTCAGAAAGAAGAGAGTTGTTATCAGATTGTGGTGTAGATTATTTGCTAGAAGTAGATTTTACAAGGGACTTTAGTACTCTTTCTCCAGAAGAATTCTTAAGTAAGTTTATTTTTTCTTTTGACGGTGTTGAAAAAATTTATCTTGGCCATGACTTTGTTTTTGGAGCCAATAAATCAGGTGATTATCAATTAGCAAAAAAGTTGTGTGATAATGAGGGGATTAAACTTGTTTTACAAGATGAGTTTAAATTAGACAATAGTGCAGTATCTTCAAGTGCCGTAAGGTCTGCCATTTTATCTGGAAATATGGAAAAAGTGAAATCCTATCTTGGTCGACCCTATTTCTTAATGGGACGAGTAATCAGAGGACAAGGGCGAGGAAAGCAGCTGGGTTTTCCAACTGCAAATATTGATTTTGGCAAAGAGTTAATAATCCCCTCAAACGGAGTTTATATTACTCAAACTACTTTTAACGGAATGGTATACAATTCAGTAACAAATATTGGATTTAATCCTACATTTAATCTCGGAGTTGAAATTAACATCGAATCACACCTTTTAAACTTTAGCCGTGACATATATGGTGAAGTAGCAAGAGTTACTTTTCTAAAAAAAATCCGTGATGAAAAAAAATTCTCTAGTGTTAATGAACTTGTTACACAAATCAATGCCGATGTTAACTCAACTGAGAATTATTTTATTAAATAGTTTATCAATTCATTTATATTAACAATGTAATTTTATCAGACATTAGTAATTGTATTGAATAATGTCCGAC
>CANCFT010000024.1 GCA_947377285.1 Bacteriovoracaceae bacterium
AAATTCCTATTTTAAAAATTTAATAAAGTCTTGAGAGCTCCATAGAGTATTTTCCAGGAGCATAATTTATAAAGCGAGTATCTTTTAATTCTTGAAATTTTGAATTTGCGCTAGCGTGACTTGCAAAAGGAAAAATGGCAATCCCACCACGAGGTGTAAATTCCCCAACGACTTCTAAATAGTGTGGGGATAAAAGTTTGACAAGATCGTTACATATTTTTTGAACACAATCTTCATGAAAGTCTCCATGATTTCTAAAACTATAGAGATAGAGTTTTAGAGATTTAGACTCTACCATTTTTTTGTCTGCGATATAATTGATAAATATTTTGGCAAAATCAGGCTGGCCGGTTTTAGGGCAAAGCGAAGTAAATTCGGTGCAAACGAAAGTCGTCCAGGCGGTATTTTTTGGATTTTTATTATCAAAGGCTTCTAAAACTTTTGGAGAGTAAGTTGTAGGGTAGTCTGTATGAGATTCGCCAAGTTTGAAATCTTTTAATTCAACAGGATTTCTCCCCAAATGTGCGGCGTCCTGATTTTTAATTGTATTTTGTCTAATCTTTTTCTGAGGTGTTTTTTTTACCATGACCAACTCGGATCCTATAAAAGTAGTTAAATCGTGCTGACTCTGGTATTAATTATAGCATCTTATATCAGAGGAATAAAGTCATGAGTGAAGGAAAAACCAAAGTAGTTTTTGTTCAGCTAGGTTCACCTAAAAGCCCCAAAGTATCCGACGTAAGGGCTTTTTTGAAAGAGTTTTTAGGAGATCCAAGAGTCGTTGATATTAATCCGATTGTTTGGAAAATCATTTTAAATTTATTTGTACTGCCTTTTCGCCCTAAAAAATCGGCATTTTTGTATTCTAGGATTTGGGATGGGAAAAACTTCCCCCTTATTACTATAACTAGAGATTTCACCGACCGAGTTCGAGGATTTCTGACTTCTAAAAAAGTAGAAGTAAACCACGCTTTTTTACTCTCGTCGCCAAGAGTTAGTGATGTTTGGAACGATTGGGAGAATGACCCAGAGCCGGCCACTAAACTAAAAGTCATTCCAATGTTTCCTCAATATTCAGAGGCAACAATCGCATCAGGTATTGATGCTTTAGGGAGTGAAATTAAGTCTAGAGCTAAAATTCCTGAAATAAGTGTCGTTACAAATTTTCATACGACTAAAGCCTTTATCGATAATAGTGTTCGTCAAATAGATATTTACTTAGATAAATTTAAAAAAAATGGCACACAAGTTGATAAATTACTTCTCACGTTTCATGGTATTCAAAAAAGAAGAATTAACGACAAGGGAGATAAGTACTACCTACATTGTTATGAAACTTTTTTTTTACTGAGATCGAGAATTAAAAATATCGATTCGAGTAAGATCATAATGACTTTTCAATCTCGATTTGGCTCTGAAGAATGGCTCACTCCCTACACTGAAAACACTGTCGTTAGTCTTGTCAAAGAAGGGCACAAACAATTAGCTGTTTATTCTCCGAGTTTCGTTGCAGATTGTTTAGAAACACTCGATGAATTATCAGTAGAATTAAAAGAAACGGCCCATGAATTTGGGGGAGATATTCACTTTATTCCTTGCCTCAACGATGATGAGACTTGGTGCCGTGATTTTGCCAAATATATTGAGAACCAATGTCTTGCTTCAGAAGAAGTGAGATCAAATGATTTTTATTCTCTTGAAAAAAATCAATACCAGGAATTCGAAATGATGTCTGCTAAAGAACTTAAGCAAAAATCAACTCCTCTATCAAAAGAAGCGAAATCTTCAATCTTAATCGTGGCACTTACTATTTTTCTAGACCTCGTTGGGTTTTCAATTATTTTTCCATTGTTTCCAACTCTCGCAAAATATTACTTAACGGTTGATGCAGATAATGTTTTTCTCAAAGCCATTTTTGGATCAATTCAAAGTATTTCTAATTACACCGCAAGTTCAACTTCCGTTTTTTCAAGCATTGTTCTTTTTGGAGGTATGTTAGGAGCAATTTACTCCTCATTACAATTTATCGCCGCTCCACTATGGGGAGCCTGGTCTGACCGGATTGGACGAAAACCTGTTTTATTTCGCTCTATGGCCGGAATGGCCGTCGGTTATGCCGTATGGGTTTTTTCAGGTTCATTTACTCTCTTAATAATCTCTCGGATTATTGACGGAATAATGGGAGGAAATATTTCAACGGCCACAGCAGTAGTTGCTGATGTAACTACTAAAGAAAATCGTTCAAAAGGAATGGCCATAATTGGGATTGCATTTGCTCTTGGATTTGTCGTGGGCCCGGCTTTTGGTGGGGTTCTTTCTCTCATAGACCTTACAAAAATGTATCCGAATTTAGTTGAATATGGAATTAATCCGTTTTCAGTGCCGGCCGCATTTGCATTATGCTTGTCTCTTTTTAATACTTTTTGGGTTCAGTTAAAATTTAAAGAAAGCTTACCTCCTGAAAAACGTGGGGGCGTTACTACAGAGAGAAGTGCAAATATTTTTAAAATTTTCAAACCACTTCCGCATCGAGAAATTAATATTATTAATATTTCATATTTTCTTTTTCTGGCCGCATTTTCTGGAATGGAATTCACTTTAACATTTTTAGCAGCTGAGCGACTCAACTATACACCAATGCAAAATGCCTATATTTTTATTTATATTGGTTTTATTATTGCTTTTGTTCAAGGCGGTGTTGTTAGAAGAAAAGCTTCTACCGTTGGCGAAAAAAAGATGGCACTTATTGGAATGGTTTCTTTAATTCCAGGATTACTACTAATCTCTGTGGCGTATTCTAGCTCAATGCTTTACTCTGGATTATTTTTTCTAGCGATAGGCTCTGCGATGATTATGCCTTGTTTAACCTCGCTTGTTACACTCTATACTCCAAGTAATGAACAGGGCCGCTCAGTTGGTATTTTTCGATCGATGGGAGCTTTGGCCCGAGTTGTTGGTCCAATAGTATCGGCCATTGCTTATTATAAATTTGGAGCTTGGGCCCCTTATGTCTTTGGTTCAGCTTTTTTACTTTTTCCAATTATCATTCTTTCTAAGCTTCCAAGTGCTCCACCGGAAGCTTTGGCTTAACAAAGAAAAGGGTTCGATTTTTTTTCTTGATAAATTGATGTCGCAGGTCCATGACCTGCGATCACTTTTGTTTCTTCAGGTAAAACGAGCAATCTATTTTTAATAGATTTTATAATCAAGCTCCCGTCTCCACCTGGTAAGTCAGTTCTACCTATCGAGCGCTGGAAGAGAGTGTCTCCTGCAAAAAGTTGGGGAATATCAAAGTAATCACTATAAAAGCAGCATGAGCCAGGAGTATGACCAGGTGTGTGGAGTGTCGTTAAGAATGAATTGATTTCTGGGTCTACAAATGAAAATGTTTCACCTTCTTCAAGATGGGAATCAATTGGTTTTGGAGTTCCAACATTTTGTCGAAAGAATAATCCTTGTTGTGGAAGCATATCATAGAGAAATTGATCACCTTTATGTAAGTGAATTGTCGCCCCTGTTGCAGCACTAATTTCGCTAGACCTGCCAATATGGTCAAAATGAGCATGAGTGTGGAGAAGCTTTTTTGGTAAAATTTGAAGTTCTTTAATTTTTTTTAATATAAATTCATGATCATTTCCAGGGTCTATGATAATGGCTTCCCCCGTTTTGTCAGAGTATAGAATTGAGCAATTGCAAGCATAACTTCCAACTGGAAAACTTGTTAAATGAAGTGAATTTTTATTTAAATGCATATTTTCTCCAGCAATAAATAATGGGAATTTATTTTATAAAACTGAATTCAAAAATACAACGTTTAGAGTTGAATTGCCAAAAAATAAAAGTGCAGCTTAAATTTTTGTAATCAATTCTCGTGCGATATTTATTTTAGTAAGTTCTTCGATTTGTTCAAAGCCTGGTATTGAATTAAGTTCTATAAAATACATTTGATGATTATGTTCTAAAATATCAATTCCACAATAATCGAGTCCACTTAGTCTTGCCACTTTTTGGACAGATTCTATTAAGTCTGCTGGAGACTTTTTAATCCATTGTCCGCTGGAGCGTTTGGAGTTTCCTCGGAAGTCATCATGCGAAATAGATCTTTCAATAATGGCATGAATTTCATTCTTAATGATAAAATAGCGCCATTCTCTCGTGTGTTCTAAATAAGGTTGAATCAAAAATTTTTGATCCTTGAGTGCTAAAAAAGTCTCCAGCAGACTTTTTAGTGATTGGGCACCATTGATTAGGTTGACACCAATACCTTGATTTCCGCGACTCATTTTGAGTATATATTTTTGGACAGAAGACAACTCTAAGACTTTTTGCCATTGTTCTTCAGTTAATGGGCCACGAAACATAATACTTGGAATATTAGTAATTTGGTTTGCACTAAAAAAAAAAGCTTGTTTGTCTTTATCTCTAAAATTTTCTATTCCTAAAAGTGGATTGCTAATTTTAAAACCTGATTGAGAAAAATACTTTGAAACCATTAGGTCAAAATCATCGTAGCGAATTCCTGTGGTTCTATGAAAATAAATATCTTCATGATTAGAGAGATCTAAAAGCACTTCTGTATTAGTGAGAAAGTATTTATAAGGGTTCAACCAACTGTTTTGGTAGCCTAAAGTCTGTGCTTCAGCTAACAAGCGCTTAGTAGTATAGAGGTGAGGAGATTCACTGGCGACAATGATTTTTTTTTGCTTTTTATCAAAGGTCATTATTTTAGCCCAAGGTGAGACTTCTATTGCTTGAAATCTTAGTTTTTTAAACGCTATAATACTCTAATATGAAATTTGCTTTTAATAAAACTCTTCTTCTCATTACCGCAATTTTGTCTTCAATGTCTATCCAACTTATGGCGGCAGAGAGTACAAAATTAACGCCGGCCTTAAGTAATTTTTGTAAAAAATTAGATTCTCAATTTAAAAAATATTCTTGGGAAAAAAGTCAGTGTGAAAATTATGAATGGATACATGTAAGGAACTCAGTAATTGGAGATCCTTTAACATGGACTGTTTTTGGCGATACAAGCGATGAAGATAAATTGAGCTTCAAACAAAAAGATGTTTCTATCATAATGTGCGGTGTTCATGGAGACGAGATCACTCCAATTAAATTTTGTTTTGATATAATGTCATATTTAAAATCTGCTTATTCTGATCCAGAAATTGTCAAAAAAGATTTAAGTAATAAAATTGTTATAGTTGCCCCGCTTGTTAATCCTGATGCTTTTTTTAAGGCGAGGCCTTCGCGAGTCAACGCTCATGGTGTAGACGTCAATCGAAATTTCCCTACAAAAGATTGGGCAAAAGATGCTAGGCGTTTATGGATTTCAAATTTCAGAAAAGACAAAAGGCGTAATCCTGGAATCAGCGCAAGTAGCGAACCAGAAGTTCTTTTTCAAATGAATCTCATTAAGCGCTATGGGCCTGATAAAATTATTTCCGTTCACTCACCATTAACTATGCTTGATTATGATGGGCCTAATACAATTGTTTCAGGATTTGTTGACGGTGCCCGTGCTCACGAACTGCTTATTCAAATGAGTAAAGATGCTTCAGACTATAAAATTGAAAACTATCCATTTTTCCCGGGCTCTTTAGGGAATTGGGCCGGAAAAGAAAGAGATATTCCAACTTACACACTTGAATTGCCAACCTCAGATCCCTCTAAATCTGATGAATATTGGAAACTTTTTAAATCTGCAATTCATAATGCGATTGCACATGATTTAAAAGAAAAATCAAATACTAAAAGTGAAGAGGCTATTCCTGTAAATAAATCAGAAAAGCAATCCGAAAAACAAACTGAAAATAACACCATTTCTGCAACTGCACAAAAATCCAATGAGCAAAAATCGGTTGCTGAAAAACCGACACAAAGTGGACTCGTTGACTAGGCTATTTACAGGTCATTGAAAACACAAATTGCAAATTATTATTGGCAATATTTCTTAAGCTTTCCTAAAAACAATCGATAAGTCCTTTAAGAATAGAGTTCTGAGCTTTAAGGAGTATATATATGTTGGCGAGTTTTTCTGAATTTAAATTCTATCAGTCTTTTAGAATTTCAGTTGAAGAAGCAGATGATTTACGCTTTTTAGTTCAAATTGAAAAAGGGCATGGAGAGAGTGTTTATATTGATGATGCTAAATTAATTGATATAAGTTTAACTGGTTTTGGTTTTGCAACAGCAGAGCGAATTTCAGTTGGCAAAGAACTTAATATTTCACTTCAATATAAAAAACACCATCTCGATTTAACAGGAAGAGTAGTCCGGGCATTTTCTCAAACCCTTGATGATCAAAAAATTATCTATGGAATTGAAATCGACGAAGATAAAAATATTTCGAAATTTCTTGAACATTATATAATGGGTTTTTCATCAGAGCGCTTAAAGGACTGTTTAATAGATTCGGCCATTAAAGAAAGGTATACAAAAGCGACAGATGGTTTTGAAGTCTTCTCGCTTTTATTATCACTCTTCAAAGATATTACACACTTTGGAGACAAAGAAGGGTTTATTGAATCTATGCTTGAAGAAGTTATTAGAATTTTGAATGCTCAAAGGGCGTCACTTTTTTTAATTAACCCTGAAACGAACGAACTTGAAGCGATATGTGCTCTTGGTATTCGAAAGGAACATTTAAAATTTGATTATCGAGTTGGCATCGCGGGATCGGTTTTCACCACCGGAGTCGCACTTAATATTGACACCGTTCATGATAGCACTCGCTTTAATGAAGCCTTTGATAAAAAATTAGGTTTTGAAACGCGTTCAATTATTTGTCATCCAATTCATAACCGTGAAGATAAAATTATTGGCGTCATTGAAGTTTTAAATAAGCGCAATGAAGATCGATTTACGATTGAAGATGAGAAGATTATGAAAGTACTCTCTCTAATATTCTCTTCGGTTTTCTATAATTTTACACCTATGTCTGATAAATCGACAATTAGAAGATTTTCAGGACCTTTTGATAGAAAAAATGCTTTAATTGGGCGAGTTCCTCATGCCGCTTCATTAAGAAGTACAATTTTGAAATTAAAAGATATCGAAGCTCCAGTTCTCATCTATGGTGAAAAAGGAGTCGGAAAATCTTTGTATTCAAAAATTTTACATGTAGAAGGTCAACGAGGGCTTAAGCCATTTGATATCATTTACTGTGAAGATAGGGATCATGAACAAGTAGAAAAGCTTCTTTTTGGGCCAGACGAAAAAGAATGTAAATTAATTAACTGCAAAGGCGGGACTGTTCAGCTTCACGAAATCTGGGCCCTTTCACTTAAAAATCAAAAAAGATTAATGACTATAATGCGAGATCGTCACATCTCTGATACAAAATATAGTCTTGATGTAAGAATTGTGGCCACGACAACTAGAGACATTGGTGTGTTAGTTGCCAATGGAGATTTCGATCGCGAACTTTATGAATATTTAGCAAAGGCCACGGTCTTTATTGAACCACTTCGTAGAAGAGGAGACGACTTTGAACTCTTAGTAGATTATTTTTTAAAAGTAGAATGTAAAAAACAAGGTTTACTCCTAAAATCATTTGCTCCTAAACTAATGGAAAAATTGAAAAAATATGACTGGCCAGGAAATATAAAAGAATTAAAACAATCAATAGAACGGGCCGTTTTATACAATCCTAAAACTCACGTTATTACTGATTTAGATATTCAAGATTCGGCTTCTCCATTGGTAGATATTTCTGAAAAGAAAAGAATGTTTGGTGATCTTCCGTTTGTAAGTGATCATAATATTGCCTTAAAAGATCGATTAGCACTTGTAGAGCGCGAGATGATTCATGCAGAAATAAGACGAACAAATGGCAACAAATCAAAAGCTGCTAAAGAAATGGGAATAAGCCGAGAAGCGCTAAGAAAAAAACTTTTAATGAGCACAGATATTTTGAAATCCCTTAACCTTTCAGAAGAAGAAAGATTAAGATTTCAAAAAGAGGATGATGAGTTTGCCAGTGCGGCTTAACTTCCTGTTTGGAGTCACCCTTGGGGAAATTAGGTGAATTTTTTAGGTACATTTTTATCACATCTTAATTTTAAGGATCTGATCGATATTTTTATCGTTACGATCCTTATTTATCAATTATTACTAATTGTCCGTGGAACGAAAGCTGCTCAAATGATAGTTGGGCTCGGAGTCCTCTTTGCTTTATTTTGGCTTGGGATAACTTTTAAATTTTATTCACTCAATTGGGTACTTGCCCATTTTTTTGATTCATTTTTTATAATTGTTGTTGTGCTTTTCCAAGACCAATTTAGAAGTGCACTTGCAAGTGTTGGAACAAGACGAAATTTCATCACCGCCTTTGCTAAAGACGAATATGACTTTGAAATAGATGAAGTGGTGGAAGCCTCGGGGGCACTTTCACGAGAAAAAATTGGGGCACTTATTGTTATAGAGCGAACTCACGGTCTTCTGAATTTTGTCAACACAGGTACGAGGCTGGATTGCCGTATACATTCTGATATTATTTATTCTATCTTTGAATCAAGTTCTTCTCTTCATGATGGGGCCATTATTATCCAAAACGGAAAGATTTCCGCAGCAGGTTGTTTTCTACCATTATCAAAAAATTTTGATATTGAACGCCATTTAGGGACTCGTCACCGAGCTGCCCTTGGACTATCTGAAGTCACAGATGCAATTGTGGTTACAGTTTCTGAAGAATCAGGTAGAATAAATCTTTGTGTTGAAGGAATTTTTTATCTGTGTAAAACTGAAAAAGAACTAGGACAGTATTTACGGCATATTTGGAGTAATGAGAGCTTAGACAACTCACTTAAGCCAATTAAAACAAAAGACATGGTTCGCTAGATTATGAAACGAGAAACGGCCCAGCGACATTCATTAAAAATTATTGCCATTTTTTTTGCCGTTTCACTTTGGTTTTACGTCTTAAATAGTGAACCCATTCAAATTGAACGAAAGCTCCCGATTAATTATATATTGCCTAAAGGGTTTGTGATTGCGAGCCTTAGTGAAAAAGAAGTTTCTCTAAAAATTAAAGGTTCAAAAGCCTTCATTCAGAATATTTTTTCAAACAAAGAAAAAATAAATATAGATTTGAATCCATACTTCGTGTCTTCAGGTAAATCATTTAAAGTCAAATTTTATGCAAGTGATGTAACTGTTCCTTTTGGTGTTGAAATTTTAGATATTTCTCCCAAAGAGACCTTGATTCAACTCGACCGTAACGCCATGTTGGAAATGCCAATAAAAGTTCTCTACATAGGGGATGCCCCTAGAGATAGGAAAATAAAATTAGTGGCAATTGAACCTCAAAATTTGAAAATTTCAGGCCCCATTGAGATTTTAAAATCGGTTTCCAGACTAGAGACTGCTCCTGTAAATTTAGCCTTGTTTAATAAAGACGATGGCAGTACAACTGTGTCATTAAGTGATCTTGACCCGAGGCTTAAATTTGAAGAAACCCCAAAGGTCAAATTGAAATATAAAACGCAGTTGTTAAATGTATTACCTAAAATACAAATAAAAAAATAAAATAATAAAGTTCAAGGATTCTTATATGTCAGGAAGAAAATTATTTGGAACAGACGGTATTCGCGGGAAAGCCAATGTCTATCCGATGACGGCCGAAATTGCGACCGCCCTTGGAAGAGCAGTGACGCATTTTTTTCAATCAACTAATCCTACAAACACCAAACCTTTAATTATTGTCGGTAAAGACACAAGATTAAGTTGCTATATGTTTGAGATGGCCTTTGCTTCGGGAGTCTGCTCTCAAGGTGGAGAAGTCATTTTAACAGGCCCACTTCCTACACCGGGAATTGCTTTTGTTACGCATTCCATGCGTGCTGATGCAGGTGTAATGATTTCAGCCTCACACAATCATTTTCAAGATAATGGAATTAAGATTTTTGATGGTAAAGGTTTTAAACTTCCCGATTCCGTTGAATTAGAGCTTGAGCACTTAGTTCTCAACCCAGATTCAATGCCGATTAAAACTGGATCTCAGTTAGGAAATGCAGAACGACTCAAAGAAGTATATGGACGTTATATTGTTCATGTAAAATCGGCATTGGCCTATGATTATGATTTAGATGGAATGAGAATAGTCCTCGATTGTGCGAATGGGGCCGGATACAAAGTAACACCAATGATGTTTCATGAATTAGGGGCCGAAGTTTTTCCATTAGGGATTACCCCTAATGGCGAAAATATTAACAAAAATTGCGGCTCACTTCACCCGGAATTAGCCCGGGCCGAAGTACTTAAATACCGTGCAGATATTGGAGTTTGTATCGATGGTGATGGAGATAGAGTTACCGTCATTGATGAAGAAGGAACAATTGTAGATGGAGATAAGTTGATTGGACTTTTCGCCAAGCTTTTACTGGCCCGTGGTGAACTCAAAAAAGGTGACACTATAGTTGGAACAGTGATGTCGAATTTAGGACTAGAACTTTATATTAAATCGTTAGGATTAAATTTTGTCAGAACAAAAGTCGGTGATAGATATATCATTGAATATATGCGCTCTAATGGTTGTATTTTAGGTGGAGAGCCTTCAGGCCATATCATTTTTATCAAGCACTCAACGACTGGTGATGGAGCTCTTGGGGCGCTAAAAGTCATAGAGGCGATGAAATTTTTTAAACAGCCATTAAAGAATTTAGTCGAAGAAATTGAACTTTTTCCTCAAATTATTAAAAATGTAATTGTTAAAATAAAACCAGAAATTGAATCAGTTACAAGCATACAGGAAGCCATTAAAAAAGCGGAAGCTAAACTCCTTGGCAAAGGTAGAGTTTTACTTCGCTACTCTGGCACAGAACCATTGTTGCGAGTAATGGTTGAAGGAAATATTGCTGAAACAGTTGAAGAAGAATGTCAGCGATTAATTGAAGTTGTTACTAAAGAAATTGGTTAATTATAAAAGTTTAGGAGCATCTATGAGTTCTGTCATTCCACGTTTGGGAGTAAATATTGACCATGTGGCCACGCTTCGCCAAGCTCGCGGTGAAGAGTATCCAAGTATTGTAGATGCTGCTCAAGTCTCTCTTTTAAATGGAGCTGATCAGATTACGATTCATTTAAGAGAAGACCGCCGACATATCCAAGATTACGATGTTGAAGCTGTGAGACTTGTCACTAAACGTTTTGGAAAACCACTTAATTTAGAAATGGGAGTCAACCCTGAAATTGTAGAAATTGCCATTGCATCTACTCCTGAATGGATTTGTATTGTGCCCGAAAAACGTCAAGAAAAAACAACGGAAGGAGGTTTAGACCTTCTGGATGAAACGAATTATCAAAAAGTAAGAGATGCAGTAGATAAAATTAAATCTTCTCTTAAAGATATTAAAATTTCACTTTTTCTTGAAGCAAAATTAGAAACATTAGTTAAAGCTTCTGAACTCAATATCGATGCTGTCGAAATACACACAGGCGAATTTGCTAAAGTTTTTTCAAACGGCGATGATATTTCAAAATTTATAGAACAATATAAAAATGCGAAAGAATTTCTTCAAACAAAAAAGATTGCCTGTCATGCAGGCCATGGTTTAACTGATGAAAGTGTTATTCCTCTTTTAGAAAGTAAAATATTTGAAGAATACAATATAGGACATTGGATTATTTGCCACTCATTGTTTAATGGTTTGTCTCATACAATTAAAAATTTAAAAGCAACTTTTGAGGCCCATCCTCTTAAGTAATAAAAGGCATTTCATGAATTTAATCCGCACTTGGAAAAAAGTTTTAGAATCTGATTTGGCCAATGTCGTGACTGAGCTCAAAGAAGTTATACAACCACCCTGTGTAATCATTCTTGATGGGGTTGTAGGCGCTGGTAAAACGACTTTTACGAGGCATTTTACCGAGCAAGCCTCTGCTCCAAGCCCTACATATTCACTTATCAATGAAATAGACAATATTGTTCACGCTGATTTATATCGAATAGAAAAAAAAGAAGAACTCATTCACTTAGAAATACCCATGTATCTTGAAGAAAAAGATTATTTTTTAATCGAGTGGGGAATGCCTTACTTAATCGAACTTCAAAGAATCGTCGGCGATGAATTTAAGTTTTATCATTTAAAAATTGAAATCAATGAACAGAAAAGTCGGCATTTTTTCTTAAGTAAAATCTCTTAAAAATTAAGTTCCTATTCCTGATCAAATTAGGCAAAAATTACCGATCAAAACACTTTTGTATATTTATTTTTGATCAATAAATCAGCTTTGATCAAGTGACCTAATTCATCGGTTTTATTGAGGAATTAGGTGATTTTGACCCTCAATATTATCTTAATTTCAACACCTTACATCGAAAAGATAGTATTTTGTTGATTGACTTCGAATATGATTAATTGTCATACTATTCTTGGTAGAAACGATTCTGAAGGAATTTAGAATTTGTTTAAAGAGAGAAAGCAAGGATTAGCTTTTCTCAAAGTAGACGACACACATTTTCTAAAGAATTTTATCTAGACAAGCTACCCAGCAATTGGATTTTTTATGGAGGAAGACCAATGAGACTTACATCTAAAGGACGTTACGCAGTTAGAGCAATGTTAGACCTTACGAGCCACTCAAATGGTTCACCAGTAAGACTACAAGAAATCTCAACAAGACAAAACATCAGTTTGCATTACCTTGAACAACTTTTCAGAAAGCTAAGAAATGGCCAAGCTGTAAAGTCGGTTCGTGGACCAGGTGGTGGATATGTTCTTGCGAGAAACATGGACCAAATCACTATTAAAGACGTGCTAGACTGTGTTGGTGAGAACATCAACCCAGCTCGCGACATCGAAGGATCTGAAGCAGAAGCTGCGAATTCACTTGAATTCCATCTTTCAAAAAACTACTTCATGAATCTTGGTATTATAATGAAAGAGTACTTAGCAACTACATCTCTTGGTGATCTAATGAGAAAGTCAAAAGAAACTGAAATATCTGCTGGAATTGGTCAAAACAATTCAGAAGTTCAATCTCAAGCTGGGATTACAACTTCTGCAATTAGAAATCCAATCGGAGAGATCAATCAGTAATCGTTACTATTTTGATTATAATGCAACATCCCCGCTCTCTGATAAAGTCGTAGACTTTATCAAGAACGGGGATTTTTTATTTGGAAATCCAGCTTCACTTCATCAAACTGGCAAGCGTGCTAGGAAGCATATCAATGACACATCTGAATTTTTATTCAAAACTTTTTCTTTAAATCAAAATGACTTCAATCTTATTTATCATTCAGGAGCTACTGAAGGGATCAATGCTTTTTTTAAAGGTGTGGCCCTAAAACATTTTAATGAAAAAATTGCTTCAAGCTTTTTCTTTTCTAGTGTTGATCATGCCTGTGTTGTCGAATTAAAAGAGATGATTGAATCGTTAGGTCATTATGTTTATTTTTTCGATGTTAACCGAGATGGGCTTTTTGATAGTAATGAATTAATAAAAAAAATACTTTCAGAAAAATCTTTAGGACGAAGTTCGTTCCTAAATTTTACTTATATTAATAATGAAAGCGGCGTTGTCTGGCCGTTAGAGATTGCTAGTAAAATTAAAACGGCCACCAATGCTTTTATACATGTCGACGCTGTACAGCTGGTTGGGAAAATTGCCAACTGGAATATGTTATTAACAGAACTCGATGCTTATACTTTTTCAGGCCATAAATTTGGTTCTCTAAAAGGAGTTGGTTTTTCTTTTATGAGAAAAGATTTTCATTATTCTCCGCTATTAGTTGGTGGAAGCCAGCAAAATGGACTCCGCGCAGGAACAGAAAATGCGTTAGGAATTTATTCTCTTAAGCTTGCACTTGAAAATATTGTTCAAAATTTTAATGCCGTTGAGTTGAAATCTTCAAAAGATCTGCTCGAAGAAAAGTTAATTAAATTTATTGGAAATAAAGGTGAAGTCGTTGCAATCAATTCGCCAACTCGAAATCTTAATACTATTTTTCTCGTATTATACGGTCTTAAGGCCGAAGTTTTAAGTACAAAATTTGATCTCTTGGGAGTAGATCTCTCTACAGGTTCTGCCTGCTCAAGTGGAATTATCAAGGAAAATCGTATTCTCATGAAAATGGGATATAGTTTTGATGATTCACGTTCTTCGCTTCGTTTTTCATTTTCACCTCTGATGAATAATAACGAAGCTCAAGAATATTTCGATAAAATAAAAAATTCATTTATAGGATTAATTTAATAAATATTCATTTTAATCAACCAAGGAAATTTTATGAAATGTATGAGTTTATGTCTGGGTTTGCTAATAAGTTTCTCTGCTGCTGCAGCAGCGGGGACTTGCCCAAATTTATCGGGTAGTTTCTATAACGAAGAGACTGAAACTAATTACTCAATCGAGCAACAGGGTTGTGATCTTATCCGATATATTTACGATGAAGGCGCCATTGAAGTTCTTGCTGATGGCAAAGAAGCGCTTATTAGCTCATATGAAATAGTAGTCGAAGAAGGAAAAGTTTTGGCCACAGTTAAAATTTTTGAAACAAATGAATTTAATGGAAATAATTTAATAACGAATGAAAGATCTGTTGTCGTTTATGCAAGCGGTGACGTCGAACAGGATGCAGTCTCAAGTGTAAGTTATTTAGATCAAAACTTAGACTTAGTGACAGCATCACATGGATCAAATGGTGATGAAACAACGATCGATAAAAGAGTTAAATAAATCAAAAAAAAGGGTGCTTTAAGCACCCTTTTTTTATTGTATAAAAACTTATCTGCGGCGATCGCCACTTAATCGAAGGATCATCATAAATAAATTAATGAAGTCTAAATACAGTGTAAGCGCACCTAAAATTGTTGCGCGACCTTTGTCTTGTTCGTTCATTGCTTGGCGTCCCATCACTTTTATTTTTTGAGTGTCATAAGCAGTAAGGCCCGCAAATATAAGAAGACCAACTAAACTATAGACTAATCCTGCGGCCCCACCCATCATTGATGGAAAGAATATTGAAAGAATAGAAAAACCAATCATTCCAAAAAGACCCATCATGCAAAATGAACCAACTGGACCTAAGTCTTTTTTAGTAAGGTAACCAAAGGCCGTTAATCCACCAAAGCCCATCGCTGTGGTGAAAAAAGCAGATTGAATACTGGCTGCAGTATAGATAGCAAAGATTACTGAAAAGGTAACACCTGTAAGAGCAGAATAAAGAAGGAATAAAGCACTAGCAGTTACAACACTCATGCGATTTATTAAACCTGAAATTGACATTACAAGGCCCACTTGAGCGATTATAACAACCCAAAATAGCGCGCGATTGGCCATGATCATTTGGATTAAACCTTCATTGTTTCCAATGACTGATGCAATTAAACCAGTGAGTAAAACACCAATAGACATCCACTGATAGACTCTCGTCATAAAAGCTGAACTTTCTCTAGCGACTACGTCGCCATCTGTAAAAAATTGGCCACTTTGATTTGCCATATAAAAACACCTCTTGTTCAAATAAGCTTGAATAAGGTGATTATACTCCTAAAATTTTTGGAAAATAAGCTTTTTTAGTAGGAAAAAACTAAATTGATTCGATTAGCTATTTTTTACGCACCAGCTTTTTAACAATTTTATCGATGGTATTTTTAGACTCATCGATTTGTAAAAAATAAGTTGCAGCAAAGTAAGTAGCGCCGAAAAAAGAAAAAATAATCACTGCACTGTACAGGGGTCTAAGATGAATCAAAGATTTGACGGCCAAACCTACTAATGATGCACTTATGGCCGAAAGCCATAAAAGAGCTTGGTACTTTATAGTTAAACCTGTGAGGCCGACTTGCTTATTGAGAGCACGTCTTAAAAGATAAAATTCAACCCAACCAGAAAGGCCGGCCGAAGCCGTGAGTCCAGCAGTTCCATAACTTGCCTGCAAACCTAGAAGTTTTGGAATTGGAAAAGCAAAAAGGTATCCTAAAGTAGTTGTTAAAAAGACTCTAATAAATGCAAATTTCAGAGGAGTTTTTGTGTCTTTTAATGAATAAAAAGTTGAAGAATACAATCTCCCAAGAGTTGAGGCCAATAGTCCAACTGTTGATCCAATGAGAACAATCCAGACATAATTAACATCTTCTAATTTAAACTTACCCGATTGCAGTATTGCTGAAATTAAAATATTTCCTAAGAATAGGAAGGCACAAACTGAGGGAATAATAAAAAAAGCAATTTTTTTAAGGCCAGCTTCTAATCGAATTTTTAAAAATTGGTTCACTTCATCGACTGATCCTTTTAAAGAAGACATGGCCGGAAGTTCAGAGGCTGAAATGCTCATTCCAAATAAAGAGATAGGTAAAAGATAAAGTGTTTGAGCGTAGGCGAGTGTAGAAACGGCCCCCATTGGGAGTAAACTTGCGAGCATACTATCAATATAAGCTGAAAGTTGAATAACACCTCTTGAAATAACGACTGGAAAAAAATTTCGAATAACAATACTAACATTGGCCAATTTAGTGTTTAAAGATGGTTTAAAGTGTCCAACCAACTTAATCGCCGAAGGTAATTGAATAGCAAACTGTAGAAAACTACCAAGAACTAAACCCCAAGCAGTAAGTTCAGCTAAGTTATATTGAGTGCTTCTTGAGCCAAAAACAAAAAGTGTTCCAATAATAGAGACATTCCAAATGACTGGGGCCACATAAGAGAGAAAAAATTTGCGATGACTATTGAGAATTCCCAAGCACCAGGCAGACATAACAAGAAGGCCGGTTCCTGGAAAAATAATTTGGACAATTTTAATAGTCAGTAATCTTTTTTCACCAAGAAATCCAGGAGCAACGATATCTATTAAAAATGGAGTAAGTAAAATTCCAATAAGAACCAAGATTGAAATAACTGTAAAAAGTAAACTTCCAATGATAGAAGCAACTTTCGCGGCTTCAATATGATTTTCTCGGTCAAGATTTTCATTGTGAGATGTTGCAATTAGATTGGCATAGACCGGAATAAAGGAAGCAGAGAGAACTCCCTCGCCAAAAAGATTTTGTAAAAAGTTTGGTATTTTTAAAGCGGCATTGAAAGCGTCCCCAGCATCTGAGTTACCAAAATAATGAGCAAAGACACGCACTCTGATAAGGCCAGAAATTCGGCTTAAAAATATTCCCAAGGCCACAAAAATGGCGCCACTTTTTTCATTTTCTTTTTTTTGATTCATGCCTAAATTAAAGTCGGATTTTCGGGATTAAACAAGTGAATATTCAAAGTAAAAGCAGAGACTTTCATTTTTAAAGAATACTCTTTTGACAATTCAGGTGCGGGGGCGACGTTCCACCACCAGGATTCTTGAGCCTCAGGTAGAGAAAAATTAATATAAGGCTTTTGGATTTCAATGAGCTCGTCATTAGCGGGACCATAATAATGACTTTCAAGATCAGTGATTAATAGTACAGGGCAAGAAAATTGTGAAATGTATTTGTAATGATCCGCGCTCACTTGATAACAGAATGTCTCTAGTTCAAGTTCAGTTAGTTTTGGATTTGCTTTATTTTCCAAATATTTTTTTAGGTGGTAGGGAAGTTGCGACAATAAATTGGCAGAGATGACTAATGAATAATGATTATTTAATAGTAGCGAAGGAATTTTATTAAAAATTTTTTTGGTTCTTAGAATTTCTACTTCTAATTCAGTAATATCTGCTTCAATAAAAAAAACATTTTTTAAGTGGGCATATTTATTTTTAATAGTTTTTAAATGAACGACATCGACAAGATCTACTCGGTCAAACTGACTGGCCAAGTCAATAATAGGGATTTCATGGAGAGGGCCAGATCCTAAAATAAGGACTGAATTTTTTGTTTCAACTTTATTCATTTCTTGAATGATAAAATTTTTACAATGAGTGCGATGAGAGAGCCAAAATTTGTGGCAACGTTTTTCTCTTTGAATGAGTGAGATACTTTCATAGAGATGTCCCATGGCCCGGGCTTCTTTAGTTGATTTGGCCGTGAGATAAGTGAGAATTTCGTTTAACATTTAGAAAGTTTAACGTAAAAAAACTTAATTAAGCAGCTTTTTTGTGAGAAGTTTTATGATTTTGATAATTAACATATGAAGGAATGCGAGCTTGGATTAAGTCCCAAAGTTTTTTTTCACCGAAACCATCTGTTGCGGCTAAAGTCATTAATTCATTTATTTTATATTCTAGGATTTCGTAGTTGATAGTGAGATTATAAACATGTTCACTTTCACTCAATGCCTCTTCAATTTCTTGGAGATAGTACTGGGCCAATTGGTGAGTGCTAAGTTCTAATTTGTCTTGAACCATTCCATTTTTCCATGAACAAGATGACTGATTACTCTTGTCGGAATAATTAATGGATTACTTTAGTCAGTATTTAAAGATTTTTATGCCGAAGGATAAATTCAACCCGACGGTTGACATTTATGCCCTTAGATTCCTCTTCTGAAGAGGTAACGGTGCTTGAATCGGCCGATGGGGTGAGTTGGTCTGGTCTGACTCTAAAGTCTTTAATGAGTGAGTTCCTAATGGCCATGGCCCTTTTAAAAGCTAAATCCCAATTGGCCTGATCCGTTTCGCCTTCACCTTTTTCAGTGTGACCAACAATTGAGACGCCGCCTTCATAATTTTTAAAGACATCAGCTAGCTTAGATAAATATTTTTTACCTTCATAAGAAATTTCAGTCGATCCGAATTGAAAAATGATATTTCCAGGTATCGCAAATTTTAAATACTCAGCGGTGAAGTCTTCACTGAAGGCATTTCCATCGAAGAGTTCAGTAACCAATTTACTTAAAACTTTATGCTCTTGAAGAAAGACAGGTTTAGGACGAGCGGGTTCAACTACATCTTTTTCATCAAACTGGCCTTCGCCACCACTTAAAACTGAGTTATTTGAGTTTGGTGTATTACCACTTTTTCCAAGGGAGTCACTTCCTCCTTTGAAGATTGTCACGGTCGTAAAATAATTTGCGATGGCTTTTTTAGTTTCTTCGTCAGCTCCCATGAGCCACATAACGAGGAAGAAACACATCATAGCGGTCATGAAGTCGGCGAAAGCAACTTTCCATGCTCCACCGTGGGCACCAGCGTGACCTTTATTAATTTTCTTAATAATGATGGGTGCTTTTTCATCGGCCATGATGAACGATTCCTTAGATTGCAGTTAAATTATTTTTTACCCACATTAGCTGTTGCTTCATCAACTTCTTTAAAAGTTGGTCTAAATTCAAGAGGTATTGAACGGCGACCAAATTCAGCACAAACTTTTGCGTTTACTCCTTTAGCATAAGCCAGAAGACAGATCTTTGCAGTATTTACAAATTTTGCCTCCTCACCCATGATCGTTTCAATTTTGGCAACCATTGGCTGAATATATCCGTAGGCAATTAAGATCCCTAAAAGTGTACCAACCAGGGCCGCACCAACAGAGTGACCAATTACTTCCTTCCCTTGATCAAGTTTCCCCATGGTAATAACAACCCCTAGAACCGCCGCAACGATTCCCAGCCCCGGGAAAGCATCCCCAGTTCTGTTTAGAGTAGAAACCAAATGGTGTTCAGCTTCGTGAACCGAATCTAAATCTGAGTTCATTAGATCTTCTAAATCATACGGGGATAAAGAAGAAGCAATCTGAACTTTTAGTGTGTCACAAATAAAATCGATCGCATGATGATTGTGAAGCACGGCCGGATATCTTTTAAAAATTTCTGAACCTTCTGGATTTTCTACATGAGGCTCAATAGAGATTGGGTTCGCTGAGGCCATCTTGATAAGTTCAAACATACATTGAAGCATTTCAATATAAGACTGTTTATTTACCCCAGATCCTTTTAGGATTTGCAAAACCCGTTGGACAATTTCTTTAAACATATGAGGACTTCCGCATATGATCAGCGTTCCGAGGGCCGATCCTCCAATGATAAGAAGCTCAAGAGGCTGAACGAGGGCCGCAATATTTCCACCTTCGAGTAAGTATCCCAAGACAACACACACCAAGACAAAGATTCCACCGACAATCGACAACATAAAATATTCCTCCAAAGAATTAATTAGTTATCGGTGGCGTTTGAAAAAAGCTTTAAAATTTGAAAACTTAATCGTACTGGACTTAATCTGTCTGGATAATTTGTGAGATAAAAAAACTATTCTCTTGGACATTTTCACGAATAAAAATAAAATACTTTTATGATTAGTAAAATAATGCCTAATAAACAATTCAAAAATTTCCCTTTAATAGGTGCAGTATTTGCTCAGGTAATAAGTTTAGTTATTATTAAACTATTCATTGAAGGATTTTCACTAAAATTGACTTCGATTAGTTATGCCATTATCCAAGGATTCACAGCTGCTCTTATTTCTCAAGGGGTATTTAAACTTCCTAAATGGTTTTTAACAATTTCTCTTTTGTTTCCATTTTTATTTCTCTTAGCTTTTAAGTTTATCCATTTTTCAAATAGCATTTATGGCGTTCTTTTTCTTTTTTTTTCGCTGACTTTTTCACATACTTTAAAAGAGCGAGTGCCTTTATATCTGACTAATCAAAAAACGTATGAAGCTCTAAAAAAAATTCTTGCTCAAAATAATGCGAGCACTTTTCTAGATTTAGGCTCAGGCCTTGGAGGAGTCGTGCGTTCACTTTCTTCTTTAAAAGTAAAATCAATTGGAGTCGAGAGCGCTCCGCTTTTATGGGGATTATCTACACTTTTATCAATGATCACTTTGCGCGGAAAAATTCTAAGGCAAAATATTTGGAATACCAATCTCGGAGAGTATGATGTGGTTTATGCTTTTTTATCTCCAGCGATCATGACCAAGCTATATATTAAAGTAAAAAAAGAAATGAAGAAGGGGAGTCTATTTGTTTCAAATAGTTTTGAAGTAGATGGCGTTACAGCGGATGAAATTTGGCAGTTGGATGATAAGAGGCAGACGGAGCTTTTTATTTATAAGGTTTGATGTAATTGCCTATATTTTTTGTCAGTCAATTTTTCAATTAAACCAATTTCGCCCAATAATATCAGCCAAAATCACAAATATATTTATTTTTATGATATCCTTTCTACCTATGAAGTCTCTCACTTACATCACAGTAATCCTCTCCTTATTGGCCCAACCACTGAGTTTTGCAGACGATACAAGCACTCCTCTAAGCACTGAAGAACAATCGGCCCTAAGCAAATTAGGCATCCCACCAGAAGAGGCTAAAAATTTAACGGCTCAAAATCTAAAACAAAAATTACAAGATTCTATCAACACCAAGATAGAACCGAAAATTAATGAAATTAAAAATACGTTAAATAAAACTCAAGATGATTTAAAAAAGGATGCGACCAATATTGCCAAGGGATACTTAGCTTCAACAGTATCTCTTTTTGCCGCGGCCTTATTGGCACCTCAAGTACTGATGGTTTGTAAAACCAAACCTTCGGCCTTAATTTATGTTGGAACTTCGGCACTTTATATTTTATCTGAAATAGCCACTTTGAAAACTCTGAAGGCCAGTCAGTTGGCCGAAATTGAAGTGGTCAATGATTTAAAAGTTGATCAAGATAAAAGTATTCAAGAAAATGTTAAAGTTGTGAAAGCAAAAGTTGACGCTCAAGTTGGCTACTTAAAAACTTATAAAAGTACATTAGATAATTATTTTGAAGCGCTAAAAAAGAAATCGAGAAATGCAAAAATGGCAAGCATTGGCTACCTTGCATCATCAGCTGCGGCCGTGGCCGAACAAATGGATTGGTTTAGTGGAGGAGGAAATTGTCATGTTACAAATAATGATGGTTCTCTGCAATCTCCTCGGTCACTTGTTTTTTCGAAAAAATTTGACGAGCGCACTATACAATATATTAATAATGCCAAAACAAATGAAGACAAATGGGCCATCTACTACGAATGGGAATCCTATAAATTTGGTGCCAATCGATCGATAACAAATAAAGATTACGAAAGCCTAAAAAAGATTCCTTCAAATTTATCTGAGAAATCTCTTAGTGCAATCCTTGTAATAGGAATACATACAATTCAAAATCAAATTGTAAAGAGTGCATTTTCAGAAGCAGAGGCATCAGAAAAAGTTGCAGTCGCTCCAAGTCTTAAAGATGATAAAATGGCCGATTGGTATGGCGATTTAGATAAACTAGGAATTGTTGGGGGACTGGCCACTAACGTCGTTGGATTTATGATCACCGGGCAAATTACATTTTTAAATAGTATTATGCTCAGTGGAACTTCTCGCGCCATTACCTTTGGAGTTCAAAGTGCACTGGCCTATACCGCGAGTAAAATGTTTGACGATGGGGCCGACGGATTGATTGAAAAAATGGTCTTATTAGAAAAAGTGATCGATGAAATTGATAAAGGGGCACATATAGGACTAGATGCTTTAGTTCCAGGCGATGTTGACTGCCAACATCTTCAAGAAATAGCAGCTAAAATAGGTGTGCCTTCAAGTAAACTGATTAATCAAATGACTCTGCGTGAAGCGGGACAATATATCGAAAAAATAAAAGAGACGGCCAATGATAAATTAAATGCAGCAGACTACGGATTTATTAATTCTTATGCCGACAAACTTCAAAGTAAATCGGAAACTCCGATTGCACCTGCTTCAACTCCTACTGAAAAGACCACAAGTTTTATCGATTGGATTTTTTCTAAAGCCAATGCCTCTACTGAAATCTTAACTCACGCACTTCAATTTCCAAAATCGACTCACCCTAAAATGACAAGCTTCAATCAATATTTAGGAATTTATGAATCTTATTCGGAAGGGGTTGTTAAGAACAATCCTCGGATGAGGGAGCTGAATGCTCGAGCGTTAACTCGCAATAAATCTACTATTGCCAATTTTAGGAATGAGTTGTTTGCCAAAAAAAATAATGTTTCATACCAAGATATAGAAAAGAAAAAAATTAAAGAATACATGGACTCATTTGATAATTATTACTCAAAACTTTCACCCGCAGCTAAAAGTGAAATGAATAATTTATCAATGCCTTTGAGTTCACTTAAAGCGATTGAAGCTAAGCCTGGGTTAGACCAAAATGACAAACTAGTTTTAATGAATTTAATTAAAAAACTTGAATTAAGTGGTGCAGAAAAAACTAATCAAAAAGTCAGTCTGAATGAACCTGTCACGCGCGAAGACTCAAAAGAAAGAACAAATTTTGAAGATCAATTTAATACAATCCACCCCAAAGAGTCAGAGCTCTTTGAAATTATCCATGTTCGTTACTTGAAATTTATTCAAAAGAATTTAGCAGAATAATGAAAGATTTAATCGTCCCACTCAACATCATCGTGAATAGTTACACCCGACACAGTGCGCTCTTTTTCTTTTTTGATAAATGGAAAACTGACCTGAGTGGTGCCTTCGAAGGTTTCTTCAAAAGCGATGGTGATTGTGCGTGGGACATTTTCCATTAAGGTTTTTAAGTATTGTCCATTTTTGATGGTATCTGGAACACTATCATCTTCAATCCCTTCGATCTCAATTTCCATCATAGGTTTATTCGATGTATTTTTAACAATCAAGGCCGCTTGAATTTTATCTTTAGGAATCTCGCTAGTGAGGTTCCAAGATCCCAAATGGAAATAATCCAAATAAAAAACCGACTTTTCAAATTTTAGTTTTCTCGGAATTAAAAGAGACTGCATAAATTTGCGAGTTGAAGGATCTTTGGCCTTCTTCGCTAGTTTCTCGGCCAAATGACCATCTTCAACTCTGATAATATAGGCACCAGGGTTTCTGGTCGATTGAAATAATAGGTATTGGAAGCCCAAACTAAAGAGAGTGAAAAGCTTTTGTTGGGGAAGATGAACGTGGATGGAATCCGTTTCAATAAGAGTTTTGACGCCTTCATAGAGATCTTGCTTGCTCAGATCATTGCTCATGGAAAGTTTAACCTTTTTAGTAAAATTTAATGTTCAATCGGATTTGCCCAAAAATTGGGCGAGGGAAAATTTTTAGAGAGTTTTCTAGGTCTTGTCAATTTGTTTGTAATGCTTCACGTTTATTAATTGAATCATTTGGTTCTGTCATTTTGTCAGCGATAACCTGTTTTCTTCATTGACTCATCTCTCTAAATTTCTTATTATCCAGGCTTTAAAACATTTATTAAAAACTTATTTTAAATAAATAAAGAATATTTTTTGACAACCATTTTTGGTTAAATTTTGGAGAATGATTATGAAACTTATGGGAAGAACCAGAAACATTGGGATCTCAGCTCACATCGACTCAGGGAAAACGACTCTTACAGAGCGTATCCTTTTTTACTGTGACAAGATTCACAAGATTGAAGAAGTTCGCGGCGGTGGTGCCGGAGCGACTATGGACCACATGGAACTTGAAAAAGAAAAAGGGATCACAATCACTTCAGCAGCAACAACTGTTTACTGGAAAGGGATTGACGAAAAAGGGATCACTTTTGCTGAAGATATAGACAAAGAATGCCGTATTAATATTATCGATACTCCAGGTCACGTTGACTTTACAGTAGAAGTTGAAAGATCTCTCCGCGTTCTTGACGGAGCAATCTTAGTTCTTTGTTCAGTTTCTGGAGTTCAGTCTCAGTCAATCACGGTTGACCGTCAGATGAAGAGATACTCGGTTCCAAGAATGGCCTTCTTAAACAAGATGGACCGTATGGGAGCTAACCCTCATAAAGGTGTAGCTGCTTTAAAAGAAAAACTTTACCACAATGCAGTTCTTATGCAATTGCCTATTGGAGCTGAAGAAAACTTCAATGGTGTTGTTGATCTAATTACGAGAGAAGCTTACTACTTCGACGGAGAAAACGGAGAAAAAGTAAGAGTCGCAGCTATTCCAGCTGACATGGTTGATGATGTAGAAGCATTCAGAGAAAAACTTCTTGATGCTGCTTCAGAGTTTGACGACGTTTTAGTTGAAAAAATTCTTGGTGGTGAAGTTGTATCTGAAGCTGAAATTCATGAAGCTGTGAAAAAAGGTGTTCGTTCATTAAAATTGACTCCAGTTTTCATGGGATCTGCTTTCAAAAATAAAGGTGTTCAACTTCTTCTTAATGCTGTTGCAAGATACCTTCCTTCTCCTCTTACTTGTAAGAGACCAATTGCTATCGATAACGATACAAAAGAAAAAATCGAACTTATTCCAGATGGAACAAAGCCACTTGTTTGTATGGCGTTTAAAATTACTGACGAACAATTTGGTCAGTTAACTTATACTCGTATTTACCAAGGGACTTTAAATAAAGGTGACACAATCACTAACACTCGTACTAAGAAAAGAGTGCGCGTAGGTCGTATCGTTCGTATGAACGCTAACGCTCGTGAGAACATCGAAACTGTAGGTTCAGGGGACATCATCGCGATCATCGGTATCGACTGTGCTTCTGGGGATACATTTGTTGGAGACGACAAATTAGACCATTTATCATGTGAAGGAATGCACGTAGCAGCTGCTGTTATCGAGCTTTCAATCTCTGTTAAAGATAAAGATCAACAAACTCGTCTTTCAAAAGGTCTACAAAGATTTATGAAAGAAGACCCAACTTTCCATGTTTTTACAGATGAAGAATCTGCTGAAACAAGAATTGCTGGTATGGGAGAGCTTCACTTAGAAATTTACGTAGAAAGATTGAAACGTGAATACAACTGTGACGTTCAAGTTGGTGCTCCTCAAGTTAACTATAGAGAGACAATTCGCCAAGAAGCTAAGTTTGATTACCTTCATAAGAAGCAAACTGGTGGTTCTGGTCAATTCGGTCAAGTTGTTGGGATTATCAAGCCATTATTAGAAGAAAACAAAGAAGACGAAAAACAAGTCTTTAAATTTTACAATGAAATCAAAGGTGGATCTATCCCTAATGAATTCATTGGTTCATGTGAAAAAGGATTTAACGATGTAATGGATAAAGGTCCTCTAGGAGCTTTCCCATTAATAAACGTTGAAGTTTACCTTCAAGACGGTCGCTACCATGACGTAGATTCATCTGATTTAGCGTTCAGAATTGCAGCTCGTATGGCAATGAGACAAGCGGTTAAGGCTGCAAGTCCTGTTATTTTAGAGCCAATCATGAAAGTTGAAGTTGAAACTCCTGATGAATACCAAGGGGGCGTTATTGGAGATCTTTCTTCTAGAAGAGGGATTATCCAAGCATCTGAATCAAATGATACTGGAGAAGTTACCATCAACGCTCTGATCCCGTTATCAGAAATGTTTGGTTACTCAACAGTACTTCGTTCGATGTCAGCTGGTAAAGCGTCTTACACTATGGAATTTGCAAAATATGCAGAATGTCCAAACAACGTAGCTGAAAAAGTTATTGCAGAAAGAAAAGATAAGCTAGCTGCTCAAGCAGAATAGTTTTTAAAAGGCCTCCCTCAGGGGAGGCTTTTTTTTGTTTATTTTTTGGGGACATGATAGAATAACCTAATACTTTCAGTAGAGGGGCTTATGATAGAAACGTCTCAACTCCAAACTTTAGTCGCAGTAAGTGCGGCCAAAAGTTTTTCCAAAGCGGCCGAAAATCTCGGAGTCACTCAGTCGGCCATCAGCCAAAGTATCAAAAATCTCGAAAGCAAATTAGAAGTTAAATTATTTAAGCGTTCAGGAAAAAATATTGTCCTCACCCCTGAAGGAGAAAGGCTTTATCAATTCGGCGTGCATTTTTTAACTGAAATGAAAGATACGCTTGATGATCTTCAAAGTGATAAAGATTCTATGCGTGGAAAGGTTCGGATTGGCACTCTTACAGGGATTGGTAAAAGTTGGCTGGCCCATGAAATTGTAGAATATGCTAAGGAAAATCCTGATTTAAGACTAAGTGTGCGAATGGGGCATCAAGAAGAATTGTTAATTGATTTTGAAAATAATCTCTTAGATATTTTAGTACTTCCCGAGGACGAACTTCCGGCCCATGGCGAACGTGAATTTTTTCTTGAAGAAAAATCAACGTTAGTTTTTCCTAAGAATCACAAAGATTTTAATTTTAAATCGAAACTGACCTTAGCTCAATTAGAAGAGTTGCCAACTGTTCTGTTTGATAAAGATGACCACTTGTTTTTTAAGTGGTGCCGTTCAAAATTTAAAGCAACTCCTAAGAAAATGAATATTTGTTTTACGGTAAATTCACACGGTCACATGCTTCAAGCCGTTCATGAAGGTTTAGGCGTTGCAGTCGTTCCAAATCATGTTTTAAACCGCTCCTATTTTTTAGATAAAGTTTCAACATTAGGTGGAGACTTTGAAGTTCCAAGTGGAAAGCTTTTTATCGTCTATCAAAAAGAATCTGAAAATCTCTTAAGGATTAAAAATACGATAGAGCGTTTATTATCACACAGAGATTCTTTTAAAATATGATAATTGAAAATCTGCCCTTAGAAATTAAAGAATTTTTAGAGGCCATTGAAGACTTAGGGTTCTCGCTATGCCTAGTGGGAGGAACGCCTAGAGATTTTTTTTTCAACAAAAGTATTGGTTCTGATTTTGATTTTGAAATCAGACCAAATGCAAATTCAAAAATTACAATTACTCAATGGCCAAATTATTATTTAAAGCTACATGATTTTTTTAAATTGAAAAATATTAAATTTGAAATACTTCCTTATTTAATCACGCGGGTGCATTACTTAGAAAAGGCTTTTGAATTTTCCTCTCCTCGGATTGAAGTGGCCATTGTAGAAAATTATAGTCATCATCACTTTGAAGCGATCTTAGATCCAAATTTAAGTTATAAATCTTCGTTTATCAGACGTGACCTTTCCATAAATGCCATTGGGATAGAATTCAACTTTAAAGGTTCTCAAGTTGAATCCCTTGTGGATCCTTATAATGGTGTAGAGGATTTAAAGCAGAAAATTTTAAATATAATTTCGAATGATTTCTTTTTAGATCCAAATCGATTTTTGCGACTTATAAGAATGAGTTTAAAGTTTGATTCGTTTACAATTTCTGAAATTATCTTGAATCAACTTCATCTTTTTAATTTAACAGCAATCTCGAATCATCATTTTAGTGAAGAACTTTTTAAGTCTAATCCTAGTAATTTTCTCAATACTTTTTCTCAAATGGTTAAGAAATATAATTTAGAAATTTCACCGGCTTATTTATTTTGGACTAAGTTTGAATTTCCGAAAACGATTAAAGATAAAGACGATCTACTCGTTTTTATTTATTCTCAAAATGAAAAAGTTGCAATAGAATTAACGACCTTTTTTTCTATGCCAGAAAAAAAGATGAGTGAACTAAAATCATTTCATCAATCCTATCAAAAAATTGCTCCTCTTGTGGAAAAAGACTATTTAGCGATATTAGATCAATCGATTGAAATAGCTTTAAAAAATCCAATCCTAAAGGATTTAAAAAATTTAGATGATAAAAAGCAGTGGAGAGAACGGTATCAAATCTATTTTGGTCATAAAAATTTATTGGTTCAATGGAGAGATTGGGAAAATATTGAAGTTAGCTCCGATGAGCTCTTTGCAATTGATTCAACTTTGAGATCGTATTATCGATATTATAAAACTTTAAAAAAGATTTTTTTAAAATGACAGAAATTATTTCACTTCCAGAATTAACAGAAGACTTACTATCTCAAATCAAATGGATATTTTTTACATCTTCATCTTTGAAAGAATTTTCTTCAGCAGAGAGAAAAGAGGCTTTTTTTAAAAGATGGTGTGGGGATTATTTAACCTATTATCCACAAGAATTTTTTATTATGAAAGATGGCCCAAAAATATTAGGCTATCTCAGTGGTTGTAGCGACTCAATCGGAGCACGGAAGATTTTAGAAGTTCCAGCATTTGATCTTTTTAGTGATCAATTCATTCAATTTCCGGCCCATTTTCATATTAATTTTCACCCTGAGACAAGAGGGAAAGGTCTGGGGAGTTTGCTCGTTGAAAATTATTGCATAAGCCTTAAAGACAAAAAAAATATTTTAGGAGTTCATTTGATTACTTCAGATGGGGCCCCAAATATTTCTTTCTATCGAAGATTGGGATTTAATCAAGAAATTCAACGTGAATCAGGCCTGATGAAGTTACTTTTTATGGGTAAAATATTTGAGTAAAATGAGCCAGTATTGCCGAGCTAGAAATCTCCATAAAAATATGTTAGGATAAAAGGAGAGGTTAGTTTTATGGTCGATTTACAATCTATTCTGGCCGAACATCGCTCCAAAAAAAAGATGGATAACTCCCATAATAAAGGGGGGGGAGGAACTAACCTCAAACCCACAAATTCTGAAATTCCTGATATTTTTTTTGATAAAATCATCATCGATTTTAAACTAAATCGAATTGAAATTTTAGTCCTAATGTATATCTATCGCCGGGTTTGGTGTTTTCCTAATTTACACCGTTCACACGGAATTTCCCAAATGATGTCTCACACCGAAATGGCCAAAAATATGGGGCTTGCCATTGATGATGTCTATACGGCACTTAGAAAGCTAGAAGAACACGATATGATTCGTACTATTCGTGCAGGCCAGTATTTCTCTCGTCGCTTTTTTTCAAAAGAAATGGATGATCTCTTTGAACAAAGCTATGACGACTTTGAACTTTAATAGCTAATCCTTCAGTTTTAATTTTATTCATGATAAAACATTTCCAAATAATTAAAAAAATAAATTTGGGGATTTTGATGGAATCATTATTGAATCACTCTGAGCTAGAAGTATTACATAAGAATGTGTCGAACCATTCAATGTACAATAAAATTTTAACCATTAGCGATTTAAAAATAATGATGGAGACTCATGTCTTTGCCGTATGGGATTTTATGTCCTTACTAAAGCGTTTACAAAGAGAAATCACTTGTGTCGAATTGCCATGGAAGCCAAGTTCTTACCCTAAAAAATTAGTCCGCTTAATTAATGAAATTGTTTTGGGAGAAGAAAGTGACCTTGATCAAAATGGTGAAGCCATTGATCACTTTACGCTTTATTTAAATTCAATGGATGAAGTCGGCGCTAAATATTCTAAACTTTTAAATTTTATTGAAACTAAAGATTTTTCACTAATGACTCCAGCTCAAAATAATTTCGTCGAATTTAATTTAAATTTAGCAACTCACGGGGCAATCCACGAAGTGGCCGCAGCCTTTTTTTATGGTAGAGAGAAGTTAATACCTGACATGTTTACTTCTATTTTAAATGATTTAGAAAAAAATATTCACCAAGATGATCAAAGCCGTTTCCCTAATCTAAAGTATTATCTAATCAGACATATTGAAATCGATGGTGGTGAACATTCTCATCAGGCCCACGATTGTTTAAGTGCTCTCTGTGGAACTGATCAAAAGAAGTGGGATGAAGCAAGGCTTTCAGGAATTAATTCATTAAAACTTCGCTCTGCACTTTGGGATGAAGTCGAAAAGAACTTAAACTAAATCGAAAATCATATTTTCTTACATCACTGTCCATTCAATAAAACTTCTCCCATAATTGAAAAGGACACTGTTTTTCAAGGAGGAAAATATGAGAACACTTTCAGTAGTGACTGGTTTACTGTGCCTAGTTGCAGTCAATATTCAATCAGCTCACGCAAAATCAGCAGATGCATTTTTTAAAAGATTTCAAGTTGTCAGGTCAGCTGATGGTAAATTAGTTGGTATTAGAGACAGGACACTTCCTGTTAAATTCTCAGTTACTCCTTATGTAAATTTAATTAAGTCTCAGCTTCTTAATGAACAATCATTGATTGGCCAAAATCTTGCGAGTGGAGCCTATGAATCAGATGTAAAAAGTGTAGTAGAAGAAGGACTTGATCATAATCTAGCAGGATACCAATCAGCTTTTGATAATAATGTTGATATGGTTGTTGATTCATTAAAAAAGTTAGCCATTCTAAATGTTGATGGACTTTTTTCTCATGAAGTCTTTAAAGATGTTGTCGCAAAATATGAAGGAAAATTAACAGATGCACTTTTGTTACTTGACCCTAGCATGATTGCAAATGTAAACGATTCGTCTTATTTTTATAAAAAAAATGTAACATACAAAGCAGTAACTTGGGGTCTTGAATTTGCTCGTAAAAGAGTTTCAAGTGTTCCAATGCTTAATACTGTCAGTTATGTTGTTGTTCAAGTTGAAAAACTCATTACTGAAAGAAGACAATTTCACCAGAATATGCTTCTTCATTACTTAGAAAATTTCAAAGAATCCGAATTAGGACTTACTCATGATGAAGTAAGTTTGATTTGGTCATCAATTTATGAGTCGCGCATTGAGTGGTACGCATTTTGGGAATCAAATAGTGCCAAAGGTAACTGGAGTAAATATGGTGTGAATAATTTCTACTTCAACTTTAGAGCTGCATCAAATAATTTAAGAAATTCTCAAAGTATTTATTCAGAAGTAAGCGATAGAATGAATTTTGCATTCCAAAAAGTAACTTATAATAATGAGAAAGTGATTGTTAATCTTTTTGATAAAGAAAGTTTTTATCAAAATAGACCTGCCGTTGCCTATAATTACGATCGTCCAACACAAATTGTACGTAAAAGAGTGATCTTAAACTTAGCTCAACTAGGATTAAGCTTTATTCCTTTGAGTGCAATTATAAAAGATAACGTAAGTTCATTTATAAGTTCATTTTATGAAACTCAAAAAATTACTGAAGGTGCTTTATATGGATATTTCGAGTCTAATGGTGATTCGGTAGGGCAAAAACAAATTCATGCTCAGTATTTTAATCCATTTGATAGTCTAACTCTCTAAAGTTTAAAATCCGGGAACTTCCAGTAAGTCTTTAGAATAGATTTACTGGAAGTTTTTTCAAGTTGTTAATTTTATACTCAAATCTATTTTAAAAATTCTCATAATAAACCATGTAAAAAATTCATAACTTAGTCGATTTTCACTCTGTAGTGATAAGATTTGCGGGATTTTCTATTAGGGAAAAAGCATGTTTAAAAAATTATCTATTCTTGTAATACCTTTGATTGTTTTTTTTAACACTGCATTTGCCTTTGGAAAAATTAGCAATCTAGATGCAATATATGGGCAAGATAACAGACGTTTTGTTGACCAATTTTCCTCTCCGAAAATTAAAAATCTTTCTGAATCGGTGGCCTTAATTATTTCAAAAGATTCAATTATTAAAAATTTATTTTTCTCGAGCGTAAGCGCAAAACTCCTAAGTGATACTGATGGAATTAATTTGTGTATTGATGAAAAATATTCAAATCACCATACTCTTAATTCATGTACTGGTTTTCTTATTGGAGAAAATTTACTGGCAAGTGCAGGTCACTGCTTTATGAATTCATCTGATTGTGAAAATAAATTAATTGCTTTTAATGTTAGAGTAAAAAATGAAACGAGTTCAGGTTATAGTGTGTTAAACAAAAATATTTATGAATGTAGTGAGATCGTCACAAGTGTTTTTGATTCATCTGGTATTCAAGATTATTCTGTCATTCGATTGAATAAGAAAGTTACAGGTATTATGCCACTCAAGTTAAGAAACGTTGGTAGTCTGCAGGAGACTGATAAAGTTTTTATGATTGGGCACCCGATGGGACTCCCTCTCGTTGCGACCAGAGCAGCACGAATTAGCGACCTCACAATGCCTCATAGTTTTAAAGCATCACTTGATTCTTTCGAAGGAAACTCTGGTTCTCCCGTTTTTAATAGTGAGACGATGGAAGTTGAAGGTATTTTAGTTCGTGGAGAAGAAGATTTTCTTCTCGATCAAACTGATAAATGTTATCGTTACGCTAAGTATGAACAAAATGGAATTGATCCAACTTCACTCAAAGGTGAAGGAGTGAATCGAATCCTAGATATTAATTCATTTATAAATCACTAAAAATTATTCAGTTAGGTATACATGGGACAAGTAGGATTTGGAAGTTATCGGATAAGCAAACGTTCAAGAGAGCACAAGCTTGCTCTTCTAAAAGCTTTAGAACTTGGGTGTCCATTGATAGATACCTCATCAAATTATACAGATGGTGAATCAGAAGAACTAATAGGTGAGGTTCTTAATGAAAATCCTCAATTTAATCCGATTTTAGTAACAAAGGCCGGATATATTCAAGGCCGCAATTTAAGTCAATTAGTTACTCTTAATGAAGCGGGATTGGCGTTAGAGGATATTGTTGATTTAGGTGATGAGTTAAAACATTCTATTCATCCTGAGTTTTTGAAAAACCAATTAGATAATTCATTGATGCGTTTAAAAAGAAATTCAGTAGACATTTTCTTACTACATAACCCTGAATATTATTTTCAATCTGTAGGTGCGACACAAGTTGAATATTACCAACGAATTGAAAAAGCATTTCGCTTCTTAGAAGAAGAAGTTCAAAACGGTCGAATTAAGTCTTATGGTATTAGTTCAAATCACTTTATTTATCCTCTTTCTGATTTAGAAGTCACAGATCTTTCTAAGGTAATAAACATCGCTCAAAAAATATCAACTAAAAATCATTTCAAGACAATTGAGTTCCCTTTTAATTTAATTGAAATTGGAGCTCTTGAGAAATTTGGCGAATACGGAGATAAAAGTTTATTGGAACTTGCCCAATTAAACGGATTAACGACAATTGTTAATAGACCATTAAATGCATTTACAAATAATCAATTAGTGAGACTTGCTACTTATGACTTCTTGACTCAAGACTTTGATGAAAATAAAGCACTTGCTGATTTTGAATTAGTTATGAAAACGATTGAAGAAAAGTGGAATGCAGCAACTGCAGATGATGAAGTTTCTCATGGTGAAAATTTTAATGATGTAACATTGATTAAACAATTTAAGGAATTATGGAATACACTGCCGACTCCAGATGCCGTAGAGCAAGTTTATCACGGTCATTTTTTTCCCTTTTTAGCTAGACTTTGGGGCAATGGAGGCCTGAATGCACAAGAGGCCGCTCCGATGTATCAATTATTTGAGCATTCAATTCAATATTCTCGAATTAATATGACAAAAAAAGCCCTTGAATTTAAATCACAAGCTCTCAGTGTTGGATTAATACCTGACGAAATGGAAAAGTTTTTTTCTGTATTGGTTATTGAGACTTATCTTAACTATGGATTTGATTACGTTGTTAATGGAATGAGAAAGCCAGAGTATGTTGGTCAGGTTAGTCATCTTTTTGAACAATAAAATAATCTCTTAGGCAAAAATTGCCGATGACTTTCTAACAAAAAAATTGTTAGGAGGTTTCGGTGCAAAAGAAAAGAATTCTTGCCTTTATTAGTTCACTTATATTTTCACTCATATTTTCTTTTATATTTTCATTTAGCGCAAATGCCGCAGAAAAATTACTGAGTATTGTTGCCAGTGATATTGATACTGATTTTGCTAAAATTATTTATGAAATGGACCAGGATGAACGCCAAATTATTCATCTCTATTTAGATACCTATCATAATTCACAACTCACAACTCGAAATGAACTTAAAGCTGATGAGCTAAAAGGTGGAATTATTCTTAACCAAAAAGATAAAATAATTATCGTCCGCATGTATAGTGATAATTATGATTCTGAAAGAGGTGGAATTATTTATCTTGATACTCTTTATAACGGTCTCAATGGAGAAAGAAGAGAGTATATGATGGATCTCGCTATAGATAAAAATGGTCCGGTACTTATTCAGAATAAAATTCAATTTCATAAAATGAATCTCGTTGCGAAGAGGTCAAAAGTTTTTGGAGTCATTGGAATTGAAAAAGTTAAGTTTGAGAATTAAGGTTAAATTAATAAAAGTTTTTTAAGGAAATTCCGATTTTTAATTTACTATAAAATAGAATACTATATTTTTTCGATGAGGCTAAATGTGAATTGGTTTAATTCTTTAAGTTTAAAAGCACGAATTCTTTTAATTGTTGGACTGGCGTGCCTCATTTGTTCGGCCTCTGCAATCTCAATTTCTTTTTATCTTAATACAAAAGAATTGCATAAAGGAATTGTTGATAAATCTAATGCAATCCATTTGCGTTTAAATGCGGCCACTGACTATATTGCCAGCCAAGGTGGCTTAGCTCCAATCGTTGAAAAGATGAAAACAAAATATAAATCTTCAGACGATTTAACTAAAGAAGATAAAGAGAATGTTTTAAAGCAAGTTCCTATTGTTGCAGCAATGAAGATCGGGGCTAAAGATGCTCATTTAGATAATTATGAGTTTCGCATCTTTAGTGATGAACCAAGAAATGAAGGCAACAAAGCAAATGCAGACGAATTGGCAATTTTCAAAAAATTCGAAATGGATAAAAATTTAAAAGAGCATGTTTTAGATACAGGAGATTTTATCACTGTTTTTCGCCCAGTTCGCTTAACGAAAGTTCAAGGGTGTTTTACTTGTCATGGGGATCCAAAAGAGAGTCCTTGGGGGAATGGTAGAGATATTTTAGGTTATAAAATGGAAAACTGGGAAGATGGAAAGCTTCATGGAGTTTTTGCAATAAAGACTGATGTTAAAAAAGTCATTCAAAATGAAGCGAACAAGACTACAATATCTCCCAACTTAATTTATACACTTTTGGTAACTGGCGGAGCAATCTTTGCATTAATTATCGCTGCCTTTATGATTAAAAAACCAATTGCAGATCTAAATAATATTGTAACAAGTTTAAATACATCTGGAGGAGAAGTAAGTACATCTGCTACTCAAATAGCTTCTGCTTCAGAAGAACTTTCTCAAGCGACGACTGAGCAAGCAGCTTCTCTGCAAGAGACATCATCTTCAATTGAAGAAATTAGTTCAATGATAAATGCAAACACTGAAAATGCTAAACAATCTTCAGTCGTTTCCGAGCAAAGTTTAAGTACTGCAGAAAGAGGAAAAGTGGTCGTTGATCATATGATTTCAGCAATTGGAGAAATCAATAATAGCAATAGCGGAATAATGAATCAAATAAACGAGACAAATAAAGAAATCGAAAATATTGTAAAAATCATTCGAGAGATTGGGACAAAAACAAAAGTTATCAATGATATCGTTTTTCAAACGAAGTTACTTTCTTTTAATGCTTCTGTCGAAGCGGCCAGAGCAGGTGAGCAAGGTAAAGGATTTGCTGTGGTGGCCGAAGAAGTGGGTAATTTGGCATCGATGAGTGGTGCAGCAGCTCTCGAAATAACGAGTATGTTAGACGGTAGTATTAAGACTGTTGAAGGAATCGTTAAAGATTCAAAAGAGAAAATAGAAAAATTAATTTTAAATGGCCGTGAAAAAGTTGATACAGGTACAAGAGTCGCACATGAGTGTGAAGAAGTCTTAAATGAAATTGTAGCTTCAGTTGCGAGTGTTTCAAAAATGGTTAATGAGATTTCATCTGCTAGTCAAGAGCAGGCCCATGGAGTTCATGAAATCACTAAGGCCATTTCACAATTAGACCAAGTGACTCAGCAAAATACTTCAAATTCAGCAGACTCTGCAAATGCAGCGGGCTCTTTATCAGGACAGGCTTCAATCCTAAATTCCCTTGTTCAAAAGTTAGTACAAACTATTGAAGGAGGAAGTGGTGAAACTGCTGTGAAAGTACGAAATACACCAGGGCCTAAAAATAATCCATCGACGCCAAATATTCCAACAATGAGGAATATGCAATCTGCTCCTAAAATAGCAAAAGCTCAAAGTCAGGTTAAAGTAGCTCCCAAAAAAGAAATTAAAACTGAATCTGTATCTGTGTCAGCCATTCCATCGAGTAATGACAATCGATTTGAAGATGTTTAAGAAAATTTTTGACCAACAAGTTTTTAGGCTTGTTGGTCTATTCCTTGATCATTTATATTGTCTGATTTAACTGATGTGATTATTAATACAATAATTTGCATTAAGAAAAAAGAACCTAAAAAGATAGCTCCACCTTCGCTAAAACCATATGAGTGAAGCCCAGTTGCTAATATATAATTAACGCCAAACCATGCCATCATTACACTCATAAAAGCCCCGGCAGTAATCGTTATGAAACGATCCGTTTTAATCCAAGTAGTATATCGACCGTGTAAAATGGCCATATAAGTACATAGCACAATTAAACTCCAAGTCTCCTTAGGATCCCAACCCCAAAATCTTCCCCAAGAATAATCGGCCCATACTCCGCCTAAGATAACACCACCGGCTAGCATGGTAGTTCCCCATTTTAAAGTGGTATAAATAATATCTGCAAAATTTAGTTCTTCTTTTTTAGTTATTTTTCCCCATTTTCGTTTAAATAAAACAGTATTGGCTAAAATCCAACTTAAGGCCAAAGCTCCATATGAAAGAATAACTGTAGTTACATGAGTTGAAAGCCAGAAATTATCACGAAGAACTGGTACTAAAGGAGAAATGGTTGCCGTTAACATTCCATTAGCAAAATTGAGCATCATTAAAGTACAAACATTATAACCTAGGCCCATATAGACAAAGAGTTTTTCTTTTTTTAGATGACCAAGAACTAATGCGAGAGTCAGAGAGCCAAAACCAGAAAATAAAACAGTTTCATACATATTGGTAATAGGTGCCCGACCTGAAATGATAACTCTTAGTGCAATTAAAATTAATTGAACGAGTGCTGAAATTGAAGCAAGTCCAAGGGCAATATTAAAATTTTTAAATAAAACCATTGTGGCCAACGCGAGAATAGTTAAAGTGAGTGCCCAACTAGCAAGGCCTGCTTTGGCATAATAGAGTTCAAGTTCATATTTCTCACTTCCACTGAATTGATCATAGACAGTTTTAGTATTCAATAAAATGGGAAGAAATGGGTCCATTGGGGTCAATTGTTTTTGAGCGATAACTTTTTCTTCAGTTAAAAAAGCTACAAGTGGAAGCCATTCGAGTGCTCCATTTTTTACAGTTGGAAAAAGCCAGTTTTCCCCAGATTTTATTTCTTTATAGAGAAATAGATTATCGTAAAGTTTTCCTATAGCTTTCTTATAAGAAGCGTTATCCTTAATACTTCTGGCCTCATTTTTTATGGCATCTTCTTTAGCAATAAGTTCTTCATATAAAATAGAGTGTTGATCTTTTGAAAGATTGAGGAATTTCATTAAATCAACATGATCGATTCTAGCTTCTAATTTAATTTCAGTTGGAAGCCCCATTCCATTGAGAGAAATTAAGCAGAAAGCTTCAACAGGGCCTAGGTCGTTGACTGAAATTTTACCAGTTAAACTTTTCATGGCCTCTGCGGCATGGACATAGAGAGGTTTTACTCGTCCACCTTGCAAGGTAGGAAGAACTTCAAGTTCTTTTTTGCAGAAATAAGACTCGGCCATAGTGACAGAGCTCGTGAGAATAAGAAGAATGAAGAGGATTATTTTTTTCATGCAAGTTTACCTGTTTTTTTATTTTTATCTTGATCTTTAGTTTTGCTATTTAAGTTGTAATGCCAAATGGCCCCGAATACTAACATCAGTGAACCTAAGTATTTCCAAGTTCGTCCTTGGTCAACATTAACGGCCAAGGTTGTATTGTATTGGCCTTGGTTATCCTGAGAATATGAGGCTTGGTAAAAAGTAAATCCAGATTTTTTCATCGGATTATTCATGAAGACATGATGATTCGTTGTTTTACCGTCAGAAAATAATTTTACAAAAGATTCATAACTGGCAGGATTATTAGTTCCAGGATCTTTATCCATTTTAAATTGAGTAAGGGCCAATTCAAAAGGAAGAGTAAGAGACTCTTTAGTCACTTCTATAATAATTTTTTTTCCTCTCACAAGTAAGGATAATGGAGAGTAATTTGTCACCCAGTATTCTTTTCCTAAAATTTCTAATTGAACTGCCCGGATATCTCCTTTAATAAGATTTCCATTTTTTTGAATAGGAATAGTAGGAATTGGAATATTAAATGGAACGAGATGATCTTGATGATCAGTTAGAGAAATTTCTGCATTCATCCAAGGAAGTTTTGCCGGATTACCACCAACTTCTAAATCTGAAACGACCCATTTACTTAATCCTTTATCAAACCATGCTGCTTTCTTGCCAAATAAAAAAAGGTTTGGCTTATCTTCAAAAAGTTTTTTTGAAAAGGCCCTGATGATAGATTTTTCATCAGTCTGGAGTTTGGTATTCATAGGAAAAGGTGAGTAGTCTGGAAAAAAAGTGATAAAAGTTTTATTGTAAGGAAGAACAACAAATCGATTATTGGCCCCAGTTATTTTAACCGGAATATTTTTTTCTTCAGGGGTAAAACATTCCGCTGTTTCAGAATTCCAAATGATAATTTTAGAGGGATTATTTTGGGCAAAACATTTTGCAAGTTTATAGGGGTAATAAGTAAAAGTGAGTGGACCCATCGTGGTAGAAGATTGAAAATCTGATCCAGCTTCCGGGTGTAAAGAGAGAATTAAATCCTGCTCGGCAAAAGCATTTTTAAAATGATATTTTGAAGAGTGCACAGGATTTTCATCACTATATTTATTGATTGAATCGCTCCAAACAAATCGACCTTCAGCAAATGGAATGTAATTTTTTACAGTAATATTGTCATAAGTTTCATTGATTGATGATTCAAAAGCACTATAAGGAAGATAACTGACAATCTGCTTGCCTTCAGTCGGATAAGTAATTTTGATAATATCTTTTGAGAGTATGACTTGGCGATTTGGTTCGTTAGGAGCGAGTGTAATTTGACCATCTACTCCTGCAACGTAGGTAATAAGTGAGCCCATTCCAATGATCAAAAGTCCTGAGTGAATAGTATAGAATCCATATAATCTTTTTTTTGGGGGCAAGCGCAAGATAGCGGCAAAAATAATTGAAAGTAAAATGCCAAATTGGACAAACATAAAAGCAGTCGTTTTGTAGACTGCACGGTTGGCAAAATCAGTTCCAAAATAACTTTCAAGAAAAGTTCCAATAATCATTCCAATTGTAAAAAGCGAGATGACTATGACTGCAAATTTTAAACTTCCAATAAATTTTTCAATTTTTAGCCAATCAATTTTTTTGAATAGGTTCATGAAAGGTCCACTTTTATAGTTGTACTAATGTCGAATGAGATCATTTTATACCACGGCCTACATGGACCTAGAAATGAATTAGTTACTTTTTAAATTGGTGCATTAGATAGACAGCACCGAATAATACTGGCTGGTGTGTAAGGTAAATAAGGAGTGAGTGAGTCCCCAGAAAGTTCAGAGATCTAACTGCTTTATTATTGGGGATTTGACATAAATGAAGTCCTTTATGGACAGCAAATATCCCCAACAAACTTGCTCCAAGCCAAGGAAATGGCTCTATATAATCCCAAGATTGATGGGCGAGTGTAAACCAAGGGATATTTTTATCAAAGAAAATTGAAGGAATAAATAAAAGAAGTGCGATGGCCAACGCAAGATTTGGTCTTTTAATAAATGGTAAAGATAAAAGTGATATGAGCGCAATGGCATGAAGAGTTCCAAAATAAATCCAATTTTCTGGGAATAAAAAATAAGTCACTACACTAATCATTAAGGCGAAGGCGACTAACTTAAAAAATCTTTTCCAAAAAGGAGTCCATTTGATTTTTTCAAAATGAGTTAGCCTAAGGGACATTCCAACAGCAAATAAAAACAGAAAAACAATAAGCCTCGGAAGCGCAAACCAAAATGGAGCATGAATTATATCAATAGTTAAAAATCCGAAGTTTGTCAGGTCAAAGCAGGCATGAAAAAAAATCATTAAAATGATCGTAAAACCTCTGAGGGCATCAATAAACTGACTTCGCGAATTGAATTTTGCTGTTTTCATTATTATGATCATCCCATGGATTACTTAACTAGCAAAAAAAAATCGTTAAAGAATTGGATCATTGGGTTAATTATAATTTTGATAAGTTTACTCGTGTACGGGATTTATTTTATCAAAAGTTCAATGCCGCCGATGGATGGTCAATTGAACTTAATAGGACTCACTGAAGAAGTCAGAGTTATTCGTGATCAATACGGTATACCGCATATTAAAGCTAAAAATTCAAAAGATGCTTTAAGATCTTTAGGTTTTGTCATGGCTTCTGAGCGACTTTTTCAAATGGAGCTTCAACGACGCATGGCCAATGGAGAATTGGCCGAACTATTTGGTCCAAAGTTTTTAGCCTCAGATAAATTATTTCGAACATTGGGACTTAGACAAAGCATGAGCGAAATGCTCGAAGGTAAAAAGCAAAAGAACCTTTTTGATATTCAAATGTGGCAAGATTTACAAGCTTTTTATGATGGAATAAATCAATTTCAATTGACTCAAAAGCTTCCGTTAGAATTTAGTCTTTTGGGGATTAAGCCACGTCCATTTACGGCCCTTGATGGATATGCCTTTATTGGATTAATGAGTTTTAGTTTTGGTATTGCCACAAGTGAAGACCCTTTAATGAGTCATTTGAGAGAGCGATTTGGCCCTCAATTGATAGATGAATTAAGAAATGAGTTAAGTCCTAAAGAGCTTCAAGATAAACTTCTTGATCAACAAGATCAGCTCAAAAAAAATGACTTAATAAAATCAAAATCAATAAAGAGATTTGTAGATTCTGCCCGCCGTTACCCAGTCATGTCTATTATGGCAGATTTAGAAAAAGGTTTTACTCTTCTTGATGGATCTAATGGTTGGTTGCTTGCAGGGTCTCGTACGGTTTCCGGTTCACCCATTTTGGCAAACGATCCCCATATTAGTTTTTCTCATCCCGGGGTTTGGTTTGAAGCACATATTGAAACGCCAAAGCTAAGCAACTATGGGCATTACCTTGCTTTATTGCCCTTTCCAATTCTAGCTCATAATTTAAATTTTGGTTGGGGACTTACCATGAGTTTAGTTGATGATATGGATTTGTATCGGGAAAAATTAAACCCAAAGTTTAAAACATATCAGTTTAAAGGTTCACAAATCCCCTATCAAGAACGATATGAGTTGATCAAAATCAAGGGAGAAAAACCTTTTGGTTTATTAACCTTAAAGACTCAACATGGGCCAATAATGGATGAGGTTTTTAATCACCGAGATGATAAGTCATTGGCCTTTAAATGGTCATTTTACGGAGCTGAAAATGATCCATTGCTGTCACTTTATAAAATGGAGCATGCCAAAAATATGACAGAGTTTAAAGCCGCAGTTGCAACTGGCAAGGCCCCTGGCTTAAATATTCTCTATGCCGATAAAACCAATATTGGATGGTGGATGTTTGGAGAAATAGCTAAAAAAGCCAAAGGGACGCCAAGTGATTTTATACTCGATGGAAGCTCAGGTCTTGATGAATATTCTGGTGAATTAACTTTTGATGAAAAGCCACATAGTGAAAATCCAAGTTCAGGGATTATTATTTCGGCCAATTCTAGACCTCAGTCAAAGCCTAGTTTACCAATTGAAATGCGAGGTGATTGGCAATCAGATGACCGTTTTAAAACTCTTGAATCGATCCTTTCAAAAAAAGAGAAATGGTCCCCAGAAGAATTAATGGAAGTCCAAACCCTCAGTATGAACTTTGAAAATAAACTTATTCTCGAAGAACTTTTAAAAACTGTATCTTTTGAGAATATTTGGAATAAAGGTCGGGCAAAACAATATCTCAAAATTTTAAAAGAATGGGATTTCGTATCGTCCATTTCATCAATTGCCCCGTCTATTTATTACACTTGGTGCCGAGAAATATCCAAAATACTCTTGAAAGAATTTACTCTTGAGGAATTTGAAACTTTTAGTAAATTGCCAAATAATTGGAATTTTTTAAAAAAAGTTGTCTTAAATCCTGAATCAATTTGGTGGAAAAAATTCAATCGACAACAAGTTTTTACTAAAGCTTTTGACAATACCATCGAATCCCTTCGCCAAGCACTAGGAGAAGATTCGACACAATGGGCATGGGGCCATCTGCATACTCTCGAATTCGTTCATCCCATAGGTAAAATAAAACCTTTCAATAAAATTTTTAATATTGGCCCAATTGAAATGAATGGGGCCAGTAATGAAATTAATAATTTTAAGACTGCAGGTTATACAGATGGATTTTTAATTAAGGCAGGCCCTTCAACAAGAAGAATCGTTAGTTTTGATCATCCCGAAAAAGCATGGGGGATCTTGCCCACTGGAATTTCCGGTCATTTATTTTCACCTTTTTATAAAGATCAACTTAAGCTTTTTGCTGCTGGTAATTATAGAGAAGAATGGCTTGAGGAAAAAGAGATAATGGCCCATCGGACTCACCAGCTAAATTTACTTCCGGCAAAATAAATCATCATGGGTTCTTTAGTATTTATCTGGACTTTTCCGCTGGCAATATTACTCAATCCAATGGTCTCTAGGGGCATAATTGAGGTCCATTTCAGAAGTTTATATTCAACAGATCCTGTTATTTTTAATCGATTGGCAGTCAAACTTAGGGTGCTAAAAAGTCCATTATAGTTAAAAGCAGCAATGCCTGGTGGTAAAAAAAGGAATTTTTCATCCATGAGAATTTTTTGATTCAACTGGCTAGTTAAATGCTGAATGACGCCTATATTAAATAGCAAATGATCAATTCTTTTTTCTAGGTGTTGGTGATTGATAAATCCTAATAATTCGATTTGATCAAATGAAAGAGGGCACGAAATCATTGCCTCCGTGACAAAGGCCAAGTCTGAAAATTTTTTCTTAGTTGGTAGTTGAAACATGAGTGGGCCATGGCGTTTGTCAGATGAATCCCCATCACCAAGACTCAATATATTTTCTTGTAGAGAAATTGGAATGGAGCTTTTATGACGAATACCCCCATCGATCAAGAGTATGAGAGTTGGGGCCATTCTTTTGCAAATTCTTTTCAAAACTTTCGGGGTTAATTCCAAGGGGCCTAAAATTAATATCCGGGTTTTTGGGGTAAAATATTTAATAAGATGAATTTTCAGATTAGACATGTTAGTTTTTTTTAAGGCATTTTTTAGAAGGTAGCAAGTCATTTGAATAATAAAACTAATAATTCTAATAAAGATAATCCAATCCAATCCTTTCGGGCCCAGTTTTTTATAAAAAGCCCAATTCATCGTATAACGGCTGCTGAAGCTGCTGTTGAATCAAGTAAATTTCAGCAAAACTGGATTTGGAATGTAGAAAGGCACAATAGTGCTGGTATTGATTTTTTAAGTGACAAGATATTGACACTTAATTATTCGATTCAAAATTCCACTGAAGCGGAATTGCTTTTTCTTGAAGCAATTTCACGCCTGAGTTTGGAGAAACCTATTAGTTTTATTCTTAATTTAAATTATAGAGAACTCGAAAATTATTTAAGAGATGAAAATCATCTCCCTGTTTTTATAGATTCTTGGACTAATTCCTCTGAAGTAAGCTTTAAAAAGGTTAAAAATTCCCTATTGATGGCATTAATTCAAAAAGAAATAGATCCAAAGTTTACTATTGAATTCAAAAAAAGGAGCTGGAATAAGCTAAATCTTGTTGAAAAAAATCAACAAAGCTTGAGTCTAATCAATGTGCTCAATAATGTCTTTTTACCAATGAAAAGCATTCAATTAGTATTTGCTCGGAACGAAGAAGTTTCAATTATAATGAACGATTTCCAACTCAATCTCGATGTCATCGAGGGACTCTTCCATCATAATTTTTTAGGGGCAAGTGAGAATTCTTCTCTCAAAGTGGTTGCCGTCCAATAAGTTATTAGAGTAAAATTCAACTAGTTTCAATGGTAAACCAACTTTTTAGTATATTTTCGAGGTCTGTAAAATGAATTCAATGAAGCTTTTTTTTATCACAGTCAGTCTTGCAACGAGTACCTTTTCTCTCTCAGCTTTGGCTCAAGATGCAGCTAAAGGGGAAATTCTTTTTAAGCAATGTATTGCTTGTCATGGACCTAAAGCAGAAGGTATTCCGGCCCAGAAGGCCCCTCGATTATCTGGTCAACACGACTGGTATATTTTAAAACAGCTTCAAGACATAAAAGCTGGAGTCACTAGAAAGAATCCTGTGATGATCCCTTTTCTCAGTAAATTAAATGAGCAAGATATGAAAGACCTTGCTGCATATATCTCAAAACTCTAAAATTTTTAAAGTTACCCCCCTATACGCAAAGGATTGCTATGAAAGTGAACTTCAAAAAAGCTAAAAATGAAAAGGATATAAAGTCTATCCTCGACTATAATATTGACGCTTTTTCTGACTCCCCAGATTTTAAGTGGACATTTGAAGAGATTAAAAAAGAAGTTGCCGAAGGTTGGGAGCTTTTTTCATTAATGCTTGAAGGGGAAATAATGGCAGCCGTTTTCTATAAATTAGAGGGTGACTCTTTATTAACTAAGAATACCGCTATTAAAATTACTCATCAAGGTAGTGGGTTTTCTCACACTATTAAAGAGTTTTTTGAAAAAGTCGCTCGTGAAAAAGGTTTAAAGAAGATTTATCATTACTGTCGAATTGATAATTTCAGAATGTATTCATTGAATGAAAGTCATCAATATAAGAAAACTCCTAAGAAATTAGGTCCAGAAGGTTTAGTTGTTGAGTGGGTAAAAACTCTTAAATAGCCAGTTCTCTCAAGGAGTTTTTTGGATATCGCTAGGGACTTCCAATGAAGAAAATATAAAAAAAATGATTTTTCCTATAGACATGATGAAAACTTTCAAGCAATAATTTAAATAGAAGAGAGAATTACTGGGAAAATAAAAAAAAAGAATTTAACCTCTCCAATGTAAAATAGTTTAAACGAGCAAAAAGCAAATTAGAAAGAATTTAAAAAGATATAGATTTCAGACAATTTTCTTTTCATTAACAACTTTAGACTCGACAACAACAGTCTAATTTTAACGGAGGATCCTCGAATGGCAGTAAAGAAAAAAGCTACTAAAAAAGCAGCACCAAAAGCTACTAAAAAAGCAGCACCGAAAGCTACTAAAAAAGCAGCTCCAAAAGCTACTAAGAAAGCAGCTCCAAAAAAAGCAGTAGCTAAAAAAGCAGCAGCTCCAAAAGCTACTAAAAAAGTTGCAGCAGCAAAAGCTCCTAAAGCTCCAAAGGCTACAAAAAAAGTTGCAGCTCCAAAAGTTAAAACTGCAAGAAAGCCAAATGCAGCTTTCATGAAAGCACTTACTCCTTCAGCTATCCTTGCTGAAATCGTTGGAGCTAAGCCACTTCCTAGAACACAAGTTGTTTCAAAAATTTGGGAATACATCAAGAAGCACAACCTTCAAAACCCAAAAAACAAAAGAAACATTCTTGCTGACGAAAAACTAGCTAAACTTTTTGGAAAAAAAGAAGTAACTATGTTCGAACTTGCAGGAATCGTTGGAAAACACCTTTCTTAATTAAGACTCGAAAGAGATTTAATACTGATTGCCCACTTGAAAAAGTGGGCTTTTTTATGTCCAGGATGGACGGTATGGGCGCGAAGGCAGGAGCCGAGAGCGACCGATGTCAAAGGCATGGACGGTATGGGCGCGAAGGCAGGAGCCGAGAGCGACCGATGCCCAAAATAGAATTAAAATTTATTTTTTAAGCCCTGAATACTGGCGCTGAACACTATCACTAACCCAAGGTCCACTTAATCCCTTTTCTTCTTTTGTCACGGCCCCAGCGGCCTTTAAAAACTCATTACATTGAAAACTAGAGCTGACATTCAAAAGACCATCTCCGGAATTTGAAATGAATTTAATGCATGTAGATCCATAGTAATTGAGGTATTCAGGAAAATTTTTTGCGAAAAGATTAATAATCGCCTTATGTCTTGGGAGATTGGGGTCTTTGAAAATTTTATCAGGTATAATTGGTAATTTTTCAATTAATCCTAAGATTTTTTGGCGTTTAGGAAAATTTTCACCAAGATTTTCTACTTTTTTCCATGCAAGATTCATTTTTTCTCCAACGACTGGGCCGTCGAGCAAAAAAAGAATCGCGTATAAATCAAGCTCTTCTGAAGTCAGTTTAGATTTGGCCTCAAGAAGGTTCATTGCCATTTCTTTTTCGAGTCCATTACTTTTAGGTGAGCTAAGCATATTTTTTAAGGGAGAGGACATTTCATTAAAGCAATCTTCAGAAAGGAATTTATTAACTAGCTTTCGGTAGTTTCCGTCAAATTCAGGTGTAAATGTTTCTTCATAGAGTTTATTCATTATTGCAGTTTGCACTGCTGGTTTTTTGCAATACAAATTTGAAATTGAGTCTTTGCTCGCTTTTTCATAAAAGGGCCAAAGTTTCAAACCACTATGGTTGGCTTCAAGAATCGCCGCGATTTCAAGCCCAATATCAGGATCTTTTTTTGTATAAGTCCAGTAGGTACTTATAATAGAATCGCAAAGTTTGGCTTCTTCTGTTTTTTTGGCCACTTCAGAAATGAGCGTAGTCTTTCGAAAACATTCAGAAAAATATTTTTTAGCGTATAGCGATCTTCTTAATTGAAAAAATTCATCATTATTAAGGGCCGATGAACGACCTAATTGGTCTACTTGGCGCCAAGTCTCCAAGCTAAAATCATGAGTTTTCATTTTATAATCGACTAAACCAATGGCCATATTTTGATACATTTCCTTCCAGTGCCGTCCGCGCTCACTTGGTCTTATATCGTTGACATGAACTAGAAATTCGTCAAAGTTTTTTTCTCTTTCGAGCACTTCTAAGTCCTTAATGTCGTAATAAACTTGGGCGCAAGCTCCATAGTTTAAAGTTTGAAATAAAAGGGTCATTATTGTGGGAAAGATCATATTAAAAATTCTATTAAGAGTTGCAAGGTTCGTCAATTACGACTAGTTCTTTTAAGTGATTTGCGATACTTTCTATAGCATTTAGGAATATTTTATTGGGGGCTTAAATGTTGAAGGTTTTTCCTATAAATTCACAAGACTTTTTATTCAAAATATTAAGAGTTGAGAATGCTGGCTGGAATCTATATTTTTATGAAGATTTTTCTTCTATTTTGCTTGATTCAAGTCATCAGCTTAATTCCGATGTCTGGAACGTTTTAGCTCAATATTTAAAATCTTCACAATCTGATTTTAGAATACAGTTAACAATTCGCTCAGTCCCTTTTCTCGTGTCATTTTTTTTCAAAACTCGTGAAATTCGTTTTTATACGCCTAAACTTTCTCAAGAACTTTTTTTACTTGGTCAAAATGATATTTTAAATCTCGATTCCATTCATGTGCAAGAATTAAAAAAACACACCGAGTTAGCCGCTAATTTGCAGATTAAAACTTTTTCGTCAGTGATTGAATCAAAGATTGCTCTCGATGGGCTACCAGATTTAATCAATGATCCTCGTTTTAAGTCAGTTGAAATTCGCTCGGCCGAAATTATTAAAAATCTTTTAGTTAAACTTAATGAATATAATCCAAGTCTCTTTGAAAATGTATCCGATTTTGGGTTAGGGTTAACGGCCCAGTATGCTTTATTGCGAATTCATTTATTAAAATTTTTAGCAATTCTTCCTTCACTCGATCATGATAAATCGGGTTCGGAAGTAAAACGTATTTTAATTGAATCTTTGACTCGATTTTTATCAGATAACGGTAAAGCGAGACGATTAAAAAAGAAAGGGCAAGAACGAGCACTACCAACTCGGTACACTATTGGAATTCAATTCTTCACAGCTCTCGCAAAACTTTTTCCGGCCTATCCCTTAACTGCACTAGTTCGAAGTAGTGTTCGCTTAATGGCCAAACGATTTATTGCTGGAGAGTCCATAGAAAAAGCTGATAAATCTCTCAAAGGATTAAGCCTAACTGGAAGGGATGTAACTCTTGATCAACTTGGAGAATTAGTTGTTTCTGAGCGCGAAGCTGATCATTATAAGATGGAAGTTTTAAAACTCGTAAGAGGATTTTCTTTACATGTAAAAAAAGGTGAAAAAAATAGAGCAGGCATAAATAGGGCCCATGTTTCAATTAAAGTTTCGGCACTTTGTTCAGATTTTAAACCTCATGCTCCAGATTATACTTATCAATTAGTTGGACCTCGCTTAAAAGAAATTTTGTTAGTGGCCCAAGCAGAAGACGTTTTCATTAATATAGATGCTGAACATTATCACTACAGAGATATTGTTTTTAAAATTTATAAACGAGTCTTACTGGAAACTCCTGAATTAAAAAATTATCAGTCTACAGGTATTGTTATTCAAGCATACTTAAGAGACGCAGCTACGCATTTACAAGAAATTATTTCACTCGCCCGTGAGAGAAATTTATTAATGCCAGTTCGTTTAGTTAAGGGAGCTTATTGGGATGCTGAAACAGTTGAAGCTGACGCTCATAATTTCAATGCTCCTCAGTTTCTCAATAAAGAAGAAACAGATATTCATTTTAGGCAACTCATTATTAAAATATTTGAAGCTCATCCTTATTTAAAATTAGCATTAGCTTCTCATAATTTCTCCGACCATGCTTTCGCCGAAGCTGCTAAAGAAATTTTATATCCAGAAGTTGGAGAAATAGAACATCAATGTTTACACATGACTTATGAAGCATTATCGACAGCATTAGCGAAAATGAATTGGGCCACAAGAAATTATGTCCCTGTTGGTAGCTTACTAGTTGGAATGGCTTATTTAGTGAGACGAATTATGGAAAATTCTTCTCAGGTAGGTGTTTTAACTATTATGCGCTCTCATAAAAAACATTTAACTCTGCAATCGCCTTATGCTGTCCATCTTGAAAAAAAGAACGATGGGAAACTTGACCTTGATCAATCGATTTCTCATCTAGAAGATCAATTTTTTAATGTCTCGCCTCTTAGACTTTACTTAGATAACGAACGTATTTGGATGGAAAAAGCGCTACAAACTTTCCAAAAAAATGACCTTGGCAAAAATTATGAAAACTCCTATCCCTTAACTGGTGATTGGATATCAATAATATCTAGTTCTAATCCAGATACACTTGTAGGAAAAATTCGATTTGCTAATCTTCTTGATGCTGAATCTGCTTTAAACACAATTGATAATTCTTATAATAATGGTGTATGGGCAAATTCAAAATGGGCCAATCGATCGGGCATGCTGGTTCGTGCCGCTGGGATAATGCTCGCCAAAAGAAATGATTTATCGGCACTTATTATTTATGAAGCAGGAAAATCTGTAAGCGAAGCTCTCGCCGACGTTGATGAGGCCATCGATTTTTTAAATTTTTATGCTCGAAATGAAGCCTATCTTCAAAGAAATAGATCTGACTTAACATCTAGAGGAGCAACTGCAGTTATTTCACCATGGAATTTTCCAATCGCCATTCCTTGTGGAATGGTCGCAAGTTCACTGGTTGCGGGCAATACAGTTATCTTAAAGTCAGCAGAACAGACTCCATTGATCACTCAATTACTTGTCGATATTTTTCACCAGGCCGGAGTCCCTCAAGATGTCTTGATTCATTTACCAGGAGATGGGGAGACTGTTGGTGACTTCTTAGTACGTGATCCGCGCATATCGACAATTGTATTCACTGGTTCAAAGGCAGTGGGAACTTATATAGCCTCTGTGACTAGAAAAAGATTATATAAAAATAAACTGACCGAAAAAACGTATTTAGTTAAGGCCATTACAGAAATGGGTGGGAAGAATGCCGTCATCGTTACTCAAAACGCTGAATTGGATGAAACCGTTTCAGGAATTCTTTACTCTTCTTTTGGCCATGCCGGACAAAAATGTTCTGCTTGCTCTAGAGTCATAGTTCACAATTCACTTAAAAATAAATTAATTGAAAGATTAAAAGAAGCGAGCGCTGATTTAAAAGTAGGTGTCTCTTTTCATTTTGATACTACAGTAAATCCTGTCATTTCTAAATTTGATCAAGAAAGACTTCGCCAAAGCGTCCGCGAAGCAAGTCTTGAAGCAAGTCAATTTGGCGGATCTGTTATTCTTGATCGCTCTAATGAGGATCTTCCTGGGTTTTGCGTTGGGCCCGTGCTGATTGAACTTCCATATAAGCGGGCCTTTGACCGCGCTAGTTTTGCTCAAAGAGAATTGTTTGGGCCGGTTGTTCATATTATGGGGTTTGATACTTTAGATGAAGCAGCTAAGCTTTTTAATAGCACTGATTATGCATTGACTGGGGGGATTTTCAGTCAATCGCAAAATGATATTGATAGTCTGTTAATGAAAATAGAATCGGGAAATATTTACATCAATCGAACTGTAACTGGTGCCCGTGTTGCGATTGAACCGTTTGGTGGTTTCAAACTTTCTGGAACCGGACCTAAGGCGGGAGGTCGTCATTACGTACTGGCCCTTCATCAAGTGGATGATTCAAGTTTTGAAAAATCTCGAGTTTCTAAAAAAATTGAAACACAAGAAGGGAATCAACAAGTCCTAGAACTTGCTCGTCCTTCAAAACTTTCTATTAGATCTAGGCAAGAGCGACTTGAGAAATTCCTAGGCCAATTTATTTCAAATTTTGAAACTTATTACCAAGGAATTTATGGAAATTACAAAGATCCATTACGCGATTATAAAAAATGGTTAAATAAAAATTTTATTCATTTCATGGAACAAAAACATAAAAATAGAACTATTCCTGGTCAACTTAGTTATAACGACTATCGTTTGTTTACCGAACATTCCGTCGTTGTAGGAACTACAGATAAACCAGAGTTAAAAACACTTATTCAGATTTTTTCATGCCTTTCAACTGGGACGGGATTAACTGTAATAGCTCGCAATAAGCAAACATATGAATGGTGGTTGAATCTTTCTAAACTATTTTATCAAGTTGGTTTTTCAACTGAAAATTTTTTAGTTTATTGGGTTAGTACAATTGAACTTAAGCGAGTTCTTAATTCTCCTAAACTTTCTGTGATCATTTATGATGGTGAACTTTCAGAGTATAATCATCATGTAGCTGATCATTTAGATGATGCAAAAAATGATTTAAGAATGAAATCAATTTTGACTATTGTTGATAATTTAGAAACGAAGGATTTTTATCACCAGGCACTTCATTTTATTTGGGTTCGCTCTCTTGCTGTGAACACAATGAGGCATGGAGCTCCATTAGATTTAGAGTTATAAATAGCTATGACAAAAATTAAAATCGGAGTATTTGGTTGTGGAAATATGGGGCGGGCCCTCGTGCTTGGAATGAAGGCTCAATTTCCAGAAATTCATTTTTATCTTTATACTCCAACAACCCTAAAGGCTTTGCAATTATCGAGTGAAGTTAATGGGACTTTTGTTCGCTCCCTTTCAGAAATGCCAGATTCATTAGATTGGTATATCCTAGCTTTTAAACCACAAAATCTTGAACAGTTTCAATTTGAATTTAGCTCCAAGGCAAAAATTATTTCTATTTTGGCCGGAGTCAATCTCTCAAAATTAGAATCCAAGTTTAATTTATTTAAAATTGCGAGATTAATGCCCAATACCCCAGCAGCTTTAGGCCTTGGGGCAAATCTATTATTTTTAAATACAAGTTTTAATCAAATTGAAAAAGCAGAAATTCAAAAACTCTTAGAGAGCACTGGGAAATGCTTTTTAATGTCGTCTGAAGCTGATTTAAATTTAACGACTGTTTTTAGTGGCTCCGGGCCTGGTCTGATCTTTGAATTAGCAAGAATTTTTGAAGCAGAGCTCAGCAGATTGACTGAAGGTAGGGTAAACGCTAAAGAAATTGTCACTCAAACATTTTTTGGAAGCTCAGCTTTAATGGATACGAAAGCCAACCAAGTTGTGAGTTTTCAAGATTTGCGATCTCAAGTAACTTCTAAAAATGGTGTAACTTATGAAGCACTAGAAATCTTGAATCAAAATAATCTTCAAGATATTTTTTCAAAGGCTTTTGAAGCCGGTATAAAGCGAGTGAATGAACTTTCAAATTAAAGGATAGCTATGATTAAAGATTTGATTACTAAAAATATTCCTAAAAAATTTCAAGATACATTATTTGTCAGATACTTTGGACTTACAAAAGTACCATTGATTTTTTTTGTTTCTCCGAGTGTCGTTCGCCTTGATGACCAGCAATGTATTGTAAAAATTCCACTCAATAGACGGACTAAAAATCATCTTGACTCAATGTACTTCGGCGTTTTGGCCACTGGGGCAGATCTCGCAGGAGGATTAGTGGCGATGAAAGAAATTTCAGAGTCAAAGAAAAAAGTTGCCTTATCTTTTAAAGATTTTCATGCAGATTTTTTAAAACGAGCTGAAGGCGATGTTCATTTTGTTTGCACACAAATCCCGGAGATTAAAAAGTTTGTCGCCGAAGTCATAGCGAGTGGAGAGCGAATGAATTTTCCAGTTACAATTGAAGCGATTGTTCCGAGTATTGAGGCTGATCCAGTCGCCAGATTTACGCTGACACTTTCACTAAAATTAAAAAAATAATTAAGCTGGGTTTTCTGAGTCGA
>CANCFT010000025.1 GCA_947377285.1 Bacteriovoracaceae bacterium
AGCGTGGGACACCAATAAGCGGTATGAGTTTATGAAGTTGTCGGAATCGGATTATGATGATCTATATGAAGCTTATACGAGGTTTTACCAATGGATAAAGATAGAGTTAGTGGAATAATAAATAAAGTAATAGCTGATGCTAAAATTGGCAGCGTCGAAATCTTTTTTGAAGAGGATGATGTCCTCCGTTTAGAGGTAATTTCTAACAACTTTAAAGGAATGAGATTACTTAAAAGAATTGATTTTCTTTCAACGCTTTTTTTAAATTTAGCAACTACGGAACTTGCAGATTTCCATTTGGTTTTTAATCCACTAACAGCAAATGAAAAATTAAATGGTGTAAGTGAAGTGACGAATGAGAGTGCTCATGACATCAAAAAAACTGGTGTTGCGGCATCATCACATTATTAAAAATTCATTTATAAATGACTCTGAATGACTGGAAATAGCGATTAGCTAGATTAAAAGTATTCAAGCAGTTAATATTAATTAAGGTGGGACGAATCCACCATTTTTCTGGTACTAAAATTTAAAGTTAAAATGATAGCCGAATTTCGATTCGGTTTTTTAATGTCCAAATAGCTAACTACTCAATTAATAAAAACTAACTGAATCAATTAGTTCTTTAGGTTCACTGAATTGCTTCTTCTTAATTCAATTTATCCACATGCACCAACATCTCTAGAAATCTCTAGTGTTGGCTTTTTCTGGCTTTTAGTTTGGCTTCACAGGTAGCAAGTCAAAAATTAGTAGCAACTGCGGGTAGCATTTTTGGGTAATTTGATAAGTTTTCCATAGACAATTTTTAGAGAGCGGGACGCTGGCACAATCAACAGGGAGATTAAAATGCTAGGCAAGTCCACTGATCAAAGAATAATTGAATCAACCGCAAAAGTTTTGAGGAACGCTAGAATTTTAAAAGGCCTGTCTCGAAAAGAGTTGGCAGAGAAACTAAATGTTACCAATAAGAGCATTGAAAAATTTGAAAATGGAAGGGATAAGATTTCCCAAGAAAGGTTAAATAAAATTCTCGATGCCATTGGTATTTCCAATGAAGAGTTCTTAAAATTAAAGAGAGGAAAAGGAATTATTAAGCAGCCTAGACTTAAAAATGTATTAGTGCATCGAGATAGGAGAAGTTATAAGAAAATTATTACAAAGGAAGCAAAAGTTTTAAAAACACTAAGGAGAATGAAGGACATTTCTCAGGATAAGGCATCAGTGTTGTGTGGCTATTCACGGCCCACAATTGGTCACATCGAAAATGGGAGGATTGCTATTGATAGAAGTAGAATTCATCATATTATTTCCTGCTATGGCTTTAAGTATCTTGATTTTGAACGCTACTTACAAGTGGATAATTTACGGGATGAAATTATTGATCACTGTCTGGAGAAATTAAAAACCTTGTCGGATGAAAAATTAGGGCTTGTTTGGGAATTATTGATTCTATGGGGGAGAAAAAGAGTGTAAACTAAGAAAACACAACAACATCCTCAATATTGAAAAGGGCTAAAGAATTTATTGTTTTTTGGCCCCATTTGCATTTCATAAAATGGACTAACTAAATAAATTTAGATAGGATTTATTTGAATAATTTACGAAAAATCAAGCTACATAAAGTGAATCTGATGATTGAATTTTTGATTATTAAGTTAGGTGTAAAAGAATGAAAAATCCAAACCGAGTATATTTAACTTCGCTTGAACAACCTGAAAATCTAGGATCACTTTCCTATTTCCCAAACGACCCATTAAACAGTGCCCAAGTTAAAAAACTAAGATCTTATACAAAAATCGACAAACTTATCAGTAAGAAATCAACTGACTTCAATCAGGCCCTAGCGATAGCCAAGTTTACTTCTGAAGCTTGGGGGCATGATGGTTTCAATTCCGATCCAAAGAAGCAAGATGCTCTCACCATTTTAAAACTAGCAGATACTGGTGCTTCATTTGCGTGTGTGCAGTTTGCATCAGTGTTTGTTCAGTTATGCCAAAGTGTTGGGATACCCGCAAGAGTTTTACAAGTTAGAACAAAACATCCAGACTTAGGCTCTTCTGGTCATGGACATGTAACGGCTGAGTATTTTGATAATCAACTAGGTAAGTGGATTTGGATGGACCCTCAAATTCATTCATATGCTACTTATAAAAATAAAATATTAAGTCTTAATGAGCTTGCTGAATTTGTAGTTGAAAATAAAAAGCCAATTATTAAATTTACATCGAGAACCTTGGCATACGTGAAAGGTGATAAGAAAAGATTTAAAGACCTTGAGAACTTTGTCAGGAGATATGTATGGTTCGCAAAAATTGGTGGACTAAAATCTTTTTACTCAAGCCAGAAAAATATCACGACCGTGGCATCCAAGCGTAAAGGAATTTTACCCGCAATTACCTTCCAAGGATTCGCTGAGAAAACACCTTTATTTGTTTCTAAAAAAGACTTCGATGCTCCTTTGAATTCTTGCCAGTTTCAATTTGAAACTACTGAACCTTCAATTAAAACTGAATGGCTTGATTTGCAGGATTATAAAGATAATGCTCATCTAAACTTTGCTACGCAAGATCTAAATATTTATTTAACTCACAGTACTCCTTGGTTTAGTCATTACGAGGTTATCTTTAATGGTAAGAAAATTAATCTGAAAAAGGATTACTTAAAATTGAGACTTGTGTCTGGAAAAAACAGTGTTGAGGTTTGCCCTGTTAATCAGTGGAAAAGGAAAGGAGCATCGTCAAAGGCTGTAATTAATTATGATGGAAATTATAAAAATGTTAAAAGCTTTTGGTAATAAAACTTTTAAATATTTATTAAATTGATTTAAAAATATTATTTAGAAATGAGGAGAATTAAAATGATAAAGGGTTACAAAGATTTTTATTATAATGTGAAAGATATGAAAAATGCAGTCAAGTTTTATGAACAAGCACTTGGGATGAAGAAAGTCTATGGTGATGAGTACTGGACCACAATGCAACTGGGAAATCTAAATCTTGGTCTTCATTGGACAGAAGGAAGTGATGTTCCCAAAACACCTAGAGATGGTCACGGTCAGGAGTGCGGTGGAACTCTTACTTTCGATTCTGACAATATTGCAGACGATAGAAAGTCCATTGAAAAATGTGGCGGTAAAGTTCTTGGAGAAACTGATCAAGCTTGGGGACATATGCTTGTTTTTGAAGACATAGACGGTAATGTACTTAAATTAATGAAAGCTAAGTATTAATTAAAATTCTCATTCGCGATGGCATTATTTCTAAAGGATAAAAATGAATAAACCAAGTTTTGATAAATTAACTTTTACCTTTGTTACTCGTGAAGAGTTCATACCGGTTTTTAGGGAGCTTCGCCCGACAGTATTTTCTGAAAATAATGATGTCGATTATTCAACCTACTGGTCTGAAGAAGAACATACAAAATTTAAAGATCTTCAGGCCATGTGTAAGACAGAAGTGAGATCATATTTATTATGTAAGGATGGAGAAAAAATAATCGGTTGGAGTTTTGGTTTTCAAAAAGATGCGGAAGAATTTTACATGGTTAATTCGGCCGTACTCCCTGACTATAGAAACCTAGGAATCTACAAGCACTTACTAGAATTAATTATAGAGAAAGCTAGAAAAGAAGGATTTCAAATAATATCGAGTACCCATCATGCAAGTAATAATGCCATATTGATTCCTAAGCTTAAATTTGGTTTTAAAATTATGGGAATGAGATTGCATCCACGGTTTGGTACTCTGCTTGATCTTCATTATTATACCAATGAAAAAGTTGGGAAGGTTTTGGATTATAGGACAGGATACAATAAGGATCTGCCATAATGAAAATAACATCAATTCAAATTCCAAACTCTCTTAGCGTTGAAGAAAATTTTAATTACATAATAAATGCTCTTAACAATGCAGTCGAAAATCGATGTGATTTAATCGTGTTTCCTGAGTGTTCATTTTCTGGATTTACGGCTGAAATGAAAAAATGTTCGATGGAGTTTTTAAAACCATTTTTGGATCAAGTAAGAGAAATTTCATTTAAATATGATATTACAGTTGTTCTTCCTAGCGCTTATGTCGAAGAATTAAAAATATATAATGCTGTTTTTATTTTTGATTCAAATCAAATGAGCATCCAATATAAAATTGGATTGACTGAGTCTGAGAAAAAATTCTTTTCCACTCCTGAGAAGAATTATTCAAAAATATTCACTACAAAAGGTGTCCGGATCGGAGTACTGATTTGTTTTGAAGCTCAAATGAGTCCAGATTCTTTTATCAAAGAAGGAGAGGTCGATTTAATATTGTGGCCGGGGTATATTTCATCTGGCGAGAAAAAAGAATGGGATGCTGTTGAGAGAAACGAAGTCTATCAAAATATGGTTTATTGGAAAGTACCTTTAGTACAATCTAATTTTTCTTTTAATGATTTATCAATTGGAAAAGATCGAGGACCTGATGGTCATTCTATTGTCTTAGACAAGAACAACAATCTCGTGCAAAGAGGAAAATATCGAGAGAACGATATTATAATAACTAACTTGAGTGATTTGAATTAAGGAAAGTGCAATGGAATTCGGCCAACTTCACCACATTGAGTACTACGTAAAAGACCTTTCTCGCTCCAATAAGTTTTGGAATTGGTTTATGCCATTCATGGGATATGTTGAATACCAAAAATGGGAAGGTGGTATTAGCTGGAGACACAATCGTGGGACATTTATTGTATTTGTTCAACTTGAAGACACTACTTTAGAAATCAATAACGATAGACAAGGTGATGGATTAAATCACATCGCTTTATTAGGAAAAGATATTAACCACTTCAATGAGCTACAGTCTGAATTAAAACAGCGACAGATTAAACTTTTAATTTTGAAGGAAAAGTATATCTGCTTTGAAGATCCTAATAAATTTGCAATTGAGGTATATGTTCCATGACCCAAATAGAATTTTGTACCGATGAGAATTCAAGATCAAAATATTGTAATCAAATTTTGCGTTCTCTTCCTTGTTGGTTTGGAATTGAAAGTGCAATTGTGGATTACGTAAATGATGTGAAAACAATGGATACTTGGCTGGCCATTGATCATAAAGATGTGATTGGATTCATTTCAATTAACAAGCATAGTTCATCAACTGCTGAAATCCATGTTATGGGCATTGAGGAGAATCATCATCGAAAAGGAATTGGTGATTTATTAATTAAGACTGCTGAAAAAAAACTAGCTCAAGAAGGATTTCGCTTTCTTACAGTGAAGACCCTGAGTGAATCTCATCCTGATGAGAACTATAAAAAGACAAGACTGTTTTATCTGAAATATGGCTTCTCTGTGGTTGAAGAGTTTAAAACTCTTTGGAGCGAGGACAACCCTTGTCTTTTTTTAATCAAACCAATTCAAAACTATAAAGGTATTTTTAAGCGTGTCGAAGCAGTCATGATTCATGTTCCAGATCCAAAAGTGGGAATAGCTTGGTATCAAAAAGCTTTTTCTGAAGCAAAACTTATCCATCTTCCAGAGTTTGACTTTGATTTACTTGAATTAAATGGAATAAAAATTGAAGTTGTCCAGGCAGATGAAAAAGTTGGAGCAGGAGCCTTTGGACTTGCTGTTGATTGGGAAGTTGAAAGTTTCGATGAAGCATTTAAACATCTTACTGATTTAGGGGCAACTCTTTATAGAGGGCCAATGAAAATTGAAGCTGGCTTTCGTATGTGTAAGCTTAAAGATCCATTTGGAAATTTACTAGGATTAAGAGGTCCATGAAGTTTAAATATATACTTTCTGATCTCGATGGAGTTATTCGCAAATTTCCAATTGAAAGAAATTCAGTTATTGAGAAAAAATTTGGCTTAGAACTAGGCATTTTATTTAAAATGGCCTTTGGTGATAAAAACCTACTTAACAGTGCAGTTTGCGGACATATTACAGATGAAGCTTGGCGCTTGGAGATTGAAAAATCTCTTGCTTTAGCTTGCGGCGACATAACAGCAAAGGCCGCTATTAAAGAATGGAGCAGCTTTCCTGGATTTGTTGATCACGAATATTTAAGTTTTTTAGAAATGCACTTTGAAAAAATTCCTGTGGCGGTTCTCACTAATGGAACGACTCGTCTTCATAATGATCTAACAAAGCTTGAAATAGGTGACAGCTTTTATAGAGTTTTTAATTCTGCGGACGTTGGAATTTGTAAACCAGATAAGAAAATATTCGAGCATGTGATAAAGGAGCTTGGATGTGAGGCTTCGGAAATTCTATTTATAGATGATTCAGTTTCACATGTTTTAGGTGCTCAAGAATTAGGCATTGTAGGATATCATTATAAATCTCTCGTTGATTTTAAAACTTTCTTAAATGTTACAATTGAATGAAGAAAATAAGTGAATTGATTAAATCGTTTTAATGACTATGAAATTTGATTAAGTTTAGGATTATTCGCTATTTTAGCGAAAAATAATTGCCCAAAATATTTTGACGTTTGTTATGCCTAGAGATAAAAATCTCTTTAATTGAATTCATTTTTTACGAAATTAAATTCAAATAAATAAACTTATAATTCCTACCTGAAAAGCATCAGGCGGTTTTCTTACAAGGACAAATTATATTTGTTCAAGTGAGAACTGTGATGATGCTAGTTTTTAAACCACCTTAATCTTTGTCGTTTCATATGTCGTATCATATGAATGATCATCAGTTTAACTGTCACAGTCGTTTTTGTGGTGACTATACATCCCCGCGAGATCATTCACATAAATTCTTGATCCTAATTGACCTCCCCCTCTCAACGTAAGATTCGAGGAGGAGGTCAATTAGGGAATATATGATGAATGATGGCGGGGATGAATTGGAATATTGCTGGAGGTAAGAATGGAAAATGAAAATATGGAATTACAAAATGATAATGAGGTACTTGGAAATGCGAGGAAGAAGAAAATAAAAAGAATAAAAGTAGATGTGGAAAAAATAGTAGATGAATATAGAAAAAATAAAAAGAGTAAAATTTTTATTGAAGTGAGTATGGATTTTAAGTCGAGAGGCATGCATAGAAAACTTTTTGAAAAGGCCGTTGGGTAATCACTACTTTAGGAGAGCATTTATGATAAATTCTAATATTGTTGCTACTTACTTTTCAAATCAAAAATGTTATGCTTCGGGCGAGCAAAATAATGCTCACTCGTTCTTTAACAATTTAATATGGATTACTACAGAAGAAGCATCAGAGTTTTTAAGAAAGAGTACGCATGCCGTTCGACAGATGGTTTACAAAGGTAAAATTCATGCTCGAAAATTTCATGAGCGACTTTATTTTAACAAACTAGAACTTAACGAGCTTATTGATTCATCTCACTATTAGGAGGTAGTCAATGGCCATTACTGAATATGAAAAAGACGGTATAAAGTTCTACAAGGTGTATGTCAACATTCGTGGGAAAGATAACAAACGAATTAGAGTTCAAAAACAACTCAATGACATTCAATCCCGTTCTGCTGCTTTAAAAGACGAGAAGAGATTAATAAAAGAAGTTACTGAAAAAGTGCTTAAGCTTGAAGGAAAAGGCTTGCTCTGGAAAGAAGTTTTGTACCGCTGGGAACTGGCTGCAAAAAAAGGTTTGGTGAATTCTAAATCGAATTATCACTCTATCTTGGATCATGTAAGTAGACTTACGCGATATACACCTACATGGTTGGAGAAAACGGCATCAGATATTTCACGAGCAGACGGTCGAAATATTTTAAATCAAGCCAGAATAAATGGCTTGAGTGATGGTTTAATTCATAAAATTATATCTTCAATTAATATTGTTTTCATCTGGGGGATTGAAGAAGGTTTTATTCAAGGAAATTTAACAAATTCAAAAGGGCCAGTATATGGACTTGGATTTGAATCATCTGAAGAAAAAGTGAAACCAATTTTAACACTCGAAGAAGTTCGCAAACTTTTATTTGAGTCCAAGATTAGAAATCATCCTTGGTATCCTATTTGGGCAATGTCGTTTTAATACGTTAATTTGAGAGTTATAATACCCAGGTGCCTCTACGGAGGCATCTTTTTAAAATCAATAAATTGGGTATGATTATACCGATATTTAAGAGGGATTTCATTGGAAGATTTTGAAATTTTAAGACGAAGATCCATTGAGGACATAGAATCAGCAAGTATTTTGATGGATAATGAAAAATACGACCAAGCGATTGAACTGAGCCATTTTGCTCTTGAAAAGATTATGAAATCAGCATTAGGAAAACAGGGGCTTGGTTATTCTCTTACGCATGATTTAGTAGTTCTTGCCAATATAAAATATCATGGTAAGAAATATTTACTCAGTCAAATCAAGACCAACTCAACTATGTTAGACTATTGGACAATTGTACGTTGTCGTTGGACTGTAAATTTTAGATACAACTTCATGGAAAATGACCCTATGGATTTTGATGAGCTTTTTATGGCCTATCGAGGATTAGCAAGATGGATAAGAACAAAATTAGTGGAATAATAGAAAAAGCAATTTCATCAATTTCCTATGAAGAGCTATCGATTGTGCTCGATGAAAATGATGTAGTTAATATTGAAATTGTATCAAATGAATTTAAAGGTGTTCGACTTTTAAAAAGAATCGCTCGCGTAAGCGATTTGTGCAAAGATATAAATATGAATGAACTTCAAGATTTTGATTTAGTTTTCATTCCAATAACTGAAAATGAAAAAAAATTAGGCATTAGCGAAACAGATATTTCTATTGATGATTTATCTTCATCAAGTAAAATCAGTGCAAAATCAAAAGATGCACTTTACTAAAATAAATAAAATTTAAAAATCTCTTCACGTCTCTGTGGTTAGCTATGCGTGGCTTTATTAAGTTTTAACTATAAGTTTTATCAGACAAGTTGGATCATCCACCATTCGTTACAACAGGCGAACCATTGGACACAAGAAAGTCCATTGGCTTTTTCAAAGAAGAAAAACGGCCATCGGGGTTTGATCCCAATGGCTTTTTTTTTTTAAGATCACTTCCAATTTCTTTCGAATCTTCGGCTAATGAATAATAGGCCTGGAGTCCACTCTCAGTTAGGATGAGCTGGTTAAAAATTCGGCGAACTAATTTTTTTTGTTGATTAGGGTTCGCCTTCTTCCATCCACGCTTAAAGTCCAAAACTCGATCCTCAATTATCCTTTTAGCTTCTTTAGTATCTACTGAAGAGTACTGTTAAGATTTAGTAGCATCTTGCGATGTACATGCAATGTATGTACAATGTAATTATGAAGTTTGCATGGGATCCCAAGAAAGCTACCGAGAATATTAAAAAGCATAAAGTTTCCTTTGATGAGGCTGTAACTGTTTTTTATGATCCGCTTGCGAAAATAGCAGATGACCCTGATCACTCAAATGACGAGGATCGATTTTTAATGATTGGTCATAGTCATAATTCAAATCTCCTAATCGTCGTTCATGTTTATTAAGAAGAAAAAGATTCGATTAGAATTATAAGTGCAGAAAGGCAACGAAGAGAGAAAAGAAAGACTTCGAAGAAATTTAATTAAGAGGTGAGTATGAGAAAAGAATACAATTTGAAAAATATGAAACTAAAGGCTAATCCCTATATTAATAAACTGAAGAAGAGCGTCACTATTCGTCTTGATTCGGATGTTGTTGAGTACTTTAAAAAGTTGAGTGAAGAGACAAATACACCTTATCAAACATTGCTAAATGATTTTTTAAGAAGCTGTAAGGAGCAGAATTTGAAGCCTAAGACAGTTTGGAAAAAGGCTTCCTAAATCCAATCATGAAAAACTCACGGCTATCCTAGGTTCGCAGTGGAGAAGTCAAAATAACTCAATCATATTAAAAAGATATGCATCCTTTCTTGTATGTTTGCATAACATAATCTTCAAAATAAATTTTCCCCTTCATTTTACGAGGTCCAATTGAAGAGAGAAATGATGTCACATCTAGTTTTTCAATGAGTTGGTTAACATTTTTATTTCAGCTGCCCTGGCCTGTGGGCAAATGACTAGAGTTGCACAAAAAGACATGAGAGCAATATTTTTCATTAAGAACTCCTCGGGAATCTTTGCTTATACGATCGAGATAGACTGTGCTACTTTTTTGTACTTTTAGCTAAAGAATGAAGCCAAAAGAGCAACTCTCTGAAATAAGTTTTTAATTTTAATAATACCCGGGTTATATTGACAATGCAATATCGCCCGGGTATTATTAACTAAAGGAAATAAAAAATTATGGAATCATCAGACACATACACTGCATTTGAAGGAAATAGCCAACTTGTTCACGGCTCACTTTCAGACGTCGTTATAAAAATTAAGAAACGACTTGGAAAAGAAGGAAACAGTTCAATTTTAATTTTCAGCGATTCTACCGGAAAGACGATTGATTTTAATTTTCAAGGCAATGAGCGAGATATTCAAAAGAGACTCGAAATATTTGTCTCAGAAGAAGTTCCTATAGATAATTCTGGCCCAGGAAGACCCAAATTAGGTGTTATCTCTCGAGAAGTCTCTTTATTGCCCAGGCATTGGGAGTGGCTTGCAACACAAACTGGTGGTGCATCTTCAATTTTGCGAAACCTTGTTGAAGAAGCAAAAAAGAAGTCAGCAAATGGAAATCATTCCAAACAGGCCCAGGAGAGAACTTATAAGTTTATGTCTGCTATCGCTGGAGATTTCGAAGGATACGAAGAAGCACTTCGCGCCTTATATAAAAAAGATAAAAAAAACTTTTTAGTGCAAATTCAAACTTGGCCTAGGGACATAATAAAATACCTTATTGAAATATCTGGTCCGGTATTTCTATGATCACACATGTCTCAGATACTGCGTTCTGGATAGCGTCTTATAGGGCAAACGAGTCCTTACGTTCAGATGCCTTGTTTAAAGATCCACTTGCTGCTCTCCTTAGTGAAGAAAAAGGTCAAGATATTGTTGATTACATCTCTGGTTCTCGTTATGTATCGTGGACTGTAGTCATTCGAACCCGTGTAATTGATGAAATGATTAATTCATGTCTTTTAGAAGGCGTCGATACAATTATCAATCTAGGAGCGGGATTAGATACTCGTCCCTATAGACTGGATCTTCCTACATCTTTGCGTTGGATCGAAGTAGATTATCCACATTTAATAGAGTTTAAAGAAGAAAAATTAAAAAATGAAAAACCCAATTGTCATTTAGAGCGCGTAACTCTCGATTTGGCACATCTTGAAGAGCGTCAGATCTTTTTTTCTAAAGTAAATTCACAAGCAAAAAAAGTTCTTATTCTCACTGAGGGGGTCATCCCTTACTTGAGCGAGGAACAAGTCAGTTCACTGGCCATTGATCTTCATGCCCAAAATACTTTTTCATTTTGGATTACTGAATATCACTCACATGAGATGTACAAACATTTACGAAATAATAAAAAGAACAAAGAAATGAAGAATTCACCATTCCAGTTCTTTCCACTAAATTGGCTTAATTTTTTTAGTGAACACTTATGGAAAAAGAGAGAAATTTTTTACCTTGTTGATGAGGGAGAAAAATGGGGGCGACCTTTTCCGGCTCCTTGGTGGGCGAAAATATTACATATTTTAATGCCAGCCAAAGAAATTGAAAAATTTCGTAAGATGTCTGGTTATATTATATTTGAGAAAATATGACATATTTGTCTCTAAAGCACGAGACCGAGTTTCAAATCGCACTTGTCCCATGATATCATTATTGCGCGAGCAAATGCTCGCCTAATAATAGATTTATAAAGTAAAAATTTTAAATAGTCTTGGAGACATGAATGACAAATTTTAGATCAAGTAGCATCATCGATATTAGTTTAATTTCCCTCACTTTATTTTCTCACGTTGCATTCGCCGAAATAACTCTTCCATCCAAGAACAATCCCCCCCTGATAGGCGTCATTGCTAAAAAACAACCCGACAGTGAATTAAGTATTTTAGGTTTTACGATCGGAAAATCGACTTTAGGTGAAGTAAAATCAAAATTTAAAAGCACAGACATTTATCATCAAGGTGATGCTGGAAATAGTCTGTATGTTTTATGCTATAAAAGCTCAAATAGTTCAACTATCGCTTTCGAATCTGGTGAAATGGGAGGTAGTGCACACATTATTGATTCCATTTCAATTAATAGTACTAAAGGGCCATATCACTTAAATCAGATCTGTCAAAAAACAACTTTTATTAAAAATAAGTTTGTTATTAACGGTATAAGTTTAGGAATGTCGCCAGACCTAGTCAAGAGATTAAAGGGAAAACCAGGCAAGGAGTCTGCTAACTCAATCCTATATCAATTTGTCGTTCAAGAAAAAAATGATAAAGGACAAGTAGACATAATTTCCAATCTGGAAATGGAATTTAATCAGGATATTGTTTCAGCGATTAAAGCTTCAAAAATGGCAACGTATTAAAATATTACATTGATTATATATAACTGGCGGAGAGTTTTACATGTACAAAGAAAGATTTTTAATAATATTAGTTGTTTTTATTTTTGCGATTCCAATTGCTTCACCTAGTTCTGGAAAATATAACCTCGATTGGGATAATTCAAATGAAGTGCTAGAGTATCACAGCTGTGGATGTGCAGATTCGTGCTGGGTCGCTGAAGTTTTGAATAAAAAAAAGCGTACTTTGAAAATTAGACTTTCTTGCGATTGTGAAAAGCTATATGTAAATTATAAAACTAATGAAAATAAAAAATTATTAAAAAATGATTGTAACGATTTTAACGATGTTGAAGTGAATGGAAAATCTCGAGCGATTACAGCAAAAATGCATAGTCTATTAAAAGAAATATGAGATTTTCGATTTGACTAAATTTCAATTGGCAAAATAGAATTTAAAAATAAGTAGGAGTGGATCTCCCAAACAAATTAGTTATTTTAGTTTATTGAAATTTGAGAGTTAGCGATTGAGCATAAAAATACAAAAAATTGGTTTTAATTAAATTATCACCATTAATCACAGCGTATTGGCGCAATTAATTAAAAAACATAGATTTATCAAAAAAATGAATATTAATTTCATTGCGATCGGAAAAACGAATGTAAGATTATTTTTTATAAATCCATCTTCAAATATTTTTTTTTTAGAATTTTAATAGGAACATAAATAATCATAAAAATAAAGCTTATTATCCATAAATCGGTCTTATTAAGGAAGGCAAAATTTCCAAATTCCATGTGAGCATAAATAAACGCCACGATAAATCCACTTGGAATAATAATTAATATATCTAATAGTAGTTCTCCGAAAAATCTCCAATTGATAAAATTCATTAGGTCTCCAGTTTTTCTACTAGTGGTGTTTTTATTAATTTTAAAAATTTTAATTTAAAAAACTTTAACATTCACAATAATTTTTTTCTATATAATAATGATTGATAGATTGAAGTTTTGAATTTATTTCATTGAAATTTTCTATTGTTTTAACGTTTTGTTATACGGCCCATTGACAATTATAATGAACTTTTTCTTTAATTTTTAAAAGATCATATATTTCATTTTTGCTTAGTTTTGATGGGGTTAACCATTGATCAATTAAATGATTTTCTAGAAATATCGGACAGCGATCGTGCCCCATTGCTTTAATTTCAGGAGGAGGGCCATCGGTGATAATAGCAAAAGACTTAAAATCAATTGATCCATCTTTTGAAATCCATTCATCCCATAAAACTGGTGCCCACATAATTTCTCTATTCTCTGGAGCAAAAGAAATTAATTTTGCTTTACCGCTATTATCACTCACCCATTCATAAAAGCGAACAAAGGGAACGATTCCGTGATTTTTCATGAAAAGAGGATTCCATGTTTGTCGATATTCAAGTGCATCTATGCGGGCATTAAAAACATTATACTTAGACGGAACCTCTTCTTTTGATCCATTCGGACGAACTCTATACCTCATTGGTGTTAACACTCTCTCATTATTTTCTCTCGTCATAACTTCAGTAAAATAATTTGAAAAAATTCGGCCATCATCTCCTGGAAGCTTAAAAGGCTGGGAGCGCTTTTTTGGATTATGCTTAAGGCCCATCAATTGATCAAAGGCCACGGAGTCCATGGTGTTTTGAATTGTGATTAAATTCTGTAGGGCCAAGGCATTTTTTCCCAGTACCGTTGCGTCAAAAAAACGAGATAACTTATTGATATTTTTATCTATAGCAATTGAAAAGCACATTTTTACACTCCCGGACTTGCGTATGTTTTGCGTAAGTCTATACTGGATTTATGAAAACCCATCATCAAGATCACTATATATTAGATTCAGAATCCATTTTAGAGCAAGTGGAACTTCCATCAATCACTGAACCATTTCCTCAAAGACCATTATTTCTCTCAAGGCTAACTTGTGGTCTCTTTGGAATTAGTGAAGATGAAATTGAAGATTATCAAAGCCTAGATTCTCTTTTTATAAAAAATCGCTTTAATACTTTTTTCTTTAAGGCCGCAGGGGATTCAATGGAGCCGACAATATATCAAGGACAAATCCTCGTTGTAGATAGGTCTAAAAATAATTACAACGGAAAAGTATGTGCGATCGTTTATGACGAAAAAATTATTTGTAAACGAATTATCATGAAAGGGGAGTTTATTATTTTAAAATCTGATAACCCAAAATATAAAGAGATCGTGATAAAAAATAATGAAAACGTCGTTTTTTGGGGAGTAGTCGTTGCGATTGCGGGTTTTATTGAATGAACGAAAGAATTATTGCTCTAATCGATTGCAATTCGTTTTATTGCTCATGTGAGAGGCTATTTCGCCCTGATCTTATGAATCGCCCCGTTGGCGTATTATCCAATAATGATGGCTGTTTTGTTTCAAGAACCAATGAGCTCAAACGGCTTGGGGTTGCGATGGGGGCCCCTTATTTTCAAGTAAAAAATATTTGTGACAAAAATAACGTAGCTGTGTTTTCAGCGAACTTTTCTCTTTATACAAATATGTCAGATAGAGTAATGAATACTCTTTTTGAATTTGCTCCAAGCATAGAGATCTATTCAGTCGACGAAGCCTTTTTAGATTTAACAGGCCTTGATGAAGGGTCTATTGAAAGTTATTGCCGCAATATTAAAAAAACAGTCGAGCAAAATACCGGTATTCCTGTTTGTGTCGGAATTGCACGAACAAAAGTTTTAGCAAAACTTGCCAACCGAATTGCTAAAAAAGATGAATCAACAAAAGGAGTATTTAGCACCTTGAAAAAAGAAAATTTAGAACATGCTCTTAGTAAAAGTGAAATTGGAGATGTTTGGGGAATTGGAAGACAAAGTAATATTAAGTTTAAAATTTTGGGAATTAAAACTGCCAAGCAACTTAGAGATTATCAAAATTCCTATTTAATCCAAAAGCAATTCACTAAAGTTGGAAGAATGATTCAGGATGAATTAAGAGAGATTAGTTGTTTTCCCATAAGTGATGAAGTCCCAAAGAAAAAAGAAATAATGAGCAGCCGCACATTTGGGAGTCCCGTTTTTGAGAAATCATCTCTGCGTGAATCCCTTGCTAGTTATGCTGGCCTTGCTTGTGAAAAGCTTCGAAAGCAAAATTCTGTTTGCCAAGAAGTTGAGATTTATATTCGGACAAATCCTTTCAAGGAAATTCCACAGTATGTTAAGTCGATATCCATTACTCTCGAGAGTGCAACTTGTGATACTCGAAAAATAATCAAAGAAGCGTTTACATTACTTGATGAAATATTTGTGAGTGGATATGAATATAAAAAAGCCGCGATAAAGCTTTCAAAAATTCAAGACAAAGACGAGTATCAGATATCACTTTTTGGTAAAAATGACTCTCAAGAGGATTTAATTTTAATGAATCTAATGGATAAAATAAATGCTAGAGATGGCGATGAGACCCTAAAAGTGGCAGCATGCGGGACAAATAAAAAGGCATGGTTTATGAAGCAGACGTTGAAGTCACCACGGTACGTTACGGGGTGGAGTGAGTTGCTTAAAATCTAATTCAATGAAGATGGTAAGGTGAATAGTTTTATTTTATTTTCAAGATCAAACTCTCGAACGACACCAATGCATTGCCCTATTTGATTAACTACCGGTATAGCTGTGAGATGATTTTTCTGCATAATTTTTAAGCACTCTTCAGGGCTTATATCTGAAGGGGCCGTTGCTGAAACAGTTTGCATAATTTTTTGAGCATTTATATTAAAGTTAAAAGGTTTTGTCGTAGACATTAATGCCTCATCGCTAATGGCTTCTTTAGTAACAATGCCTAATGGATGGTGATCTAAATCTACGATAACTAATTCGTCATAATTATATTTAGATAAAATATACTTTAAATCAGAAACACTCGTCTCAAGTGTACAAAATTCGGGATGGTATACTATTATTTCATTCAATTCTCCCATTTATTCTCCCTTGAGCAAAAAATCCAAACTCAAACTATAACTAGAGCAATTAAAGGGCCAGCTTTTTTGGTCTACTACTAACAGGGGCCAATCAAATATTTAATCCATCTATTTTAGTTTTTAAAATAATCTTTTCTAAAGTAAGCTATCTTAAATGAGAACCTATTTTTTACTAATATTGACCGCAATAATCCTGTCATTTTCGACAGCTTATTTTGCCCTTAATCTAGAAAAGAATAATGCAGCTACGCAGAAAGAAATTGCCCATATAGCAAAAATACAATTCGAATTTGCACATCAGAATTTGCCTTTAGCAGTTCTCGACTTAAGTTCAATGTATCCAACTCGAGATTATTTTCAACTCATTCATCCTATAAGTATTTATTCAAAAAGTAATATCTCAGGGCAAGATTCATTTTTTTCTAAAAGTTGCTCTAGGACAAATGAAAGAATGAGTAAACTCGCCTTTGATAAAAATGAAATATGGGAAGATTTTCGCTGCAAAAGAATCAAAAAACTTCCTGAGAAGTTTTTTGAAGTGCCACCTCTACTTCATGATAGTGGAATTAGTTTTGCTTATTTTGCATTTCTCTCAAACAGAGAACCATTTATTAATTCGGATTGGATAAAAGGGAATTTGAATTTTTTTCATGTCTCTGAATTAAAATACTTACCCAATACTAGTCTCGAACTCAATTTTAAAATTCTTTCAAAATTAAATAAACAAGATTTTGAAGAAATTGTCAGTGGACAAAAATACATTTTATCAGCTGACTATTTCCTTGTGAAAATAGATAGAGATCAAGATATTAAGTATCAAACATTTTTAAGTACTCAATTGGAAAGTTTTTTTAAAGAAAGATTCTTTTTTGTAAAACCTTATATTGAAGGTGAGAAATGCTTTTATAAAGAAGGAAGCCTTTGTTTTGAAAAAGACTCTCGAAGTATTTTAGAGTTTTTTAGGCAATCTTCAATCATCATTTTCTTGTCATCAATGCTGGTACTTTTTTTTATCTCTTTAATTCTTTTTCAAAAAATAAAACAACAAAAAAATGAAGAAGAAAAAAAACGGCATGCTTTAAGAGTTTTAACTCATGAGCTTAGAACGCCAATCACCAATTTATTATTGCAAGTAGAATCGATCAACAGGCAATCAGACATAATACCTGCTAATATTTTAGAAGAATTCCTAAAAATAGAAGGTGAAGTTTACCGCTTAAAAAGACTTGCAGAAAAAAGTACGAGTTATCTGCAAACGCATGAGGGGAGGTCATTGGTGGCACTACAGCCAATACTTGCTCCTTCGATTAATCAAATACTTTTAGAGATGGTAGAAGATTTTAAAGGGAAAAGTATAATTTTTGATAAAGCTCAAATAGATCGATCATTTATTATTGATCCCTATTGGCTTAATATTTGTCTTAAAAATTTAATAGAAAACGCTTTTATTCATGGATTGGCACCTGTGAAAGTTAGGGTGATCAATGAAAATGATATATTAAGAATTGATGTTACAGATTCAGGAGTTTGTCCTTATAGAAATTTGGATGAATTATTAAAATCTGATCGCACTGGAAAAAATAGCACTGGTCTGGGATTGGGATTAAGTATTGTTCAAAAAATTATTGATGAGATGAATGGAAAATTACTTTTTTCAAATAATCCAACAACTTTTTCTTTATCACTTAGGAATAAAGTATGAAAAAAATATTAATTATTGAAGATGACGAAAACTTAGGAAAATCAATTAAAAAAATTATAGAGCTTGAAGGAATGACAGCTTTCTTGGCGTCTAGTCTTTATGACGCTAGAAAAATGTTTGTGGATACTTTTGATATGATTGTTCTAGATTGGATGTTACCTGATGGCCAAGGAATTGATTTTTTGCGTGAAATTAGGACTAAAAATATTTTTACCCCGGTGATTATGTTGACAGCGCGAACTGATTTAATTGATAAGGTCCTAGGACTTGAAACTGGGGCCAATGACTATATGACTAAGCCATTTGAATCAAGAGAATTAGTGGCAAGGATTAGAGTTCAATTAAGAGAAACAAATCATAATGCAGATGCTGTTAAACTTGAAAAAATTTCAATAGGGAAGTTAGTCATAAATACGAGTGAGAGAAATGTTTTATTTGATGGCAAAAAAATAAACCTGACTAAAATGGAATATGAATTATTAAAAATCCTTGCTGAAAATCCTAAACAAACATTTTCTCGAGAAAATTTGCTAGATAAGGTTTGGGGTTATGAGAATTTTCCAACAACTAGAACAGTCGATACCCATGTATTGCAAGTTAGGCAAAAAATTTCAGAGGATATTATCGAAACTGTTCGAGGACTGGGATACCGCCTGGCCGAATTAAAGTAATCCCACTTTGATTGTCAGGCCGAATTGACAAAGAATTTTCGAAGAGCTGACTTTAGAATTTCCCTCTATGCTACGATCTATTAAGTGAGCAGTCTAAACCAAAGGGGAAATATGAAATTAATGAGTCTAGCAGCAATAATATTTACATCCATTTTTATTGTAAGTTGTACTTCTAATGAAAAAATGAAATCACAAATCACGCAAATTCTTAAAGACGATCCAACAGTCTTAACTCAAGCAATTGAAAAACACCCAGCGGAATTTATTGAGGCACTCCAGAAGGCAGCAAAAAATGCACAAGAGGAAATGGGTAAAAAACGCGAAGAAGAAGAAAAAGTTAAATTGGCCGAGTCTTTTGATAAACCTTTGATGGCCGAAATACGAAAAGATGAATCGATTAGAGGACCAAAAGATGCACCTATCACGCTGGTTGAATACTCTGATTTCGAATGTCCTTTTTGCTCAAGAGGATATGAAACGGTGCAAGGCCTGTTAAAAAAATATGAAGGAAAGATTCGATTTGTTTATAAGCATCTTCCATTAAGTTTTCACGAGCAAGCGATGATTTCAGCGAAATATTATGAAGCAATAAGACTTCAAGACGAAAAGAAAGCATTTGCTTTTCATGATGCTATTTTTAAAAACCAAAGCAAACTTAAAAATGGAGTTGCCTTCCTCGATGCTACTGCAAAACAAGTTGGCGCAGATATGGGAAAACTTAAAAAAGATTTGAACTCAAGTGCAGTGACTTCAAGAATAGAAGAAGATGTTAAAGAAGCAGGAACTTTTGGAATGCAAGGGACTCCTGGATTTTTAATCAATGGAATCCCTGTAAGAGGAGCCTATCCTGTTGAGTATTTTGTAAACTTGGTTGATGAATTGCAAAAAAAGGGAAAGCTTAAACTATAACTTGTTTTAGTTTTGTAGGCATTCCTGAAGAATTTTTGGAATGCCTTTTTTTAGGATAGGAGTTGTTTAAATTTTCGCCAAATAAGAAATAATTAATTCCATTTAAATTAATGAAAAGAGTTGTTTGGTATGTCTAAAGTTTTTCCGTCGGCCTTAAACTGATATCCAAAATTTATCTGTTCAACGACTATCTCATGAAGTTTTTCAGTAAATTGTTCTTCGAATACTGTTGCAATGATTTCATTGCCAATTGTTTCATATTCTAAAATATGCTCATGTATCAATTTCATTGCCAACATTTTCAACCTTTATTTTTTGATGTTAAATAATGTTATTTAATATATGAGGTAATTTAAAGAAATTAAAGTTAAGGGTATGTTAGATTCTTATTGAGAATATTTTCGCCATGACTTTAATTTCTTCGTAAGATCATAAATGTTTTTTTAAATTTTATGATCTTTATCGTTTTTGTAATCAAGACTTCTTGGTCCTACTCCAAAAAAATAAAGTAAAATTGCCCCACCGAGCATAGAGAGATTTTTCATGAACATAATTTGTTGTAATTGAGCTTGATTAGGATCCGAGAAGGCCCAAAAATTGTGCAAACGGAACTCCTTGGTTCGCAGCATAAAGTATTGTAGATGATTTGAAATGATTTATAGAAGCTAAGATAAAAATACTAGAAAAGAAAATTCTTCCGACAAGTACAAAAGTGTTAGTTGAATCAAATTCTTTACTTAAGAGTTTGATCGGATTATCTAGCGTTGATGATAATTTGGCATAGTATTTGTGGTCATAAATTCTCCTAATTGTTTTTGAAGATTTTATTACTATCCTTGCAAATGAAATGCCTTTAATTGCGAATGTGCTTAGGAATTATCCTACGATCCTAACTAAATCTTATCTAACTTGATAAAATCCTAACAGGACAAAGTTTTATTTATCTAGTTAAATTTTATTATGAAGTTAACAGACCTTCACATTCATTCTACTTTTAGTGATGGTAAGCTTACTATAAAAGAGATAGTTGATTTCTATGGGGCAAGAGGATTTCAAATAATTGCGATCACTGATCATCTATGTGAAGAAGAGACAATTCTTGGTAAGGCGTCAAAGTTTTTAAAGAAAACATTAACTCGATATAATTTTGATGAATATTTGCGAACAATAAAAGAAGAAGGGGATCGAGCTTTACTCCTTTATGGAATGTTAGTGCTTCCAGGAATTGAATTAACTAAAAATTCACTTTCTTTTCATCGATCAGCTCATATTTTGGGTATTGGTATTTCTGAATATATAAATGCAGATGGAACTATTTTTGATCTAATTAGTAAGATCAAAGATCAGGGAGCTCTTGCCATTGCGGCCCATCCTGTCTCCACTAAAATGATTGAGCATCAAACTTATCACCTCTGGGATAAAAGAGAGGAATTATTTGATAAATTTGATGCTTGGGAAGTGGCGAGTGGGCCTCATTTATTTGATGAAGTTCAAAAAAGTGGGCTGCCAATTATTGCAAATTCTGATTTTCATTCACCAAAACATATTGAATCTTGGAAAACGTTGATTCAATGTGATTTAGTGTTCGAGGGGAGTCGTGGATTGAAAGAAGCGATTCGTGATCAGAAAATTGAACTAACTTTTTATAATGAGCCTGCCAAAATATTTAACAAAAAGTCACAAGTCGATTTAGAAATTTTTGCATATTAAAAAAATCATACATAATATTGTTTTTCATTTTCATTTTAATTTTGTTAGTCTGTTTGAAAATACTAAAAACGGAAAATTTAAATGACTAAGAAACTGACTGTTTTGCTTTTAATCGTAATTTCGAACACATGCCTATCGAGTGAATCAATCACGACAACTTATAAAAAGCCTAAACTTATCGTCGTGCTGATTATTGATCAATTTAGGGCCGATTATTTAACAAGGTTCAAGGAGAGATTTTTACCGGCAAAAAATCCAAATGGTTCTCTTGGAGGATTTAATTATCTCATTTCGAACGGAGCCTATTATCCTTATGCTCAATACGATATACTTCAATCAATGACGGGACCTGGGCATGCAACATTATTGTCAGGGTCTTATCCTTATCAATCTGGAATTCCACTTAACGATTGGTATGATTCTAAATTAAATAAAAATCTTTACTGTGTAGAAGATGAAGGTTCGCCGATAGTAGGTCCAGTAGATAGTAAAGATTATTCAGGAATGTCGCCTAAGAATTTTATAGGAAGCACTGTCGGAGATGAATTAAAAAACGCGGGTTATCCTTCTAAAGTTATTTCAATAGCGCTTAAAGACCGATCTGCAATTTTAATGGGGGGACACCGTGCTGACTTAGCACTTTGGTTTGATCCAAAAACTTTTCAGTGGGTATCTAGTAAATACTATTTACCAAATGGGACATTGCCAACTTGGGTTAGCCAATTAAATAATGAAGTCAAAATTAAAAAATCACCTATGAAGATTTGGAGTACAAAGCTTCAAGAAACAATGAAGTCATATTTTTTGACAACGAATACATATCCAAATGATAAAAAATTAATTAGCAAAATTGGTCCTGTTTTTAATCACGGCATCGCTGCTTGTTCACCTGAAGAGCTATCTTCACCTTATGGAACAGAGTTAACGGCTCAAGCAGCATTAAGGGCAATTGATTTTTATGAATTAGGAAAAAACAAAACTCCAGATCTCTTGGCCATAAGTTTCTCTAGTCATGATTATGTTGGACATTCATTTGGTCCAAATAGTAAAGAAATTGAAGATATGACGATTTCTGAAGATCGAACGATTTCAACTTTTCTCAATACACTTAAAACAAAAATCCCAGGTGGATTAGAAGATGTTGTGATTGTCTTGAGTGCAGATCATGGAGTTGCCCCCAATTCAGATTGGTTAGTAAAAAATAAAATGAATTCAGGAAGAGTTGATACTGTTGCTTTAAAAACAAAAATAGAAGAGAGCTTGTCGAAAAAATTTGGTAAAGTTGATGGAAATCCTGGCTGGATAACTTATAATATGGATTTTAATTATTATATTAACCGAGAATTGATTCGATCAAAAAAAATAAATATTTCTGAAGTTGAATTAGAGATCAAAAAAATTCTTCAAAATGAAGAGGCTTTTACACAAGTTTTTACTCATAGTGACTATGAAAATAAAATACTTCCTCCTGGTATGCACGAAAGACAAATCCTTCATACCTATTACAATGGAAGAAGTGGCGATGTGATTGGAATTGTAAAACCATTTTTTGTTCATGAGGATGGAAGTTCTACAACTCATATGACGGGTTATTCATATGACAAAACTGTACCTCTTATCTTAACTGGAAGTGCTTTTAAAAGAGGGATAATTCCTAAAATTGTCGATGTCATAGATATTGCCCCTACGCTTACTCTTTTAACTGGAACGATACCGCCAAGTTCTTCTGAAGGTAGAATTTTAACTGAGGCATTTAAGTAAAGTTATTTAAACCCTAGGAAGCGTAATAATAAACTCAGTATTTTTTGATTCTTTGTTGTAAAAGAGTTTTCCTGAGTGTCCTTCAATGATTTTACGGGAAAGATTGAGTCCAATACCATTTCCTTTACCAAATTTTTTAGTTGTAAAAAATGAACTGAATAATTTTTCAAGAACATGCTCTGGAATTCCTTTTCCTGAGTCTTCAATTGCAAATTGAATTTCACTTTCCGAGTTTTGAATTTTAATCTTAATCCATTTTTCACTTAACTCTTCGATTGCATCAGAAGAGTTATGAATTAAATTGATAAAAACTTGTAAAAGCTGACCTTCTTTAGCCTTGAATTCGAATTGGATATCACCTTCAATTTCGAGAATTATAAATTTATCTTTTAATTTAATTGAAGTTAATAATTTTACTTCTTCGACAAAATCTTTAAAAAGAATTAATTCAATAGTTTCTTCTTCATTTAAATAAGCACCCTTTTTGGTGGCAGCGATAATTTTAGAAATTCGGTCTATCATTCTGATATTAACAGTACCAATTTTAACTATATCTAGGTCATTTTGTTTAGTAAGTTTATATGAATTCATCTTGATTACTGTTAAAGGAGAGACAATCTCATGTGAGATATGTGCAGCAGTTTCACCTATTGTTGCGAGTCGAGATTTAAGTTGTAACTCTTGTCTTCGGTTGTAAGTTTCATTGGAACTTTTGGCAAGTGAATTGTAAATAGTGTCAAGTTCTTCGACATCTGAATTAGATTCCATTTTTTCAATATCAATAAGTTCATCGCCAGCTACTTTAAAGAGATGATTAATCTTATGAATTGATTGAATAATGGAGCGGATCCTCCAACCAATTAAGAGTGTAGTCATCAAAATAATGATGGCCGTAATGATTAAAAAATTAATTAAATTATTTTTAATTAATGTGTTACCAATTTCTTGATTCATTTTAGATAAATTTTGTAAATTATTTAATGAATTACTGACTTCTGAGTTTAGAGTTTCATTTTCAATTTCAAAATTTATTTTTAATAAGTTATATTTTTTAAATAAATCCAAATTTGTTTCAATAATCTGTGAGGAAAGTGTAATGCTAGAGGATATGTTTTTATCAACTTTTAAAAATAGCTCAGTACTTTCAGTTAACTGAAACTTATATTTCTGAAACATTTTAAGTGTGTCTAATAATTCAATACTATTATGGGTTGTACGTATTTCTTTTCTTAAGCTCTCTAGAGTTTGCATACATTTGAATAAGTCTTGTTGAGTTGCAATAAAGCTTTCACCTTTCGATTTTTGGGAGTGTCCAAAGTAAAGAATTGAAGCTGTAATTGCCAATAATGGAATGAGGGATAATAGTGAAAGCTCGACCCATAAAGGAATTTTCGATTTAAAATTTTTAGTGATCATTTTATTGATAATAATATGCTAAATTAAAAAAAACAATTGAGTCAATATGACCTGAACTTAACTTGATATTTTCTTGATAAGGTTGTACCTCTAAGTCAATTTGATATATTTATATAAGATATTTTATTTAGGATAAAAAAGATGTGGTGGATGAATCTTGCTAACCCTGTGGCCCTCTGGTGGATATTTTTAGTAGTCGCTAGTCTTGTCAATATCATTGCCTGGAGTTGGACTCGTTTTTATTTTTCCAAAAATCATAGTTTTAAAACTTTTAGATTTAATAAATTACTTCCAGAGAATTTAATTTGGTTTTCTGGGATTTATGTTTTTGGATGTACATATCGATCAATTTTTACTAAAGCTGACGTCCAGAAAATTTGCTTATTTGACACTTGGTTTTCTAGTGTTTTTTTAGGGCGTTCAGTGGCAACTATTGCCGAATTAGCGTTTGTTATTCAATGGGCGATTGTCATTCGTTTTTTAGGAAAGCACACTAAAGACGATTTCATTAAAACAATTTCTTATTTAATAGTTCCTCTCATCTTTATTGCCGAATGTTTTTCTTGGTACGCAGTCATTACAACTCATTATTTAGGAAATACTATTGAAGAATCACTTTGGACGTTAACTTATTCACTCATCATGATTGCCTTAATTAAACTTTGGCCTAAATTTAAGGGAGCCTTTCAATATGCACTAGCAATTTCTATTTTTTGTAATTTTACTTATATTCTTTTTATGATTTTTGTTGATGTACATATGTACTTTAATAGATGGCAGGCAGATATCATTTCCAATAAACAACTTTTTGGTTTTATCGATGGAATTGTTGCTTTAAATACCCAGTGGATTGTCACCCATGATATAAATCAATGGCGGACTGAAATTCCATGGATGAGCTTATATTTCAGTTTGGCCGTTTTAGTGAGTATTGGACTTTGTTATATTCCATTAACATCCCATGGTCTGAAGAAGCATTTAAAAGCCTAGAAGAGAGAACATCCTTGTCGGGTATTTTTTTACATCACCGGTATAATTAAAACGTATTTTATTTTAATTTTTAAAAGAAATGACGATACAGTTTAAAAAAAAGGATCAATTAATAATGAAAAATGTAATTTGTTTTCTTGCTCTTTCAAATGCTTCATTTGCCTTTGCAAATACCACCCAAGCACCCGAAGCAATTAAACCCAAATATCTTCTCTGTGAATCTTCAAAAGAATATATTACGGCATTTAGATACCTAGAAGCACAAAAAAGTTATTCTCTCAAAAAAGAAGAAGTCATGAAAGTTGCAGATGTAGTTTCTAAAGGCTGCAATGGGGCTGCAAAAAGATTTATTGAAATAAATGAATTGTTAGTTAAGGCCGGATTAGAAACGAGTGATTCATTAAAAATTGCCATTAAATTTGCCGATCGATCTGACCAAACTACAGATACATTTTCTACTTTATTTAAAGAATCTTTTTTAAAAGATTACTTAGATCTTGAATTAAAAGACTCAATTGATATTTCTATGAAGTTGGCACTTGAAACAGATAGCGACTCTACAATGATTAAAAATGATTTTCAAAAAATCGTTAAATTCTGCTTGGATCAAAAAGGTCTCGATTTAAGTGGACCAAAATGTAGTGATCTCGCATCTAAAGTGGCCCTTAGTGGGACGCGTTTTAAATCAGAAATGGCTTCTGCATTTCTTGATCATTTTAACTTTCTAACAGATAAATCAGGCGCTGATCTCGCAACTTATAAAGCAGTTGAATTGAGTGTTAAACTTATTGATGGTGGACCGATGTCGGTGACTAATTTTAAAGATGCATATAAATTTGCGATTTCAAAATCAGGATTAGATTTAGGCAAGAAAGAGGCCATAAATTACGCTGAAATTATGGCCGAAAGATCAAAATTAGAAAGTCGAACTAAGTAAAAATCCTGGCGAAAATTTTCCTTCACTTGTTTCAAAAATACTTGTTGTAAAGATTGGTCCATAGACTTTCTTCTTATAAGAATTTTGGTCAGCTGCGACTGTTTCCCATTCTGAAGCAAATAATACTGGTGCAAATGATGCAAGTACAGAAAAGGCTCCCATATATTGGGCACCTGTTTCTTTTTTAACTTTGCTTAACATAAAAGCATTTGCTCCTAAGTTTGTGGCCACAGAAATCCATTTCATTCTAACTGCCAAATGTGCTGCTCTATTAATTCCTTCTTCCGCAATTCTTTCTCTCATCAATTGGTCGCGAGTTGTTTTGCCTGGTATTTTATTAACTTCAGTTACAGTATTTTCATAAATATGATATCTCTGACCAACGAAATAGTTTATTCCTAGCCATGCAGCTCCAATAACTAGGCCTGCATTAGGAGATCGTTTTGATGGGTCTTTTACTTCGTTCACACTTCCAAGCTGCAATAATCCTGTTGTGAATGTAGAGAGTGCTGAAATTTGCATTGGAAGTTGAGAAAATAAATGACTGTCCCTTTCATGGTCGGCCAACATATTCAATCTTTCAGTGGCCCTAGGTGTTACATCAAGCTCAGGATAACTAAGTGCGGTTTCAGCAAATGCAGAGACAGAAAAATTGAAACTCAAAACACACACTAACAAAATTTTTTTATTCATAAACTTCCTTCTATACTAAATGGTCATTAATTTGCTTTAATAATTATAATTCAATTTATAAAATAAAAAAGATTTTCCTCAAAAGGATTTATATGAAATATCTTGTCTTGATTACTCTTCTATTGTCTAGCCATGCACTTTTAGCAAATCAGGTTATAGGCTCAATCACTAAGCTACGTGGGGATGTCTCAATTTTAGAATTAGGACATAGAGAAGCCAAAAAAGCAGAAGTAGGGCAAACTGTTTCCAAAGAAGCCTCAATCTTAACAGCCGATAAAAGTTTTGCACAAATTATTTTACTTGATAAAACCCAAATTAATCTTGGGCCTAATAGTAAAATTGTCCTTGATCAAACAGCAGGTGGTAAAGTTGGAGTTGTTGGATTATTAAAAGGAATGCTTAGAACTGAAGTTATCAAAGAATCTGAAAATAAAGATGCAAATAATAAAGATAAATTATATATAAAAACAAGAACAGCGGCCCTTGGGATCCGTGGTACAGATTTTCAAACAAATTATAATCCAGAAAATAAAATTACCAACCTCATTACCTTTAGAGGGAAAGTTGCGATGGTAAAAACTCAAAGTGATAATATGGCCGAGGCCCTAAATTCTGCTAAAGCTGTTATGGTAGAGAGTGGGAAATTTGCTGCAATCTCGGAAAATTTAAAAAATGTAACTGAACCTGTGAAAATATCACCAGTTCAATTTACAGGGCTTAAGTTAAATACAGAAATGAATGAAGAACCAAAAATTTCAAAAGAGGTTTTTCAAGCTGAACTTAAAAAGACAGTTGAGCAATATACTGAACTCTCGAAAAAAGAAATTGAAAATCAAAGTTCTGCAGGTCATGAATATGATGTTAAAAATCAAATTTTTAAGCCAACGGCAGGTGGGGTTGTCGATTTATCAAGTGGTATTTATGTACCTCCCGCTATGGATAAAGCTAATTTAAATAAAGAATTAAATATATATGAACTGACTGCTGCTAAAGGGGAAGTGACAGAGTCCGGAGTTTATATTCCACCTAAAGGCATTATATTAGATGCCAAAAAAGGTTTTATTGCTGATCCACAATCGACAAAGTCTGAAGCAGGTGTAGAGCTAGTGAAACTCAATAACGATATTTCCGGTCAAATTGTAAAACCAGCGAAGCCAAATCGACAAGATTTAGGAACAAAAGTTGAAGATGCCTATGAAAAATATTTTATAAAGGAATAAATGTATCTTTCAACTTTAGAGTTTATTCTTTCTCCATTAGGATTAATCCTTTTAATTTTTATTTTTTTTTCACCATTGTTTTTTTGGGGACCTCTTTATCGGCAAAAAAGGAATTCTAAATTAATTAAGTATTTTGATGGTATTAATCATTTTTTTTCAGGAAATATTGATTTTACTTATCAAAGTAATAATTTTTCAATTGTAAATTTATCAAGTGGAGGAGGCTCACAAGGGACAAGTTCTTTCACTGTTCTTTCAGCCGTAATGGAATCAGCTCAAAAATTTATGATTGGTCATCCTGAATCAAAAAACTATTGTTTCTTTGGAGATCTTCCTCCGGTCTATAAGATAGTGAAAATTAATGAGGTCGATAGTTTATTATTGGGGGCAGATAATCTTGAGGAATTTGAGAAAGTATTAGCACAATTAATGGAATTTAATATTGAAGAATTGCAAAATTTAAATAATCTTTTTTCAAAAAAATTTAATCATATAGTTATTAAAAATGTCATCCATGTGGGAGGGAAATACTTATTTCATAAAAAATGTATTTTTCACTATGTCTGTCTTCCCCCTGAAATAATTGTGGATCCTAATGTATTAGTAAGTAAGTTAGATTTGATTATTAATATTTTAAATCATTTTAATAAAGTAATAAAAAAATAAAAGTTATCGCGATTTTATTCCCCATACTTCATCCTTTTTTGCCACATATTTTTAATTCCAATCTAAATTTTAAGTACTTCTTTGTTAATAAGATTTGGCACCATCTATGCTTTATAGATAAACGAGGAAGGAGAGATGAAAACTGAGTTGTATTGCCTAGGTTTTTGTATGAATGAAAGTTCATTTCCTTAAATAGTAATATAGGAACGAAAGACCGGGGGGGAAGTATTGTAGTACCCCCAGTCGCAAAAAGAAAAATTCTGAAGTTGAGAATAGGTGTTTTATTATTTACTTAATAAAAATACTAAAAAAGTTAGGATTTAACAGTCCATACAAATTATTAACTCGAATTATACTTTTTGTTTCCACCATCAATAAGGGCCACCTTCGGGTGGCTTTTTTTGTTTATTAATGTCAAAGTCCGTAAAAATTGACAAGATTTTTACGGACGAAAAATTAAGCTTTTCTTTTAAGTGTGCTGATCCCAAGAACTGAATAGAGCGGACATGTCCCAACTAAGCCAGTTGCGAGAGGAATGAGACCTAATAAGTACCAATTGTTTTGTGGCCCCCAAAAAGCCAATGAACTGATAACGATTCCCCCTAAAAAGCGAACGACTCTTTCGGGGTCGCCAATATTAATTTTCATTTAAATCTCCTTACTATAAAACGGAGGTTGAGCCGAATTGGCTAAAATGAAAATTGCAAAGTAAAGGCCAGTGGTATACGAATAATTTGACTCAATGATTTAGATCAATTGATTGAATGCCATTTGCTTTTTTGAATTGATTAATTAATTTTTCTGATTCTGGGCTTTCTTTAGGGCCCATTCTTTTTAATTCTGAAATTGAAAATGTATGAGGTTTCATACTTTGAGATGTAGTATCCATAATATTAATAATCACAAATTCCTCTCCACGATCTTTGAATGTTTTTGTTATTTCAGCTTTCATTCGTCCGGTATTTCCCATTGCATCTTTTGCAGAAATGGTTAAATAGTTTGAGCTAAATTGTTCACTTATTAGTCCCCGGGAACCGATTGACTTTGTATCTAGAGGTACTTGTTCTTTCTGAATTGATTTTGTCTTTATAATTTTATATTTCTCTATTCCATCTTCATTCGTAAAATTTACTGAATTTTCATATTGAACATTTGGTTTCACGGTCTTTGGATTTTTGAGATCCATAAATTCTTGAAAGAGACTGCTTTGTTCATTTTCCTCTTGAATTTTTTTAAGATTAGCTAATTGACTGGCTTCTTTGTCTAGTCTTAAGAATTCAGAATATGGATCATCTGAATCTTTGATAATTCCTACATTACTAGGCTTTGGGTTTACTCGTACTTTAGCATTGGCCATCATACTATTTGTTAATTTTTTAACAGTAACTTCTTTTGTTTTTGGATCGATATATTGAACTCGGTAAGCAATCTCTTTTCCATCTTCTAATATTCGTTCTAATATTTTTGCCTCTAAAAGATAAGCCTCACCTTTAGGATTCAAGCCAACAAAAGTGATATCATCTTTTGTGAGATTGAGTGGAACAAAGGCATTTTCTTTAACAATTGGTTTTTTGATTTGTATTGCAGGATCAGACTTTAAGTCGATTAGTGATAGTCTTTGTGCAAGACCATCTCTTGTTGACAATGGTTTTAGTGCATTTAGATCTAGTGTTTCTAATTTTCCAGCCTTATAAATCTTATCAATATCGCTTTCAGAATATCCCAGAACTTTTAGTTGATTAAAATGCTGTTGGTAATGCTTTAAGGATAATTTTGTAACGTTACTTGTCGCTTCAATTTCTTTTAATAAACGAGCGCTTTTTATAACCTTAAGTCCTTTGAATCCTAAAACGAGAGCACTCGCTAAGAATACCGGAGGCATCAGAAAATCAGTTATAAAAGCACAAGATTTTTCTACTTTGAGTTGTGGATTGAGGCAGGCAAAGTTATCTATCATGGGATGGATAATTGCGGCGATTTTATTCATGATTTGTTCTAAATAAGCACCGGGATCTGACTTTGCAGCTTCAAAAATATCAGCTGCCACGGAGCTAGAAGATTCATAGGCTCCTTTTAATTTTCCCCATATCCCAACTTCGTCATTTTTAGAAAATGAATTTACTGTTAGCTCTGAGACTGATTTGGTTGCACTCCATATTCCCTTCATTAAATCAGTAAAAAATTCAGTAAAAGAGGTAATCGAAGATTTAAAGCAACCAGCAGTGAACTGATAAATTTGATTACGATTCATATTTTTAAATGAAAAAAGATCTTTGTCTTCTTCATTACAGCTTCTTCTTTGTGAATCAGGAACATTTTTACAAACAATATCATCTACATTTTTACATAATAATTTAAATGTATTTTCAGTCGATTTGGGAGCCACACAATCCAAGCAACCATTTACTGGATCAGCTGCCCAAAGGAGATTCATAGGCATAATAAGAATAGATATCACAAGTGAAATACTGATAAATTTATTCATTATCAACTTCTAGGGTTGTGGGTTTAATTTCTGAAATGATAGATGAAATAAGCTTGGATGAGACTAGTCCATTTTGGTCTATGACTTTGATTTGTAAGAAATGTTTTTTATAATAAAGGTTTATTTCTTCAAACCATATCTTTTTCTTATTTATTAACACATAAGATCCACTTAATTTCAGTGCAGGATTGATCATTTTATCTACATTAACTAATTCAAAGTTCAGAAGAGTCGGCTGTGTAATTCCAGCAATTGAATACATGGTTTTTCTCTTAGAAAACATTTCATTTATATCTTTTTTTAAACTATTTTCTTTCCACGGTTTGCTAGAATCATAGGTATCAAGTTGGAGATGAATAACATCAGAGCTTTTATCTTTTTTAAAAAATCTTAGGTGATTTGAAGAAAGTACCTCTTTTTCATATCCAGAAATAACAACTTTTTCAAAGTCAGCACTTAAAAGTTGAGTTGAAAATAAAATCAATAAGATTGGCCAATACCTCATAATGAGAACTCCTCGCGATCTATAAAATAATTATCGGTAGTTGAGTGATTAACTTTAATATATTAATTAAGTACTTAAATAAACGTAATGAAGTGATCTATTTAATGAGAAAATGTTTAATCCTATAAATTAAGGTTGGGCTAATTCCCGAAGTTATAAATTCAATAGAGCGTTTTTCGTCGATAAAGATAAGAGTTGGAGTTGCCAAAATATTTAACTTTTTTGCTATTTCTCCAGACTCATCAAAAATGATAGGAATTTTATATTTGCGTTCTTTGACAACACTGTTTACCAATACTGGTGATTCACCTATGTTTACTGCATAAATATTCTGATTTGAAATCTCGTTATTTGTTATTGCTTTCTGAATTCTATTGAGCTCAATACTACATGGCCCACACCAAGTTGCCCAAAAGATAAGCACGGTCCTTGAATTTTTTGGAGGAAATATTTTTCCTTGATAAGTTATTAGTGGAAAATTATTTCCTTCTAATTTAAATTCATTAACAAAGGCAGGACCCTTAATAACAACTACCAAGACAATCAATGCAACAAATAGCCAATCACCCCAATTGCGCTTTTTTATCCATATTATTATTTTTTCCAAAATGACCTCGATAGTTTTTTATATGTATAGTTTACATAAGAAACTACGAGCTCCTAGTTGAATTATTAATATAATTCAATCAATCTATTGACCCATCGGCCATGTTTCTGGAAATTCTTCTACGACAAAAGTAGAAGGGATTGGTTTAAGCGCATTTGTTTTATCTACAAATAAAAAAGCATCATACCGTTTTGCTAAATGAGTAGGAACATAATTACCACGTGATTCATGATCAGGATCGTACACAACGCCAACGGCCCTGTGTCCAAGTTTGCGATACAGAGAGCTTTCTTTATCTAATGTATCAAAAGTCGTAAGGAATTGATTGGAATTCATATTTTGAGCCGCTTGATGAAAATAATTTTCATATGTTCCTTTGGGAGCTGGAGGAAGTTTCATTTTCGTTTCTACCCCTCCCCAAGTATGTCCAGCTGTTACTTCCCCTTCATTAGTGCCGAATCCCAATAAAAAAACATTTTCAATTCCGTATTTTTCTCTAGCAAGTCCACCTAAATTTAAATAACCATTATCAACCATATCTGTAGCATGATAATCTCCTATATGAGTATTATGTGCCCAAACAATCGCCTTAGCATCTGGTCCATGATTGGTTAAAAGATTATCTAGAGTATCCATCATATGGTTGTCTCTAATGTTCCAAGATTCGGCCCCCCCAGTAATCATAGCGCGATAATATTTTTCGGCATTTGATATGACCTTAGCATTTTGTTTGGTATCAAATAATGCCTCTTTTGTGAGACTTGTTTCATGCAGTCTCAATCGCAAAAGAGATCTCAAATTTGAAATGACTTCTTCTTGACAACCACTTGGCATTTTTATGAGAGATTTAGCATAGGCAATTTCATCACATTGGTAGGATTCAAAACATTTGAAACCTTCAAGAATTGAATGGGCAATGACTGGATCAATATGATCTAAGTGCTTTTTTACTTCATCTATTGATTCAAATAATGAATAGACATCTAAACCATAAAATCCACCTTTTTGTGTGTTTTTCATCCAGTGAATTAGTGAAGGAATTTCATCATTGGCCCACATCCAAGTCGGCCATCGATGAAAGTGAGATTTAACAATGGCACGAGGATCGTAAGGAGTAGTACTTTTAATATATTCATTTAGTTTGTAACAATCTGGCCAATCTCCTTCGACCGCAATAAAACTATAGCCATAATTTTGAATTAATTTTTTGGAAATTTCTTTTCGTAGACTATAAAATTCTTTTGTTCCATGACTCGATTCTCCAAGCATGATAATTTTATTTTTGCTAATTTGTTTTATCCAAAAATCTAATTCGTCACAATGAGTAAACGGTATTGAATTCTCTTCAATCTCATCAACAATTCTTTCCTGAACTGCAAGGCCACGGGTTAAGTGAAGTGAAAGACTATTTGTAAACCAACTTAATGAATACTCAACCACTTGTTCAAGGGCGCCAGGCTCTTCAAACAAATGACCAGCATTAGAAACGAATAAAATTTGACTATTAGGTAAATGGTTTTTTGCTTTTTGATTGGCATCTAATATTGCAGTATCGTTACTTCCAACAATTAATAATGTTGGTGCATTAACTTTTGATAAATATTCTTGCGCCAAATCAGGTCGACCTCCACGGCTAACAACTGCAAATATATCTGAGCGATTACTAGCGGCCTCTAAGGCTGCCGCGGCTCCCGTACTTGCTCCAAAGAAAGCAATCGGTTTATTTGGAAAGTTTTTATGAGTCCAACTTGTTGCCATCAATAATCTTTTTGCCATCAGATTAATATCAAAAATATTTTTCCGATTTATGGCCTCGTTAGGAGTTAAAAGATCAAAAAGCAAAGTTGAAAATCCCGCTTCATTCAAAGCATTAGAAACGAAAAGATTGCGAGGACTTTTATGAGAGCTTCCACCACCATGAGCAAAAAGTATAATTCCTTTTGAATTCTCTGGTGTATTAAGTACTCCTTTGAGGCCAATACTTCCGTCTTCAATCCAAATTTCATTTTCTTCAGATATAATATTTTGAGGATGATTTTGTAATAAGCGGATGACTTCTTCTTCCCTTACTTGTGGGAAATCTTTATACCACATTCCAACGGCCCAAAAATCAGAAGGAGTTAAAAGTGTGACAAATTGATCTACTTTTGACGAAACTTCTTTTTCTGCTTCAATAGAAGAAACAGGAGTCGCGACTATAATTTTTTTTACATGTTGAGTTTTTAACCATTCAACTGCCGCTATCATAGTGGCGCCAGTTGCTAGTCCATCATCCACGACAATAACATTTCTGCCTTTTAATGGAATGGCCGAAAAGTTTTTTCGATACATTTTGGCACGTTTTCTATTTTCTGTGATTCTACTAACTATGATATTTTCAATTTCTATTGGATCAAATTTGTTTTGCTTAATAACTTTTTGATTGAGAATAGGTTTTTCATCTTCAGCGACAGCACCAATAGCATATTCTTCATGTCCTGGAGCACCAATTTTTTTAACTAAGATAACATCAATTTGTGTTTGAAGTTTGAGAGCGATTTCGTGAGCAATAGGAACACCACCTCTGGGTAGTGCTAGTATGACGGGATAGAGATCTTGGAATGGTAAAAGTTTTTCTGCTAATATTTTTCCGGCCACTTCTCTATTTTCAAATCGATTCGTCATATAATCTCCTAGATAAATCTAATAAGAAGATATTTGTATTAAACCATTTGTTAAGCAAGGAATTGGAGATAAATAATTGATATATAATTAGAATGAAATTGATTAATTAAGGATATCTAATCTTCTGATAACACCTTCCATATCGGAGATAAAAAATGAATTATCTTTTATAGTTACAGATGCATCAGTTTCATTCCATTTTTTATATGCTGAATTTGTTGGTTGCCAATGGGCAGCGATTTCACCGTTTTCAAAATGAAAACCATAGAATCCATTATCTACTGATGCGTACCAAAGTAGATTTCTTTTTGCATCAAAATTTACACTACTAAACGCGTAGGTTGTTTTTTTGTTTCCAGTTTGTTGACACCAGATTTTAGTTTGTGATTGTAAATTAATTGCACAAACCTCTCCATTAAAACTCGATACTACCGCTATTTCATTACCATTTTCTTTGTTTTTTATAATGAGTGGTTTACCAATAAGAGGGGACTCAAATGGTATTGAAAAATCAGCTAATCCTGTTTTTTTATCTAGGCAATGAAGAAAACCAATATTTGATTTAAAATAGATTTCTCCTAAAGCATAACAAACATCTTTTTTTCCAATGATTGGATGCATCCAGTTGGAAAGTGGCAGCTCTTTTTTCCAAATAATTTTACCTGAAGAAAATTCATAGGTAACAGCAAAAATTCGGTCTTGATTATTTCCTTTTTCTCTACCGGTTCCAGAGTAAACAATTCCATCTTCTATCGAAACAGTTGCATCTATATGCCCATCAATAGCGTGCCATTTTTCTTTAAGTGTATCTGGAGAGATAGCATAAATACCATCTTTTCCGGCCGTTAAAAACATGAGTGTTTCATCTTTATAAGTTTTTATTATTGGCTGAGTTTCTGTATGGCCTTTAGTTTGAAAGGCGCCTGAAAATTTCCCAGTTTTTAAATCAAATGAATAAATTCGAGCATGATGAGTGTCGTGATTGCCCTCGCCAACAAAAAGACGTGATTGATAGATGACAGGTCTTGGAGTCACTTGAGTTCCAATATAAAAATTTCGTTTGACGGTACCTGTTTCTAAATTAAGTTCATGAACAAAATGGTCATCAGAACCTAAAAAAAGTGAATGTCCACTGATTGCACCGGATCTAAATGTACCTTTGGGAAATTTTTGTGTCCAAATTTCATTTAATTCACCTACCGTTGAAATTTTTTTTTCAACCCCCGAAAGATTAAAAGTTTGAATTCGTTCAGGAGAGTTCTCATAATTATCTATTGAAGTTTGGGCATTTTTTGTTGAGTTGTATTGAATCCAAAAAAGAGGTACAGGGAGTGTTTTAGTATAAAGATAGCCTTTGTAAGCTCCCATCATTGCAAAATTTAAAACAATTGCACTGAGGATAACTTTTTTCGTAAGAAGCACTTCTAAAAGTTGTTTGGGGCCTTCCATTTTTAATTGAATTCCAAACCAGCTTGCAATAACTGTGGCCAGAGAACTTAATAAAACAGTTAATCCTGTTAGAGGTATTAAAACTGTGGGAATTATGGCCATTGAATAATTTAGGCCAGTAACTCTAGTGCTAAGAATAGGTAATACGTCCATTGTTTCCATCAACCCAAATTTTATCGCCATCTCTAAATCGCAAATGGCATTGTTTAATTTCACTTATTGCTGGAAGGTTCATTTCACGGGCAACAATTGCACAATGTGAAAGGACTCCTCCTTTTTCAACTATGACTGCACTTGATTTTAAGAAGAGACCAGTCCAACCTGGGTCAGTTGATTCTGCAACTAGAATGACATTGTCAGGCCAAGATTGTGTATCAACAGTTTCAGGATCAAGTACAACTCGTACTTCACCAAAAACAAATCCAGGGGAAAGTGGAGTGCCAGTTAGAATATTTGAATGAACTGGAATTTTTTCTTCAGTGATTGATTTTAATTCGTTCAAGCTAATGATAGGTGGAAGTGAAATTGATTTTAAGATTCTTGATCTCTCAATTCGTTTCATTGCCCGTTCGTGATCAAATTGATGTGTTGAAATTTCTAAGCAGTCATGTCCAAAAATACTTTCTTCTAAGTGCTCTAAACTTCCAATAGCACAAGCGATTGAACGGAGTTCAGCATAGGGTTTTAATAAAGCCATTTTCCAAGCTTCACGCAACTCGAGCATTTCTTTGAGTAGTATCCATTCTTTTTCTATAGCTATTTTTTTATATGTTTTAAGCGAGCGAATATCGACTAAAACATCAAAGGTCTTAATCGTCTTTTTTGATACCTCATTCATTGTATAAAATATTTTATCTCCAAGTTCGCTCCAGCGAAGATGGCTGAGTTCTAGTTCGCCCGGACCTCTATGACCATAATTATTTAAAAATGATTGGCGTTTGGTCGGATCACTACAGGCCAGTTGATAGTCTTCATTCATTTTCATGGTGACAGTATGAATACCGTAGGCCATCCATAACTTTATTTTTTGCTCAATTTCAAGATCGGGTATTACTCCTTTAAGCATGGCCCTTAAACTTTGAGATGTAGACTCTATTAAAATGATCAGAATTAATGGATAGACCAGAATCTCATTTGAGAAAGCCTGACTTTTTACTTTAAATAGTGTTACTAATTCGGATGTATTTGAGTTTTCATAATGTTCATTGATTAAGTGATTTTGAAAAACGCTCAATTCTTTTGCACAATCTAATAGATATGAATTTCTTTCAGTTGAAAGTTTCCATCCAACCTTTAGCATTTTCCACATCGTACTTGGAGTGTGGATAAAATTTGAAAATGTCATTTTGTGGTAATCGAATTTCAAGTGTGGGTGTGGCTTAGGAATCATTTTATAAGGTATTGAGCCAAAATAAAGTGGGGCCATGAGTGAAATATTCACATAGGCTCGTCCAAATATTTTTTCTAATAAAGAATGAGTTTCATTTGTGAGTTCAACTTCAACTCCTAAGTACCCTAACTTTTTTAAAGCCTTTGAAAATGCTCCGCCTTTTGTAAAGGCTTCACGCCATAAGCTAAAAGTAAGTTCACTGGGGGGGCCACTCCATTCCGAAAATGTCTGTCCATCCCATATCGTATCTGATTCATGAGTAGTTATTAGACGTTTTATTTCTTCTTGAATTAATTTCTTTTTACTACTCTTGCCAGAGAGAGCTGTAATTGGGCGTGCCTGCAAGACATAAAAAGTATTATTTTTATCGATGGCCCATTCCATATCAATTTCATATTCAAAATAATCTCTAACTTTTTGTCCAATTGTGACAATTTCATTTATATTAAAAATGGGGTTTTGAATTTTTTGGTTTTCTTCAAAATGAAATGGCGTTTTTTTTCCTGAAACTAAATCTTCGCCATAACCTTTAATCGCTTCTAAGACCCACTTTTTTTCATTTGATCGTGGATCAATACTAAAAAAAACTCCTGAATAGAGTGGATCCACCATTGTTTGCAGCACAACATTCATTTTAACATTGTGGGCTTCATTTTTTAAGAAGTGCTCACGGTAAAGGGTGCTTGATTTTTTATGAATAGATTCAAAACATTTTTCAACGCTTTTTTTAAGATTGCTTTCATCTGCAATATTTAAAAAAGTTGAGTTTTGACCGGCAAAACTTTGCTCTCCCGAGTCTTCCCCCTGCGCCGAACTTCTGACCGCTAATAGAGGAGAGCCAATGCTTTTCCACCAATTGAGTACTTGATCCCATTCAAGTTGAGATTCAGGAAGACCCGAAAGCACAGCTCCATTTGGGACTGGGAAATGAGCATTGCTCATAACCCCTAAGGCATAAGCTTTTCCGCCTAAAAAATGATGATCTTTGGTAATATTTTCAAATTGATAAAAACTCATAAATAAAACGATAATCTTGTAAAAAGCAAAAGAACATGATTTATCTTATGTTTTTTTTAACGCTTCAATGTATTATCGCTAAAAAATAAAAGAAAGGATAATATTATGTTAAAATACGTTACTTCTGACGAAGCAGTTTTAGAAATTCAATCTGGCGATAAAGTTTTTGTTCATTCGGCAGCAGCAACTCCTGAAGAATTAGTCTTGGCCTTGACGAGACGATCGAATTCACTGAAAGGAGTTGATATTTATCAGATGCATACAGAAGGAGACTGCTCGTATGCAAAACCAGAATATAAAGAGAGTTTTCGGGTTCATGCATTTTTTAATGGAAGTAATATTCGGAAGGCCAGTAATAATCATTTAGCGGCGACCTATATCCCCATTTTTTTAAGTGATATTCCTCATTTATTTTATAATCAAAAAATTAAACTCGATGTTGCAATTGTTCAATTAACACCTCCTGACAAACATGGAATGTGCAGTTTAGGCCCTTCAGTTGATATTTCAATTTCAGCTATAAACACAGCTAAAAAAATTATTGCTCAAATCAATCCATTATTACCGCGAACTTTTGGAGAACAAATTCATTATTCAAAAATTACTAAAGCTATTTATAAAGAAGCTCCACTTTATCAATCAAAAGAAGTTGTTAATTCTCTAGTTGAGTTGGCCATTGGAAAAAATATAGCTGAACTCATTGAAGATGGTTCTACTTTACAATTAGGTATCGGTTCTATCCCCAACGCAGTTCTCTCTCTCTTGGGAAATCATAAAGATCTTGGTATCCACACTGAGATGTTTTCTGATGGAATTATAGCGCTTCATGAAAAAGGAGTTATTACTGGTTGCTTTAAGAAAAAGCACCCTCGTAAAATAGTCTCGAGTTTTGTCATCGGTACAAATAAGGTTTATGATTTTATTAATGATAATTCAGAAGTACTTCTTCTTGATTGTTCTTATACTAATAACCCACATATTATCGCTCAAAATCCAAAAGTAGTTGCTATTAATAGTGCCATTGAAATTGATTTAACTGGGCAAGTTTGTTCTGATTCTATTGGTTCTAGGATTTATTCAGGTGTCGGAGGACAGATGGACTTTATTCGTGGAGCTGCTATTTCTCAAGGGGGAAAGCCTATTATTGCAATTCCTTCAAAAACACGTAGTGGAGAAAGTAAAATAGTGCCATATTTAAAATCAGGTGCTGGGGTAGTAACGACCAGGGCCCATGTTCAATATGTTGTTACTGAACATGGCGTAGCTTATTTGCATGGTTTAACACTTGAAGAGCGGGCGGCGGCATTAATTGCCATCGCAGCTCCAGAACACCGTGAAGACTTGGAGCGTAAATTTCATGATTTATGGATTTAGAAAATATATTTAAATCATATAATAATTACACTCACGATAAAATCAGAATTAATTCCTGATAATGTCCCCGCATGAAAATAATTACTACTTTTTTTCTTAGTTTCTTAATTTCTAGGCTATTAGTCTCTACAATTGCATTTACAAGTGAAGTTGATAGTTATCACTCAAGACTTGAAGGCATCAAAGATTCATCAGAAGCGATTAATCAATTCTCAAATAAACTTTTTAACCAAGTGTTAGAAAAAACAAATAAAAATAGCCAAAATTGTAATGAAGTTTCTCTCTTTCATTACTTAAGAAAAGAATTTCATAATGGCCTTCAGGGGCATTTTAATAAGTTTATTTCTACTTCCGATGAAGTTGAAAGAATAAAAATTAGTACAGCAGATTCAATCTATGGAAGTTTGACTCCAAAAGATTCTATTGTCCTAGGTTTTTATTCAAAATACATTACAGACCCGTTGGCCTCTGCCATTAATATTAGAGGCCATTTTGTCGGTACAGATAAGTTTGAACATTTCACGGGAACAGGTTTTCGTTATTTTAGAAATTATTATTATAAGCATCTATCTATAGATGAAGTTGTTAATATTGGAACGAAAGCTGAAAATGGAATCATGGGCGCTTATACAACTGGAGTTATTTCCTATGGAGATATGGCAGCTGAATTCAATGGTATGAGGTTTTGGAATAATGTCCTCGCAAAAAATCCTGATGTGCTCGGTGAAACTTTTGGTCCCTATGTTATTTGTAAAAATAACCAATGGGTCAAAAATAAGGAAATTGACTTTAGTCAATTTGTTGATGACTCATGGGATGAAGGAATAAATTGTTCAAAGTTTAGAACTGATAAAATATTTCAAAAAGTTATGTTTAGAATTAAGCGATTAGAGAATCTTACGAATAGTAACTTTACTTGCCCAATTAAACCTAATTCACTAAAATCCATTAGAATTAAATATGGGATTTTTTCACAAAATCTATTGAATGCCCAATGGGGTATTCAATAGATTTTAAATAAAAGACTTTGGCCCTTTTATTGCTCACGTTAATTGGTGGGAATATGAAATGGGGGCACTATGCTTTTACATGACCGAAGATCTGCCGGACTTCAATTAGCATCTAAAATAAATCTTTTAGACATAGATATAAAGAATACAATTGTTATTTCAATATCTAAAGAAGGAATTCCGATTGCTTTTGAAGTGGCAAAAAAATGTGAATTGCCATTAGATATTTATCTATTACAAACAATTCAATCTCCACAATTCCCAGGAATGCAACTTGGAAATATCATGGAAGGAAATGTCATTCATTATAATCATGATTTTTTAAATTCAGTTAATATTCATGTTCCAGAATTAATTCCATTAAAAGACAAAGCACTTAAAGAATTCTCAAAAATGAATTCAATATTACGAAGGGAATACCCGGCCGTACCCATTGATGGTAAGGATATCATTCTAATTGATGAAGGCATTATTTCAAGTTTTAATATGGAATTAGTTATTGATGCCCTGAAAAAAAAGACATTGGGAAAAATTATTTTAGCAGTTCCAGTTATTTCTGCTGTTGCCAAAATTAAATTAGCACCACTCGTTGATACAATCTGTGACTTAATCGTTTCTTCAACTATTAGCAATTTAAGTGAATGTTTTGAAAACTTTACTAAAACGGATTATGAGGAAGTGATAGACCTTATGAGTGAGTTCTCACTTCTGCAAAGTCAATTCAGCGCTCACTTAAATACAGAAGAAGTAAAAATACAAGACACCTTTGTTTCCCTTGTTGGATTAGTATTAACAAGTGATTTAATTAAATCGTGGATTATTATTGCTCAGGGAAGTGGCAGGGCTTATAACAACCCTCGAAATTTAAAATTGGCCAGTAACTTTGCCATGGCAGGACATGGAGTTTTAATTTTAGATTTACTAACAAAAGATGAAGATGCATTTAGTAATCGATTTAATATTTCATTACTTTCTAAGCGCCTAAATACTGCAACATTATGGTTATTGAAAAGCCGATTTTATAAAATGAGTACACCAATTGGCTTTTTGGGAACAGGGACTGGTGCAGCTGCATGTGTGATATCGGCCAATTATTTTAATGATCAAAATTTTCTATATGCAATTGTCGGATATAGTAGCAGAGCAGATATGCTAGAGAAAAAAACACTTGGCTCACTTTATTTGCCTACTCTTTTAATCATGGCCGAAGATGATAAAGAGACTATTGAATTAAATAAATTGGCAATGGAGTCATTACCCAATGCCAGAATTTCGCTAGTCAAAAGAGATACAGAAGAGTTGAGTGAAGAGGCCATTAATTGGTTTAATGATCATCTTCCTAATCAAAGATATTTTCCAGCAATTTATCTATGAGAATAATAAAATAAATCATGAAGAAGTGGTTGAAGTCGATTTTACTTTTTCCCTTGGCTTTAATTTTACTGTTTGAGGAATGGGGATGGGTACCTCTCGCGCATTTTTTTGAAAGATTGGCCGAACACTCTTTTTTATTAAAAATCGAAAATAGTATTCGAAAACTTTCACCTCATAAAGTAATATTGGTTTTTGCCTTTCCTTTGTTCGTTCTTTTTCCCTTAAAGGTTTTTGCGCTGTCACTTTTAGGAAAAGGATATATTGTTTTGGGTGTCTTCATTTTTGTTCTGGCAAAAATTTTTGGTACAGCTCTTTTTGCCAGAATTTTTCAGTTGGCAAAGCCTGCGCTTTTGACATTAAAATGGTTTGGGAAATGGTATCCATCCTGGAAAAACTGGAAAGATCTTTTACTTTTAAAAGTTAGAGAAGGAAAGTTATGCCAAGGAATTTTAAGACAAAAAATAAAAATGATAAAAAAAATTAATAAATTAAAAAGTATTTCTATTCATTAAACATCACTAATTGCAATTTCTCTCCATTCGCCTTTAGTAAGATCTTCCAGTTTTAACTTGCCTATTTGGACTCGGACTAATCTTAAAACTTCTATTTTTTCACTTCCAAACATTTTTCGAATTTGTCGATTTCGTCCCTCATTCAATTGGACTTTAATCCAGGCATTTTTATCACCCGTCCGAATCATTTCAAATTGAGATGGTAATGTTTTAATCCCATCAAGAAGTATTCCAAGAGATAATTTTTGAAGACACTCCTCAGTTGGAATAGGAGTTACTTGAACATGATAAATTTTCTTAATATGTTTTTTGGGATCCATTAATTGGTCTGCCCAAAGATGATCATTAGTGAAAAGTAGTAGTCCTTCGCTGGCCAAATCGAGGCGCCCCACAGCTTGAAGTAAAGGACCATGCCAATTCTCTAGGCAGGAGTAAACAGTAGGGCGACCTTTTTCATCAGAGCGCGTAACGACTAATCCTTTTGGTTTATGAAGCACTAAATAATGTTTCTGGCTGATATTAACTTTTTGACCAGAAATTTCTATCAAAACTCGTTGATCAAAACCTCTTGTTGGATCCAGGCAAACTTGTCCATTAACATTAACTTTTCCCTCAAGGATTAGCTTGGCGGCCTCTTTTCGGCTCGCCATTCCTCGTTTTGAAAGAATTCGCTGAAGTTCTGTAATCATTTAAACTCTAATATATTTTATTTTTGTTTATATTTTGTTTTATTAAGGATGTTATTACAATTCTTATACAATTCAAATTATACTTCTTTGAAATTCATGTCATAATTTTTTAATCGATAAAATCTTTTTTAGGAGAAACGTATGAGTGTGTCAACATTGCCAGCACTGCAAATTGGAAATTTGAACATCAAAATTCCAGTTATTCAAGGAGGCATGGGGATCGGACTTTCTACCTATAATCTAGCTGGCGCTGTGGCTGCTCTTGGTGGAATGGGCGTCTTATCATCGGCCGCATTGGATCGCATTGTAACTGAACGCCACGGACGAAAATTTAATCATCGCGATGCTGCTGCTCAAGATGTTATTGATGCTAAAAAATTGGCCAATGGTGGAATCATTGGAATGAATATTATGGTGGCTTTAATTAATACATATGAAGACTCAGTACTAGGCTCAATGGATGGTGGAGTTGATGCCATTATTAGTGGTGCAGGTTTGCCTATGGCCTTACCTGAAATTGTTAAACTTCATCCTCGTGCAAGTGAAGTGGCCCTTATTCCTATTGTTTCATCTGGGAGAGCAACTGAAGTTATTTTTAAACGATGGTCTCGCTCTGGTCGATTACCAGACGCCTTAGTCGTTGAAGGTCCACTGGCCGGTGGGCATATTGCTTGGCGAGAACCAGAGCAAGCATTAGGGCCCGCCAATGAATTATCAAATTTAATTAAAGAAGTTTTAGAAGTCTGTAAGAATTGGAATCATTCAATTCCTGTGATTGCAGCAGGTGGAATTTATACTCACGAAGATATTGTGAAATTCTTGGATCTTGGTTGTGGTGGTGTTCAAATGGGAACTCGATTTTTAGCAACTCATGAGAGTGGGGCCAATGCTGAATACAAAAAATTATTAGTAGATTGCCAAGAAAAAGATATTGAATTGGCCAATAAACCTGGCTCACCATGTGGAATGCTTTTTAGAGTTTTAAAACAAAGTCCATTCTATGTTGAGGCCTTGAGTTTTGCCCGCGCTCCTAAGTGCAATAAAGGTTATCTCCTCAATAAAGGAAACTGTTCTGCTAAGCTTGAAAACGATAAAGCTTTTTGTATTTGTAATGGACTTCTTTCTTCAATTAATTTAGAGGCCAATGAAAAAAATCTCTATACAGTTGGGCAGACGGCTTCTCGAATTGATAAAATTTTATCAGTGAAAGAATTAATGGAAGAATTAATAACTCCCGATTTTCAAAATTTGAATATTATGACAAATGAAATTTTTCCAGAAGTAAGTGCACTCTAGAACATTCAGTAAAATTCTTCATTCAATTATGGCGGCACATTCGTGACCGCCCATATAACTAAAACATATAGTAATCATTCCTAAAAAGACGTGTTGTAAATAAATATTTACATTGAATTAACTGATCTATAAAACAGGCAAGTCTTAAATAAGGAGTTTTTATGTTAAAATACTTAATATTGATTTGGACTTTTTGTTGTGCAACCGCTTTTGCAAATGTTGACTTAAAAGTTATCGAAAAAGATTTTTCAGAAAGTAATATTGGCAATCTTCATACAGGGAAAAATGAAATTATTTTAACTTTTGATGATGGCCCGGTTAAAGGTGTGACAGATAAAATTTTAGACCTATTAAATGAATACAATATTAAAGCGACATTTTTTGTTATTGGGAAAAATGTCTTGGCCCATCCTGAACTTTTAAAACGAATTGTCGATGAAGGCCATATTGTTGGAAATCATTCGATGTCTCATCTTCCTTTAAAAAATCTTGATCCTGCTCTTTGGAAGGATATAGTGAAAAATGAAGTTCTGGATAATCACACATTACTTTTACCTTATATGCAAAATAACAAACATTTTTATTTCAGGGCACCTGAAGGGGCGTGGGCCAGTAAATATGCAGATTTTTTAAATCAAAACGAAATCGGTAAACAATATGTTGGCCCCATTTTATGGGATATTGGCGGAGAGTTAGAAGTTAAAAATGGTAAATATCTCCAGGCCGCTGATTGGGCCTGTTGGAGTAAAAAAGTATCAATTGATGATTGTATGAGTGGATACCTCTATGAAGCTCGCAAAAGAAAAGGTGGAGTGGTTTTAATGCATGATTTGAGACACCAATCAGTTGAGCTGTTAGCAAAATTAATTCCAGAATTAGAAGATAGAGGTTTTACTTTCAGCACCCTTAATGATGTTGACTGGAAAATTTAAGTTAATTTACGGAAGTAATAATGCTTCAAGAGCGATGGCAGTTGAAAATTGTGGAGAGTACCAATCAACGGTAATAGGTCCTAGTTGAGCTTTAAAAAGTGAATCAGTCGATTTTACATAGGCCCTGCTCTTTTCTACAAGAATTCCTTGTTTTAGCAATGTCGTTAATTTTTGTAATAAATTTTGGATTTCGATTGGTCGATTTACTAAAGGCCAAAGTTTTTTCAAAGAAGTCATTATTTCAGCAATATTTGTATAATTAATAAAAATGACATCCGTAAGAGCACTATCGGCCAGATTTAAAATTTCTTTTTGAGCAGAAATTAAAGAATCATTTAAGCAATCATTTTTTTCTTGGGCAAGATAGGCCTTTGCATAGGCCGTGTAAAATTGAGATTGGCGGTCGTACCAAACACCACAAATATCTGTATTGTGATTAATGATTGCTTCATTGATGAGTTTACAACTTGCAATGAGACCGTTGGCAGTCTCAGGTGAGAGCTCTCCTCGATGATTTTGATAAGTCAAAAGAGCGGTCAGAATATTTAGATTGACCACGCAGTCAACATCATTGATACCTCCGAATATTCGAGTGCCATTAAATTTATTTTTATCTGCTTCAACCCAAGTTAAAAAAGCACCAGAGTCGGGGGATTTCCATTTTTTATCATTTGAGTATTGAGCTCTGGGAGCTAAGTCTAAATACTCACCTGACGTTTTGGCAAAATCATGTTGAAAATTTAAATGACTATTTTGGCGAAAAATCCATTGAAAATAATTTGCACTTACATCCAAATCGTTCGGAATATTAAAAGCCGCTAAGTTTCGATAGATAAAGCTCGTTGAAAATGACCGGATGAATTTTCCAGATGGAGTTTTAATTAATGGCCAATAGGCCATAGTTCCTGCTGGCTCGTTAGTCAGGCGAGAATCGGCCAAGTACTGATCTAAAAATATATTGGCAGCAATTGCAGATTCTTTAAATCCTTCAAGCTCATAACTAGATTCAATATTACTTAGGGCAACTAAAAGCTGAATGGTAACGAAGCTATTGCTTTCTTGGCTTTTTATTTGAGTCCCTCGGAATCGAGAAAAGCTAGGCCATCCGCCTTTTGTCCGGATGATTTTTTGGTCGCGGACTTGAGTCTCTCGAAGAAAGCGCCACATCTTTTCTTCTAATAATGGAAGTTTTGATTTGGCCCATAGGTTGGAACTAAGAATAAAGATTAAAAAGACAAAGATTTTCATTAAGGGTTTTTATCAAAGATTTGCTCATTCAACTAGTGGAAAATGGTATGTTTTATGATTCTAGAGTCATGACAATTTTACTTCAAATAAAGAAGCGTAGTTAATTTTATATATATTTTTAAATTGCTTCATAACCTGTATATATTTTCAGCTGCTTTAATCACTTATCTTAAGTTTTCAAATATTCTTAATCGATTTCAACTAATTTTACTTTGAATTGACTAAATTAAAAAATCCCACCATTAAGGTGGGATTTTACAATTCATTTATTGTAAGTCACTACATGCACTTGGATCATTCTCTGAACATTCTGAACATTCTGAACATTCTGCTCCCGCTCCTAAAATTTCTTGAGGTCCACAACCTCTTTCAATGTACTGAAATCCAATGAATAATTGAGAGGGATACCCTTGAATTCAGTTACGTTTTGAGTGTGAAATATGGCCCACTGTAGATTACTCAAGAAGAAATATCACCGAAGAAATTGATTTTTTAATTTAATTTAATTTTAACAAAAAATTTATTCTCGATTATCATTATTTAGAGGGGGGATTATGGAAGAAAAAAAAGATGGGACTAAAAATTTAGTATTATTTAAAGCAAACAATAAAAGCCTAGCGTTTAAAAGAAGTTTTTTAAATTTTAAAAATGCTAAAGCTAAGTCTAGTGTTAAAAAAGTAGGAAGGAGTAGAACTCAGAAAGGGCATAAGAATTATTAGTTAAATTAAGTTGGTAAAGTTTTAATTACCCAGCTTTATTTGTCGGAAGTTCAAGCTCTGGAACAATTTCAATATCAACATCGTTAATTAAATTAACCAATGAAGCTTCAGCAGTTGAAACAGACTTTATTCTAAGCATGGTGCAAATACTGTTTGCACAATGAATTGGTCTAATCATTTCTGCCCCTCCATTGCGACTTACACCGTTAACAGGAGCTGCTATTCCCCAAGTACCACCATCTTTACTACCTTGAGAGATATTTCCTAGAAGTTGGAATTTTTTAATTCCACCGCTCAAATAAGTAAAAGAGTTTGTACTCGAGTGCTGTGAGCCGCATCCAGTGTGATCTGGACTTCGGTCAAATTCACTGCCCACTTGAATTACCGTTTCAGAAAACATATCTCTTAAATCGGTAGGATCATCGGAATATTTGGTTACTTTTAATTGATCAATTAATTCTAAAAGACATGCAGAGAGACCCATATACATTACTGAAAAGCACATTAAATTTGGAACAAGTCCCAACGCATGAGAGTCGTGATCTAAATTTCTTGCAACACCATTTAACAATTTATCAGGTGGAATACTAAATACAGTATTAGTTCCAATATTAGCAGATGTTAT
>CANCFT010000026.1 GCA_947377285.1 Bacteriovoracaceae bacterium
TCAATTTTGCGAATATCTCCTACAACCCAAAGTAAATCATCTTCTTTTAAAACAATTGTAGAGTCAGGATTTAAGATACGAGTTCCCTCGCGTTCAATACCAATAATGAGGCCATTAATTTTTTCTCTTAATCCACAATCCTTTATTGATTTATTAACAAAAATTGATTTTTCAGACAATATTAAAGATTCTAGTTTGTAAAAAATTTCATTATCATTTATTTCTTTTCCAATATTGGGCTCTTCGATTAATTCTTTGGCCGCTGTTAGTTCTATCTCAGTACCAATGAGATGAAGACGGTCATATGACATAATTAATTCGTTTTTATTTGGAGCCATGATATGTTTAGTACCTCTTTCAATTAAAGCAACTGTGACGTTGAAGTTTTTCCTAAGCATAGAGTCTTGCAATGATTTACCACAAAGCCGTGAAGTTGGTGAAACAATTGCTTCAACTAAAATAGCATCCCATGGAGCAAGTTTTGGAATATATTTGTTTGATTCAAGCATTTCTTTTTCTTGCTCATTAAGATTACTCATAAATCGATTTTCAATTTTTAAATAAAATGTTTCAAAAATGTTTCTATTTAAAATTATTCCAAGTATTACTAAACTGAGGGTTATGGATAAGGCTTTATAAATTTCCGTAAATTGACTTATTAAAAATATAATTAAAATAATCCCAAGAAATATTCGAAAAATTGTAATTCCTAATAAGAGGTTTTTTAATTTAACTAAGTTTGAAACTTTGAGTTTAATTGAATTTGTAGGATTGCCTAAGAAGATGGCCCAAAGAAAAGGAGCTGTACATAGAAGTGTAATTGTTGCACTTAGAAGTTGAAAAAGTCGATTATCTGGAATGATCTTTAATAAATTAGGAAGAAGGCTTTGCTTGAAAAAAAGTGTAATCGCTATGACTAATGTTATATTCAGAATAATTCTTACGCCATAAGCATTCCATAAGAGTGATAATGTACCTTTTTCACTCTTTGCCATCATTGAGTGATGGTATTTTTCAAGCCTATTTTTGTAGTGTTGTGGCAATTTCAAATCTATTTTTTGATAAAATAAATGAGAAGATTTGATCAAGTAAGGTGTTGTGAATGTTGTAATAGCAGAAACTATCACTGCAATAGGATATAAAAAATTACTAGTTACTTTCATAGTCATACCTAAGGTTGCTACAATAAAAGAAAATTCTCCAATTTGGGCCAAGCTAAATCCTGCTGAAATTGATTTCTGTATTTTTTGACCGGCCAGAAGGGATCCAATTGTTACTGAAATAATCTTTCCTAGAATAACTGCAATCGCTATAATTAATATTTCACTGTAACGTGCAACAATCGATGATGTGTTTATCATCATTCCAACAGAAACAAAGAAAACAACTGAAAAAAGTTTCTGAATAGGAGTAAAAAGATGTTCTATTTTTTTACCATCTTTTGTCTCTGATAAAATTGACCCCATAACAAAGGCCCCGAGTGGTGCCGAAAATCCAAGCTGAGTTGCAATTACAACCATCAGTAAACATAATCCAATCGATATTATGATGATGCTTTCGTCATTGAGATGGGAACTTATTTTTTTTAATATTAATGGGATTAGATAGATTCCAACTAAGAACCAAATGGTAATAAAAAAAACTAATTTAAATATTGAAACTAATAAAATTTGTACTGAGAATGTGTTGGTTACACCAATGCTTGTTAAAACAACCAAGAATAAAATAGCAATCAAATCCTCAACAATTAAAATCCCAAAAACTAAATGTACAAAATCTCTACCTTTAAGGTTTAAATCTTCAAATGCCTTAACAATTATTGTTGTTGAAGAAATGGCAATCATTCCACCTAGGTAGAGGCAATCAGTTGTTTTCCAATTAAAAAGGTATCCAATCCCATAGCCTATAGAAAACATTATAAACGTTTCAAAAAGTGCTGCGATTCCAGAACTTTTACCAATCCGAGATAATTTTTTAAAACTAAATTCTAGTCCTAATCCAAAAAGTAAAAAGATCACACCAAGTTCTGCAAAAACAGATATAGACGATGTTTCTTTTATATTGAAAAAAAAAGGGAAATTTGGGCCTAGAAAAAAACCTGCTATTAAATAGCCTAATACAACAGGCTGTTTTAATTTTTTAAAAATAATACTGACAAAAGCACCAGTAATTAAGATAAATGCTAGGTCACGAATTAAGTTTGGTAAGTGTGTCACTTATTCCTACGTAAATTAGATTGGCACTTAAGAAATTAAACATATTTTTCAACTTAAATGCACCTCATTTTAAATTAATTTTATGATTGATAAGTTTTACGAATGATAATGATTTCTTGTTTATATATTCGAAATAAATAAATGCGAAACAATTATTGTAATTATAACTGATCGTTCTTCATCAACTGCAACATAGGTTTGCTCCATGAATTTCGTCATTCAATAAAAGAACTGGGATTATTATCGTGAAATCGATTTTTAGCGCAGACCAAAGTCATTTTTCTTTCGTGGTGACTTGAAAGAGAATTTTTTTCATAATAAAGTTTCCAACTTGATGACTAAATAAATCTATAGTTCAAATGTTGTGATATGTGATGGTGAAGTCAAGCATGTACGAAGGAGTGCTTTTATCATGGCAATTAGATTGGGTAGATACAGTTTTTAAGAGCTTTTCTCTTTAATTTTCAATTCGGAATACGTAATAAATTCCATTGAAAGTTTGAAAAATGTTGCAACGAGTAGGGTTTGAGAATATAAATTTTATGTATTGTCTACTAGGATTCTTTATTGCACTCTCAATAGATATTTTTTTAAAATTGGAAAACTTCTTTGAGTCTTACGATTATTCTCATCCTTTGTAATCTCGCAACTTTTGTCTTAACAATTCTTACTGTTATCCATACGGCACGCTTATGGCGAATGCGTTCTATTCGTTACCTTTTGGCCTTATCACTTACTTTCATTATTGGATCTTTTTGTTTGGCAAATGTTTATATTGCACAGACGTTTGAAGAAAAAGTTTTATTCCTTCACTTGCGTGTTTTGGGAATGTGCTTTTTAACTCCTTGCTGGTTGTATTTTATCAGCTCCGTTTTTGATCGCTGGAATTGGCTTCATAAAAAATGGGTGACTATTATTATGTTCGCTCCCGCTGTCTTGAATTTTTTAATGATTCTTTTTCCTTTTTCTAGGCCATTACTTTTTAATAACTTTCAACCCGTCACTCATTTTGGTGTCACTGTTGTTAAATATAGTTTTGGAAGTTGGTACAATGGAATTTATCTATGGTCTATGGCCCAGATGATTCTGTCTTATGTCATAAGTATTGTCGTCTTTGTGCAAAGTAAAGGTTATCAGAGGCGACAAGTTTTAATTTTAAATATGGGTCTTACTGTCTCTCTTGCTCAAAGTTTAATTGCCTATTCTCTTAAAAATGCAATGGAAGTTGAGTGGATTGCGACCAATACTTTTTCTTTGCTCAGCACTCAGATTGGAATTATGTACGCACTTCTTCGTCATCGATTATTAAGTGTTGTACCTCTTGCAATGGTCCGAATTTTTGAACAACTTCCAGATCCTGTATTTGTTCTTGATAATGAAAATAGAGTGATGGGTATCAGTGGTAGAGGAATTAAGTTTTTTAATATCTCTCAAAATTTTTTGGGACAACCATTTAAAGTAGTATTGCCGCAGGTTTCATTAGTTCCTGGTGAATTAGTACTAACTGGATCTGATCAAAAATTGCATTACTTTCATCTTGCCTTGGATAAAATTGGTGAAGATGGTGAGAACTCATCGGGCACTGTCGCTTTTTTTCGTGATATTGGTACGCAGAAAAAAGTAGAGCTTCGCTTGCATCAAGATATAGAATTTCGAGCGCGCTTACTAGCTCTACTTGCTCATGACCTTTCAGGCTTTGTAGACGCTCATGCACTTATTACGCACGCACTACAAAAAAGTATTGGACCTGGTCATCATCAACATTTCGAACTTCTCGAGAGTTCTTCAATGGCCTCTCAAAATTTAATTAAAAATGTAATGGATTGGGTACGAACACAGCCAATAGAATTTCATCCTATTAAAAAATCTTTTGAATGGAATGCCTTAATTAGAGAAATTTTGTTTCAAAATCAAAGCCGCGTACAGATGAAAGGCGTAGATGTTGTTTTTGCGTCTTCTCCCGAGCTTGTTTTTACTGATGGAGATTCTGAAATGATGGCCTCTGCATTTAGAAATATTTTTTTTAATGCTGTCAGAGCAACAGCAACTGGTAAAAGGATTTATGTAACTCTTGAAAAGAATAAAGATCATTTAGAAATTAAAATTCGAGATGAAGGTTATGGAATTGAAGCTGAAGAACTAGAAAGAATTTGTCATGCTTCTAGTGAATTTGTGCTAACTGGAGTTTCAAAAACTCATGGTTCAGGAATAGGGCTTATGATAGCGAGACATTTTATTTCTTTACATCTAGGATACTTTTCAATGAACTCCAGAGTGGGGATTGGAACGGAAGTTTTATTTTCCGTGCCCCTTTAAAAACCAAGAAATCATTTCAGCAGAATTTCTCGTGCTACTTTTATCCATTATTCGTGCACGGTAAGTTTTTATCGTAGGTATTGAGCATTTTAATTGGTCAGCAATTTCTTCACTAGTAAGCCCCTTGCTCATTAGCTCTAAAACTTCATACTCTCTTCGTGTGGGAACGTAAGTTTCCTGGATATCAAGGATAGATTGGATAGATGAATCTAAATATATATTATCGTTTTTTGTTTTAAGAAAGTTTAGCGCCTCTTCTAAATTTTTTCCAGAATTTATTTTTTTCAAAATAGCGTTCACATTAAGTTGATAGACTTGTCTTAAAAGTTGCGGCTCACTTTGTCCAGTTAGGACAATGATTTTGGATAATATAGAGGATTCGCGAATTTTTTTAATGACCTCAAGGCCTGAAATGTCGGGAAGACCTAAATCTATAACCAGAAGGTCTGGTAATTTTTGTGTGAAAAGTTCTATTGCTTTTTTTCCAGTAGTCGCTTTCCGAATGTTTAAAGGAAAGGGAAGATACTGACCAAGAAGCATTTCTATGCCGACGACACTTACAAAATGATCGTCGCAAATAATGACGTTTGATAATTCGTTGTGATTGCTCATTCAATAAATAGTACCCACTTCCAAATTCGACATCAAGAATATTATTTTGCATTTGTCGTTCTTTTGGATGACATGTGGTTTTGCTTTCACGTGTTAGACTAAATTCTCCGATCATGAAAGATCGTGAGTATCGTAAATTTTTAGGAATAATCAGGATGAATATTTTAAAAAATGTAACTTACTTCATAATAAGTCTTTTTATTTTTTCTATGAACGCCCACGCTAGTTTGTATGCTTCAGGCGCTTTAAAGGTTGGGTATGGATCGACAGTTACTTCTGATACTACGACAGTGCCAAAGACAACCTTGGCAGCTTATTCAGTCGATGCGAGTTTAGGACTAAAGCTATTTGGTTTTATATTAGGTGCTAATGGTGAGTATTCACTATGGAAGCAACTCACAGATCCCAGTAAAGTTTCAAACGTAAATACTCAAGGTAAGCTGAACGGAATTTATCCGATGTTAGGATTTGAATTCGGAAGCATACGAATAATTGGTAAATTGCCATTGATGATTTCTGGAAATTATACATTAGATAAAACAAATTCTACCGGACAAATCGTAAAATATAAAAATGCAGATACTTTAGCCTTACAACTTCATTGGCAATTTACTCCAATGACGTTTTGGGGGATTGAATATCAAAGTTTAAAATTTAAAAAATTAAATATTGCTGGGGCAGACTCAAGTTTAAGTGATGCTCAAAATTTAAAAATGAATTCTGTCGGAATTCTCTATGGGCTCTTCTTTTAAAAAGGAATAATTTATGAAAATGTCAAAAATAATATTAACTAGTTTTTTAATACTTTTATTTTCATGTGGAAAAAATAGTGGGGTCGCTCCTGGTATTGGAACAACTTCAAGTTGTACTCAGATGGGAGGCAGTATGGAGGGGTGTCTATTAGTAACCTCTGGCCCTATTTCAACTTTCATCTCCACTGGTCTCTATAGACCTCGAGGAGTAGCAACCGATGGAACGTATTTGTATATAGCAGACTCATATAACCATATGATTAAAAAAATTAGTCTTAGTGGAGGAACAATAACTACATTAGTCTCTGGTTTAAATTATCCAAGAGGTGTTTCGACAGATGGGATTTATGTTTATATAGCAGATACAGACAACCACATGATTAAAAGAGTGAGTGTTAACGGTGGAAGTGTTACAACCTTGGTCTCATCTGGTTTAGGTTCTCCAAATGGAGTAACTACAGATAGCACATATGTTTATATTGCTGATACTGATAATCATGCCATAAAAAAAGTTAGCATCAACGGCGGAAGTGTCACTACTATTGCCTCAGGCCTAAATTACCCTAACAGTTTAACTACAGACGGCACATTCGTGTATTTTTCAGATACTGATAATCATATGGTCAAAAAGGTAAGTATAAACGGAGGAACAGTCACTACATTGATCTCCTCTGGCTTAAATAAACCACGCGGATTGACTACTGATGGAACTTATCTTTATTTCTTAGACTCTTATAACGATGCTTTGAAAAAAATCAGTATCAATGGTGGAACTGTAAGCACTGTGATTCCTAGTGGTTTAAATTTTCCATATGGAGTGACCACTGACGGTACTTATTTATATATTGCAGATACAGATAACGATTTAATCAAACGGTATTAGCTTTTGGGCAGTGTTTGGTTATGTTTGCTTTTCTACAAAAAATTAGACAAAAAAAAGCCCAGTAGGTTACTCCGGGCTAATTATGATTACCTCTTGCGAAGCTCTCAATTTGAATTGAATTTTAAAAAGTCGCCATCATCCTTGTGGGAAAAATGGGGTGGCTGATGGGGCTCGAACCCACGACACCTAGAATCACAATCTAGTGCTCTACCGACTGAACTACAGCCACCATATATCGATAGGTCAATTTATAGAGTTTTGAGCAGTTTTAGTCAATGAAAACTTTCTCTAGAAAGGACTAAGCGTGTAACTTTTATCTGTTAAATTTTGACTCTTTGTCTTTTGTGCTATTAAATAAAAGTACGACATTATGATAAGTTAGGAAGGAATAAATGAAAAATTTTAAATCAATTTCAACAATGGCCATAATTGCCATGACTTTAGGATTTGGGTCTCAAAAAGCACACGCTTATGGAACAGGATTAACGTCATATCCACTTGAAGTGGAAACTAAGCTTATTTCTGCAGAATTTACAGGGATCACCTCAACTGGTGGGGGTTTAGGATTACAAGCTCGTTTTACTGATAAATTAAGCGAATCTGGAACAATAGACGCTGGTCTTGGAATTTCTGGTGGCGAGAGAAGTGCTAGGCTTTTTGCTGGGTATGATTTTGAACTATTTCCAGATTATGAAAATCAACCACGCACTTCAATTAAAGCATTCATAGAAAACTCAAAAGAATTTAATGCTCGAAGAAATATTTTAGGACTTGCTCCAACAGTTTCGAAAGGATTTACTTTTTGGGGTAAAGAAGCATTCCCGTACCTCTCAATTCCTTATGGAATTAGTTTAAATGGGACAAATAATTCATACAGCACAACTCTAAGTGCCAACCTCGGTATTTCAGGAGTCATTCCTGCTGAGGTTGGGGCCAATAGACAATTAACTGCAAATGCTGAAGCTATCATCGGTTTAAAAGATAGTTTCTCTGGAGTTTTCTTCGGAGTCGCATACCCAATTGAATAATTTTAAAATTGTCTTTTCAGATTTCGACGGGACTCTTACCTATAAAGAAGGTTTGAATCCCGTTTTTTTTGATATCATTAATTTACTAGCTTCAAAAAAAACTCCATTAGTTATTGTCACAGGAAGATCTCTTTCATGGGGACATTTTTTACTAACCCATTTTCCCTATTTAACTGATGTTATTGTTGAAGGTGGTGGGGCAATTGTAACTCGTTCGGGAAAATTTATTACTGAAGAATGTTTAGTGAGTCATGAAAATGTTTTAAGGCTAGCTGAATTTGCCAATGAATTTACAACGGAGTTTCCAAAAATCAAATTATCTGTTGATAGTTTTGGAAGAAAAACTGATCGTGCAATCGAACTTCACGATTTGCAAGATGGAGTTTATTTTCATCATATAGAAGAATTTCTGCGTGCACATAATATAAATTTTTCTACTTCAAATGTTCATTTAAATTTTTGGTGTGGCAAAGTTTCAAAATACTTGGCCGTAAGTTACTTTTTAAATAATCAAAAGACCCTTGAAAATGAATGCCTCTTTTTTGGTGATTCTTTAAACGATCAGGCCATGTTTAAGTCATTTTACAATTCAGTTGGAGTCTCTAATATATCGTCTGTGATTGACCGGCTTGAATTTAAGCCGACGACAATTCTTACTGGGGATGAAAATATTGGCCCTTTCGGTGTATTGAATTATCTTAAAAAAAATCTTTAAAAAGAATGCTCCCGAAGGAGCAATCTTTAAAAATCGAAATTATTTTTTAGCTTCTTTTTTTGCTTTATGTTCTGCTTGTTTTACTTTGCATGCAGAAACATCTTCTGGGTTTACTGTAACACCAGTAACTGTCTGACCTTCAAGCAAAGGTTTCATACAATCAATATGGAGCCCTTTTTTGTCGTTTTTGTGGCCATTTTTAATGAAGCCTGCAGATTCGCACGCTGTCTTTAATTTTTGGCAAGGGTGATTTTTAGAATCTTCTGCGCTTAAAGAAAATGAAAGTAGAGTTGCTAAGGAAAGTGCAATTAATTTATTAGTCATAAGGACCTCCTGGTAATTCAAGCATAGGCCTTATGGCCAAATTTAGAATTAAAAGGAGATTAAAAGAATTTAATCAATACCCAACTATTTACGGTATTGCTTCACTTTCTCGTAATAATAGACATCTAGGTCACCTGTAAACATTTGGTGAAGTTTATTGTGTCCATTTCTAATCCACTCATTCCTTGCAGCTTCAACATTAACACCTTCATACTTCACACGGTATAAAGCAACCAAAAGACCCGTTCGGTCTGCGCCATGCTCACAGTGTATAAATACAGGTTGGTTTTTTTGATCATGCATATAAGACAAAATTTGATCAATTGATCGATCTTCTTCTTTGGTTACGACATCGAGTGAGTTAAGTGGAGCATGATAAAAACCTAAGCCAAACGAAAGCACTGCTGCCTTTTCTTCAGCAATCACTTCAGGTCTTTCACCTTTTTCAACCCAAGGAATAATCACACCAATATCACTACTTAAATCACCACCTTGGAGATTGATAATATTTTTAATGCCTAATGCTTTTAAGTATTGAATAGATTCAGTATTTGTCAGTCTCGCACCTCTATAAACACCGTCATTAACTTTTGAAAAATTCACAATGAGTCCACTTGATTGAGCGAATGTTTGACTTGTTAACGATGCAAAAAGAAAAGCAAGAGTAGTAATTAATTTTTTCATATGTCTCTCCATTGAATTACTCGAAACATATCATAGGAAAAGAGCTAAATGCAAAAGTCTAAATAAAATACACTAATTTTGGGCTTTAAAACTAGGAATGATAATATTTGGTTATGGTTGCTTTGATTTTTTCTTCTAGATTCTCTATATTTAGATCAGTTTTTTGAAGAATCCAAGCCTTTAAATCAGCGGGTATATGAGTGATGAATATTTTTTCCTTCTCCTGTTTATATGGGATTTTAAGTGCAATGGCGTGAAGAGCATGGCGCGGTAATTCCATTAAGTCGTGATCTTCTTGAGAGGCCACTTGGTCTTTAAAGCGCTGAAACATTTCATAAGAGCCAAGGTACATTTTATCCCCAATTAAAGGAATCCCATGTGCGAGTGCATGGACCCGGATTTGATGCTGCCTTCCTGTTTGCGGACAAGCAATACCGATCACATAATCACCACATTTCTCTAAAATAAAATAATATGTTCTCGCATGTTTTCCTTCATTTGAATGTTCAGGATAGTGTTCAACAAAGACTCGCTTTAAACCTTCTCCAGGCGAGCTCATTCGCTCATTTGCAATGAACTCCATTGAACCGTTATATAGTTCGTTAGCTTTAGAAATAAAAAGATAACATTTTTTCACATCATCTTGTTCAAAATTGGCCATCATTTCGTTGGCAATTTTTGGATTTTTACCTAGCATTAAAATGCCTGAAGTTTCACGGTCTATACGGTGAAGTGAATGAATTGTTTGTTCATATTTCATTTCAAAAAAAACGGTGGCGCAATTAAAAACATGTCTTCCAGCTGGATGAGTAGACATAAAAGGTGGTTTGGAGATAACAATAAGCTCTTTATCTTCAAAAACAATTTCGGGACTCATTTGCAGAACTAGCTTTTCTCCTCTCCAGTATTCGTCTTCAAATGAAGTTTTATGGAAGCGAATAATAACTTCATCTTTATGATGAAGAATCGTCGAGGGTTTATGAATACCCGGACGATCTACAATTGTGATTTCTTTATCCTTAATTTTTTTTTTAATCATTTCACGTGAAAATGAATCCAGGTATAACTGAATAAATTGATCAAGCCTGATACCTTCATGTTCTTCATCAACTAAATGCCGAACTTCAAAAATATCGTCCCGATAAGCTTTGTTTAAGACACTCATCTATTAATATCGTTCTTTAATCAAAAAATTAAGTAACGACATTGCAGCACCTTCTGAATAACCATAACGGGTCTCAAGATTTTTAAGTACCGCTCTAATTTGTTTTCGATTTTCATCAGAGAGAGGAGTGCCATGGCTTGGGTCAATATTTTTTGAGAATTCTGCTTCAAAGAACATTAAGTTTTTTGAAATTGAAATAATGACTTTCTTTTGCTCAATTCGAAATGATTCTTGTAAACGATCAACTAAATCAGGAAAGACATCAGTGTAGACGATAGGTCTTCCTGGATTATCAAGAAAGTAAGCCCCGAGTTTTGAAATAAGTAGAGAGCGATATATTTTAGCATCTTCTTTTAAGTTAATGGCCAATTCAAATTCTTTGATAAAATAATCATCCGGATCAACAAACTTACCGGTAGTAGAATTTTTTATTTTTTCGCCTTTTATTAGTGCATTCACATTTTCAATATAGCGCTTGATATAGTCTTCATAAGAACGATCATCAACTAATCCAAGAGCACTTCTAAGTTCTCGGTCAAAAATATTTAAATTATGTTCTTTAATTAATTCTAAATATCTTCCTGGGTTATGATAATCAGCTTGGGGGGCCATATTTAAAAAATCATATTCACTCTTTTTGAGAATTAATTGTTGAAGATGGTCTAATACTTCAACGAAAGTGACGTTGGGGTGGCATGAAGAAAGTTTATAAATTATATGTTTTAAGTCGCGTGGACTTAAACCAAATTTACCCTCGTAGAGCCCATCATTAACATATTCATTTTGGATTTCGTCATGACCTTGTTTTAAGATTTGACGAGATTCAATATCAAGTTTTTCTGGTTGTTCGATATGGGCCAAATAAAGTGCTTTTTCTAATGGATTTAAGTTTGTAGCTATATTGGCTAATTTTTTATCATTATAATTTTTTGTCTGACAAACTCTTAGTCTCGACATAACTGCAAACAAACAGAGAGCGTTCAAAGCATGAGGAGAAAAATATGAGCGGTCTTTTAATCCACTAACTTGTTCAAGATAAATTTTTTCTTCATCGCGAACATCCAACAAATAGGGAACTGTGACAAAATTGAAACGTCCTTTAAATGAATTAAAGTCGGGATGCTGCTTAAAAGCTGCCAGATGTATTTCATTTGAGGTTCCAATAAAAAAGATATCTAATTCAGTCAAAATTCCTTGAAGATTTATTGAACCAGTTTCCATCGTCATTAAGAGATATTTATAAGCATCAAGTGGTCGTTTTAATAAATCTGAATATTCAAGAACTCCACGATTGGCCATAACGGCTTCACCTTGAAGTGAAAATAAATTTAATGACTGTAAACTTGGTGGAAGACTTTGGAGTCTTTTATCCATAGTAATTTGTTGCATACGAGCATCGACGTGAATTTGAGGCTCGATTGTGACAGCACCTGTAGAATAACGTTTACTGATGGTGAAGCGCTCAACACGTATATGTTTAAGAACCTCTTGGTGCTTTCCTTTATAGTTTTTCAAAAGTGCATCGTAGATCATACGGTTTCGTTTTGAAAGATCTCCCCGATAGAGGTATGACTTTCGTACAGACTCTAAAAGTCTTTCATCACCATGAAGGGACTTTTCAATCATTTCCTGTCTGAATTCTTTAGGAATTAAAAGCAAAGGATGATCTTTAAGTTCAGATGGCATTATTGCTGAAATTTCTTTGTCTTCTAAGTAAGCATAACTTACTAAATTATTATCTCTAATCGTACTATTTAAACCAAGAGTCCCTTTGACATAATTTTCTATGGGAAATATCCAGCTGAAACTAAAAAGTTTCCCATTATCTGTTTCTGAATAATCTTCTAAGCCTTTTATAAGTTTTTTAACTAAAGAGGATTTTGAAGAACCATTTGGACCAATGAGAAGAATAAATTTATTGTTAAATCCTTCTTCACTGAAGTTTACTAAATTTTGAGTAAGAGCATGTTGAACTTTTTTTTGCCCAAAGACAGGAGGGCAATCAGAATGATTCATTTGAAAAAGTTTATATGAGCCATCTTCATTGACACCATAATGCTTAAGCATGTCGTGGATAAATTCATAAGTTGGACGGCATTCATTTTTAGAATTTTTTTCAAAGATTTCTATATAGTCACTGAATGACAATATTTCAGCTTGAGTGTCATTATTTTCTGAAGCTTTGTGAATCCAATCAAGATGGCCCATTTCATATTCCTTGCTTATTTCCATTGAGGATATTCTTAGTTATAATTGTAATCTCATATGAAAGATTTCAAAAGGTCCAAAGCCATTCTTATAACATTGTTCATTTGTGCCGTTTTAATGTGTGCAGGATGGATCATTGCCCAAAAATGGTCGATTTCAACACTAAAGCCTGATCAATTTGTTCAAGATAAAGAGGCCCTAAGTCGACTTTTAGAAAACTCTTCAGAGATTCAACGAATCTGGAGTGAAGGAGAAGATTCGAGGGAATGGATATCTTTAAAGAAAGAATGTCTATCTTATTATCAAATTACTGAAACTTTTGATGAATCTTTATTACGATGCAATCCAATGATTTTTGAATGCCTAAATCGATTTAATCAAAAATTAAATTTTCGCTTTGTAAAACCTGATTTGAGTGATGATCAAAATCAAAAAATATATCGATACCTTACAAAGTCCAATACGTCACACATAGGACTTGAACACTCCGGATATCTTTTTACTATTGAAGATAAAAAAAATCGAAAACATTTAAATCTTTTTTTAGCAGATCAATGCCATGAAGTTTTTTTGCAAAATCGAACCTATGCCTATGGTGAAGAAATTTTGGAAAAAAAATCTTCTGAAGAGACTGAAGATTATAGATTTGATAACTTTAATCAAAATATTTATATTGATCAACATTTAGTGATGAATTCAGAACTTAATGAATGGATAGATTTTGGGAATCCGAATTTTACAGAAGGGTTAAAAAAATCAGATAACAAAGATTATTTTTTACCTGCAACTAGTTTAACGTATTCTCAAATGGAAAATTATTGTTCGTTTAAAGGCAAACAATTAATGCAAGCCCATATTTTTGATGCAGCAACATTTTTACCAATGGATCTAAACGATATTAATCCTAAAAACAATAATAGATCCCCTTACTATTGGACTAAAAAGAAAAGTGAATTTAAATCGGATTGTTCATTGATTTTTGCTAAGGAATGTCTACAAAAGAAAAATTTTAAAATTAATTCAACTTCACCAACTTGGGCAGGACTTACGGATTCGATGGGAGGTCCTTTTGAAGTGTTTCGAAATCCCATAGATCCTGAAAGTAATTTAAAAGCAGCTTCATATTATTTTAATTTTAAATCCCCATGGCATAAGCTTGGTTTTCGAGCTAGTTGGGATGGTGAGGATTTTGATTTAAGACATTTCGATTTCAAAGGAATAAATCCAGAAATTATACCTCAGAAATTCCAAGTTGGTTTCCGTTGTATGCGGGAGGAAAAATGAAAAAAAGGAATGGTTTCCAGCTTTTTGTTTTGTGGATGATTGGGATTTGTATTGCTGCTTGCTTGTCTGCTTGTTTACCCATCAAAATATCTGACGTGAATTTAGCTGAAGCGGAAATGAAGTTATATAATGAATGGCTCTATACTTTTAAACTCAAACATTTCAATTTTAACAATGAATTAATCACCAGGCCGCCAGGAGTAGAGCAATATCTTTTTAATTTAGTACTTCCTTCAGAAGGAGGGATTAATTTAAAAACACATTGTGTTTATTACCAAGTGCCTTATAAAAATTTATCGGGAATTATTAAAGTTATTGAACAAAAAAATGAGTCAGAGTGTCCAGAGGTCTCAAGTCTCATCCCTTGGTTTGAGCTTAAAGAAATTTCTGAACTTCAGGTAAAACTTGAAAATTTTAAATTAATATTAAATTTTAAATATAAAAATAAAAAAACAAATTGGAGTTTTGTTTTGCCAAATATCAATAATGGTTTTGTTCATCAGAAGTACCAGTCCATTAAAGTAAAAAAACTTTTTCCTGAGTTAACGATACTAAGAATTAATGAAGACTCTTTTGATATAAATTTTAATAAATATTTAGGAAAATTAAGTGATCGATTTAGCCGTGGTAGCTCAATTCGCTGCCAACAAGTTAATAAAGATTGTAAGACGATAGGAGAATACCGCTGTGATAGCTGTGCCTACGGTTGGTATGAAGTTGTCGATTTTTCTTGCCCTCAAGGAGGATCTAAGTTTTGTGGTCAAAACCATTGTGGCGAAAAAAATGAACCGGCCTGTCCCAGAGGTTCAAAAGTTGTGAGTTCAGAAGAATTAGGAATATGCCAAAGTGATTTAACTTCAGTTTATAATTCAGATCATACATTAGTCTGCCAATGAATTTATAAAATTAGGAGGAAGTCTTGCCATGACCTCGTTGATCACTTCACCTAGAGTATGAATTATGATAAATGAGTGAATTGGTGGATTGGTTGCAACGGCCAATCTCTTACTTTTTAATATCGATAAAACATAGTCATCAATAATATATTTTTCACGAACACTTTCTGAATCAACTGACTTTTCAATCCGAGTGTCACTTAATCCAATAAATGCGACATCATTATGAATTTCTAAAGCCTTTATATTTTTAGCTGAGACTAAGTCATCAATAGACAAATCGATAACTGAACTGTTTAAAAATTTTTGAGAATACTTATCAAAATTAATTCCCTGTAAGTCAGCAATGACGAAATCTTCAAGAGTTAAATTGAATAAATCAATTCCTCTGGCCGATAAACTTTCCAACAATATTTCATTTTCTAATTTAGAGGCTTTGGGATTTAGCAGGTGACCAGTGTGAACGATAAATATATTTTTACCGTGTTTTTTTTCTAATTCATCTCTGAAAATGAGGGTATCTGTTAAATAAACGGGAAAGTCAGTTGGCATGTTTTTCATTAAACCATTTGTTGAATCAACAATGGCAATATTCATTTTTTTAGGTTGATGAGAGCATGAAAAAAAAGTCAAAATTAACATGAGAAAAAGAGCACTGGTAGAGCTTTTAAAATTCATTTAAAAGCTCTTAACTTTAGCTAGTTTTAAATAAGCTTTTGATAGCGCCTCAGCAAGATCGTCATAATAACTTAGAGGAGAATTTAAACATAATGAAATACGAACAACTCCACGACCTACATCATCTTTAGTTCCCATCGCCAATAAAACTTTGGAAGTGACAGGCATATTGTCTGAACAGGCACTAGATGTCGTAACAAATATATCTAAAGATTCAAGTTCTATTTGAACTGCTTGGCCATGAATTCCTGGATAGGAAATATAGGTCGTTGTGGCCAGTCTTGGAGAGTCTTCTCCAATAATAACGACTTGTGGAAAAGATTTTTTAATTTTTTGTTCAAACTCTTTTCTCTTTTCACCAAGAGCACTTATATTCGCAAAGTTTTTTTCGATGGCGGTTAAAGCTACTGCCATTGTTTCATTGCCTAAATAATTTTGAGTTCCGCCTCTTCGCCCCTTTTCTTGGCCACCACCAATAATAAGTGGGAGAAGTGTTTCTGGATTTTTAGCAAGTAAAATGCCTGTTCCTGTCATAGCTCCAAGTTTATGTCCTGAGCACACAGCATAATCGATATTAGATTGTTTAAAGCTAAAAGGAGTTTTTCCAATAAATTGAGTTGTATCACAAAGATATGGAATATTATTTTTTTGGCAAATAGAATTAATTTCTAAGAATGGCTGAATAATTCCCGTTTCATTATTAGCGGCCATCACAGCAACCATTGCAATTTGAGAAGTATTGTCATTAACCCAATTTTGAAGTGTCGCAATATCGACAATTCCATTTGAAAGAGTAGGTAAGCACTTCACAGTGAAACCTCTTGTACCATAATATTGAGCTGTGTTTACAATCGCAGAGTGCTCAATGCCAGAAATAATAATCCATTTTTTATTATGTTCATTTGAAAGAATTGTATGAAACACCGAAGAGATGCCTTCTGTTGCACCTGAATTAAAAACTACTTGATCATAATCAGCGCCTAAAACTTTGGCACAAACTGCGCGAGCATTTTCCATTCCCATTAAAGTTTTTGTCCCTAAGTAATGAATGGCATTTGGATTGGCAAACGGTCCCGTCTCAAATCGTTTAACTAAATAATCTCGTACTTCTTTAGAAAGAGGAGCACTTCCATTATAATCAGCATAAATCATTTTTAACCGGCCTTCTTTAATTTTTATTTTACGTCTAACATTCTATTGAGCGCTTTAATAGATGACTGTGCAATATCTTCTGATACTGAAATGATATTGATGGGCTTATTCTCTTTGATCGCACGGAAGCTGGCAAGCAGCCAACGGGGTCTTACGCGATACATAGTAGTGCAAAGACATTGGTAGGGAGATAAGGAAACAATCGTTTTATCAGGAAATTCATGTGCTAGGCGATTAACCAAATTAATTTCTGTCCCTACCGCAAATTTTGATCCTGCTTTTGATTGAGCAATTTTTTCTATAATATAAGAAGTCGAACCATTATCATCAGCTGCTTGTGTCACTTCAAAATTACATTCGGGATGAACGATAACGGTCATTTCTGGGTCTCGCTTTTTTGTAGCGAGGACTTGCTCTAGTGTAAATCCTTGGTGAACAGAACAAAAACCATACCAAAGAATAACTTTTGCTTTATGAATCTGTTCAGATGTTAAGCCACCATTAAGTTTGTTTGGATTATAAACAACCATATCCGCAAGAGGGATACCCATTTTAAAACAAGTATTTCGACCTAAATGTTGATCTGGAAAAAATAATAGTTTAGTGCCTTGTTTTAAGGCCCATCCAATAATTTTTTCTGCGTTCGAAGAAGTGCATATGCTTCCTTCATTTTCCCCAACGAATGCTTTGAGAGTCGCAGCGCAATTAATATAGGTCACTGGAATAATTTTTTCATTGGTTGATTTTTGCATGAAAGTCCATGCTTTATCTATTTCAGATCTTTTTGCCATATCGGCCATTGAGCATCCTGCACGTAGGTCTGGCAAAATAACTTTTTGATTTGGCTTTGTCAGCATATCTGTTGTTTCGGCCATAAAATGTACACCACAAAAAATGATATATGGTTTATCAATTCGAGCTGCTTCTCTTGCTAATTGAAGCGAGTCCCCAGTGATATCAGCAAAAGCAATGACGTCATCTTGTTGATAGTGATGTCCTAAAACGACAACTTGGTCTTTCAATTCTTCTTTTATTTTTTTAAGCTCAATTAAGACATCAGCATCGGATAATTCTTCCTCGCTTATAATAGGTCTGTGAGCATCTTCTTGGTTGTCAAATAGGTCTAGCATTTTTTAAGACTCTGATACGACCGGAAATTCTTTTTGCATCCAGCCTAAGATACCGCCACTTAAATTAGTGAGGTCAGTAAATCCTTGAGATAGTAAAAACATACAAGCGTTCATACTTCTTGCTCCACTTCGGCATTGAAGGACTATTTGCGCATTTTTGTCATTCAATACAGTTTCATATTTTTGAGGAAATACTGATAAAGGTATAAGTGTCGCTCCTTCAATATGTTCTTCATTCCACTCTGCAAGTTCTCGGCAATCTATAAGAATAAACTTTTCTTTAGCATCGATTTTTTCTTTAAGAGTAATAGCATTACATTCTTTAATCATTGGTTGCCCTCTCGCATTGTTTAATTGAATCAATTACCACTAGTTTTTAACCTATTTCTCAAGATATTGGAAGTAAGTTTGAATTGGCCATTGCACCATGATTTTGAGATTGGCGTTCAAAAAAAATACTGCTTTACTAGGTATGTCTTTATTAAAGGGAATCTTAATATGAAGTATTTATTGGCCTTAGTGATCCTTCTCGTGACATTTGAAAGTTTTGCAGAAGTTCCTTGCAAAACACTTAAAACTTGCAGTGAATGGGCAAGTAATAAAACTGGAGCTAAGTATGATTATGGGACTCTTGGTGGGCGATCTTTAAAATTTGAAAAAGATTTTGATATACTCGAAGGCGAGTCTGATTTTAATTTTAATTACCTACTACAGGCAAACGACCTGGCCCGGATAAAGCGAGAAGGTGGCTATCAAATTATTGCAATGAAAGACTTAAAAGATTTTAAGTTTCCTTCTGTAGCCATTACTGAAATTCCTAGTAATCTTGATTTTTATACCATTGAATTTAGTTTTTCTAATAAATCCAAAGTAAAAAATGCTTTGTGGGTTATTAAAAAATTTCTCAGCAAAAACGGGCGGCTTTTAGAAGTTGCAGATTCACCACAAATACAGGTTGTTGATACCGGAATTCATTTAAACTCCATTAAACTTGTAGTAAATGAATTAAATAAATAAAGGAATAAAATTATGTTCAAAGAGTTTAAAGAATTTGCAATGAAAGGTAATGTCATCGACCTAGCAGTGGGGATCATTATTGGATCGGCTTTTGGAACAATTGTTAAGTCTCTTGTCGATGATGTAATTATGCCTCCAATCGGCTACATCCTAGGGAATGTGGATTTTACTAATCTCTTTTTTGTCATCAAAGAAGGCAAGGGAATTCCTGGACCTTATAATTCACTGGCCGATGCTACAAAAGCAGGGGCTGTGATGATTAAATATGGTGTTTTTGCCAATACGATTGTGAGTTTTTTAATAGTCGCTTTTGCTGTCTTTTTTCTCATCAAACAATTAAATCGATTTAAAAAAGAAGCTCCAGTGGTTGAATCTGGTCCAACGGCTGAAGTGAAAGTGCTGACTGAAATAAGAGATCTACTTAAAAAATAAAAATCATCTTTTTATTTAGTAAAATCTTCTTTAAATTCTAGGATGATCATTTCATTCGGATCGTTATTAAATGGCGTTATTCCTGTAGTTGTTTGTGTTTGAGCGCTTATTTGAAAGTCGTTATCATTAACCAGGGCAATTCGGTGTGAATCAATCACGGCAAGTCCTTCAACTTTTTCTATAAGTTTGAAAGGGGTTAACCCCAAATCTACTAGAAGTTCCTTTTTGACGAGTTTATCAATTCCATTGAAAGTAATTTTGTAAACATACTTGCGACTTTCTTCACCTTTTTTACCATTTTGCTCAATGACTAAAAATTGATTATGCCCGATGATGGCAGCGTCTCCAAGTTTGTCCATATTAGGCTCGAACCCATAAAAATATTCACCACTTGTTTTTAAGGTTTCAAGATCTACCTCAACTATTCGTGCAAAGTTTTTATCCATTGGAAGTGGACTTTGAAGGAAGCCGAAAAGTTTATTTTTATCTTTAGCAATGCCTTCAAATCCACGGTTACTTTTTCTTTCAGCATACATTTTTGGAAGTTCATTAAATGGAGTTAATCGTCTGGTCATCACTCCTGTGCTGTTAAAATGAACTAGTGAAGGAGCATATTCTTCTCCAACCCAAAACCCACCTTCATCGTCAGAAGTCAGTGCTTCAGAGTCAATCCCGTTGGGATCAAGTGAGTTCATATAGCCGTAAATATCAATTGGGTTTTCTTCTTTTCTGGAATTAGGAAGACCCGATAGTGGGGCTCCTTTAGGATTTTTGAGCTTTAGTACACTAACAACTTCAAAAGTGTTGTCATTAAAATTCACCTTTAATGTGGGGATCTGTGGAGAGAATTCAGGGAGCAGAAATGGACGTTCATTATTTGATCTAAAATATCCATTAGGGCCGCGGTCAGTAATCGATTCAAAAAGCAGTTCTTCATTTGTGGCCTTTTTTAATCTTAGCCCTGAAAGTCCTCCCATTAAAATTTTTTGATTAGATTGGGTAATGCCAACGACTGGGACGGGTTCTTTCATTTTTAAATACTGAGTTTTGATTAGGGTATATGAAGAAGTACTCGAACATGAAGTTAGAGCTAAGACTCCAGTGCAAACGGCGACAAGAAACAATGTTTTCATTTTTCATTCCAAAAATTAAAGGATCATTTAAAGATATAGCGTAATCGATCTGAACGAAATCAAAAAAAACGGTCCTACTGATTTTTGTAGGGGCATTTTTTCTTTGACATCTTATTCTCAAAGCCTCAACATTTTATTAGCTATATAAAAACAGGAGTGATTCATGGAAGTTATCACGATCGGCAATAACAAAGGTGGCGTTGGTAAAACAATGCAATGTTACCAATTAGCTTGTTATCTTGCCAACAAAGGCCACAAAGTCCTAGTCATCGACTTAGACTCTCAAGCAAATCTCAGTTCAAGTTTTGGCATTCAAATCCAACGGACCTTAGTACCGGAATGGTTAATTGGTGACGTAGGGGTTGAAGACGTCATTGTTAAGCCAGAAATGACTGGGAAGCTCTACAAAAATATTAAGATTATCCCGGCCAGTCGCCATCTTGCAAACCTTTCAAAACTTTTGATCCTCTCAGAAGGAGAGATTAGAAAAGAAGCAGGTCGAAAAGAGCGTCTCCTTAAAAAAAGACTTCAGGATGCTAAATTAGAATTCGACTATGTAGTTATTGATACACCTCCAATGCTTGGAGATGAATTAATTATGGCGCTTGTTGCTTCTAACCGCGTTTTGATTCCTACTCAGGCTCAAGATTATTCAATCGATGGTCTTGAAGAATTGATGGATACCTTTGAAATTATCAAAGAAACTGAAAACCCTGAATTAGAGTTTTCAATTATACCTTCAATGGTCAATCCACGAAGAAAAATCGAAAGAGTGAGAATGGAAGAGTTGTCTCAATCATTCCAAACGACACCGATGATTAGAAACCTTGTTCAAATGCAAGAATCTATTTCAACGAGAAGACCAGTGTGTATTATGGGAGCTAAATCCGCAGGTCGTATTGATTACGATATTTTATGGAAATCGCTCAACTTATAATACCATTAACTTTATTTTCCCATGGATGTGGAGATTTATTATGTCGAAGACATTTGCTGCCCGAGTATCAAAAAAAGAAAGAACGACTATTGATCTAACCGAAAAAATCGGAAGAGATATTTTTAAAATTTCAGATGAGCGCTTGCTTCAAGGAGCAAAACTGGCTGAAATTAACCTCAAAGAAATTGTTGTTAAAGAGCAAGTTAGAACAAAGTTTAATGACGACTCAATTAAAGACCTTGCTAAAAACATCGAAGTCAATGGCTTGATCCAACCACTCGTTTTACACCAAGATAAAAATGGCAAATATAGACTTATTTGTGGTGAGAGACGATTCCGCGCTTTAAGTTTTAACAAAGCCGACAAGGCACCTTGTTTTGTTTTGGAAAACAAATCTGAAGAAGAATTAATGGCCATTCAGTTTTCTGAAAACTCTTCAAGAGAAGAACTTCATTATGTTGATAAAGCAGATGGGATTTTAAATTACCAAATAGCTACAGAAGCAAGTGAGAGAAAAATTCAAGCTGCTTTAGGAATTTCTAAATCAGAAGTTCACCGTTCATTATTAATTGCTAAAATGCCTCGCAATCTTAAAGAAGCAGCGAAAAAATATGATATTGAAAAATACGTATTGCTTGAATGGGATGCAATGGCAAAAGGTACTTTAAAAAATGACGTTGAAAAAAAGATCCTTTCAGGGGAAGTCAATAAACGCTCAGAGCTTGCTCGAATAATCACGAATAAGGGAGTTGTTAAAGCTTCTTCGAAATCACCTTTAAAGGCAGGACTTCCAAAAGGCGTCAGTGCCAATGCTTTCTTGAAGGCCATGACGTCAAAGTCGAAAGATTTAAACCTTGACAAAAAAACTCAGGAACTTCTTCGAAATTTGGTTGAAGAAACCAAAGAGATGATGGATCAATAAATTAAAAAAACTATTGAATTAGCCGCGACTTAGCGGCTAATTTTTCCTTATTTCTCCCACGTATTTTTCTGGCAGATCCTTTGCAATAATATCCTAGTAACAACAATAATTGTTAATGTTACAGGGTATAAGCCTATGAAAACTTTAAGATTAAAAGAATTGCAAAGACATCTAAAATGTCCACTTTTTAGACATCTGTCTATTATTGCATGCCTCTCATTATTGAGTTTAAAGGTTTTTTCATTAGAATATAAAATTGCAACCTCTAGAACTCCGGCCAGTGCTTTTGAAGAAGAGGTTTTGACAGTTCCTTTAGAACAAAAAGTAATGATTCAATCTCTATTTGCTGAAGATGATGCAGGAGTAATGAAAGGAGTGCGGGATTCATTGAGCACTTGGCAAGCGACTGAAGATTATGCAAAAACCTGGAATTTAGAATCGACTCATTTATTTAAAACTCCTACAACAAAAGAAAAATCGACTTTTATCTCTCAAAATCTTTTAAGATATGCTGATAAACGTCTAGCTGGTGAAATGAGAAATGCTGAAGAAGGGTCTACCTTGCATGCAGTTGGGAAAGTTGAGAAATCTCTTCGTCCAAATGCGACAGTTGCCGTTTCAAAATATATAAGTGTGAAATTCCGAGCACGTTTACTTCAAGGTAAAGCAGTAATGGAAGTAAGAAATCCTTGGTTAGAATGCAATGCCACAGTTGGGGCCAATGGAAAAGCAAGAGTCGTGACCAAAAAAGATTTTATTCAACTCGGAACTTCTTCAGGAGTTGAGTATAATGTAAATGAATCACAATGGGTTGCCTTCGTAGACCAAGAAATCACTAAAAATATTAAAGCTCGAGCGTCATCTACGTCAATGCCAAAAGGATTTGACGCAGATAAAAGAATTGAGATGTCGGCAAGTTTTCCTTTTAATCTCTAGCCAAATTTCCGCAAATTAAATTTCCTAGATTTTGGGTAAATCTCAGAGTAATCTTTAGACCACTTATTTCTATTGAATCGGAGGTCACTGATGAGTCTGTTTGACAGTCTTTTATTCCAAGATGCTATTAAGCAATTAGAAGACGCTAGTAAAATAATGGGTCTCGACCCAAATGTTGCTGAGAGATTAAAATATCCAAAACGAGCACTTCAAGTTTCTGTGCCTATTCGTCTTGACGATGGAACAGTAAAAACTTTTATCGGATATAGAGTTCAACACAATTTAACATTAGGACCAGGAAAGGGTGGGATTCGCTATCATCCTGGTGTCGATCTTTCTGAGACAGCAGGTCTTGCGATGTTGATGACATTTAAATGCGCTCTAGTTGGTCTTCCATACGGTGGAGCAAAGGGTGGTATCTGTGTTGATCCCAATGTACTTTCTCGCCAAGAACTTCAAGCTCTAACGAGAAGATACGCTACAGAAATAAACATGATCATTGGACCGCATATTGATATTCCAGCTCCAGATATTGGAACTGATTCTCAAACGATGGCCTGGTTCATGGATACTTATTCTCAAATCAAAGGTTATACTGAAGGCGCTGTTGTTACAGGTAAACCAATTGATCTTGGAGGATCTTTAGGAAGAGCTGAATCAACAGGTAAAGGAGTTGCATTTTGTGTAAACTTTGCTGCTGAAAAAATTGGAATGCCAATTGATCAAAATACTACTGTAGCTATTCACGGATTTGGTAAAGTTGGTATCCCTGCTGCTTATGATTTAAAAGCTCAAGGTGCAAAAATTGTTGCAGTCTCTGATATTTCTGGTGGTGTTTACGATCCAGCAGGTCTCGACATTGATAAATGTGAAAAATGGGTAAAAGAAAATAAAGTTCTTAAAGGTATGCCAGGGACAAAACATATAACTAACGACGAATTATTCGCTCTAAAAGTTGATGTTTTAATTCCAGCAGCAATCGACGGTGTTATCACTGAAAAAAATGCTCACACAGTAAAAGCTAGAATCATTGCTGAAGGAGCTAACGGTCCTTTGACTAAAGAAGCGATCGATATTGTTACAGCTAATGGATCTTTTCTAATTCCAGATATTCTTTGTAACTCTGGTGGGGTTATCGTTTCTTATTTTGAATGGGTTCAAGGATTACAAAGTTTCTTTTGGGACTTAGATGAAGTAAACAGAAGATTACATTCAATTATGAAACAAGCTTTTGAAAATGTTTATGCAACATCTAAAGAATTCAATACGAATATGAAAAGTGCAGCCTTAGTTGCAGCTATTCGTCGTCTTGAAAAAGCCATGAAGTTAAGAGGACTATGGCCATCATAGTTTTTGATAAATTAAATTTTTTAAAAAGAAAGGCTGCAGTTGCAGCCTTTCTTTCATTTTTAATCTTTTCTTTTTCCATTAGTGCTGCCGTTCTTAAGCACGAAGTTTCAAAACCTAGTCTTAAAGAATTTAGCTATGCTGAAGTATGCCTTGAAATGGGCGCCAAAAACTTAGAGCTTATTTCAGTTAAAGATTTAACTGAAATAGAATGCCTTAATCATACATATTCATTAATAGATTTTTGCTTAAAAAAATTTCCGATGAGTAAAACGCTGACTAGGGGATTTGCTGATCTAGAAAAAAAGAAAATCTTTTGTGAGATGAGCGAAAGTGTCATGATGAGTATCAGTTGTGACAAACGCGATCTTAAATTCTGTTTTGTACCAAAAAAAGGCTGTGAGGAATTAAAACGAATCTATGCCAATCGACTTGAAGTCGCTCATTATTCAATGCTCGAAAAAAATCTAAATTGCTATTTTTCAAAATCTATAGGGGAGAGTCTCAATGAAATTTAATTCTTTATTGACCGTTTGTTTGTTCACTTTTGCTTTTTGCTCAAGTGTTTTTGCCGAAGGATTTATGCAAGTTGCAAACGTCTCTAAGATAAATGGAACGGCATATTTTAATAAAGAAAAAATAGCAGTTGGCGCAGAAGTCACGGAAGGCATGGATATTAATATTCCCAAAAAAGGAGATTATGTCGAAGTAAAATTCCAAAATGGTCACCTCGTTCGATTGACGGGAGCAAAAGTCAAAGTTGAAACACTTAACCCAAAAAATACAATATTTAATTTACTCAAAGGTAAAATTTTTTCAGCAATTAAACCATTAACTAAAGATGAAACATTCCAGGTGAAGACAAAGCGCGTTTCATTCGGAGTACGCGGAACTAAATTCATGGTAGAAGAATCTAAAAAGAACTCTTATCTTTGTGTCTGTGAAGGAATTGTCGCAGCAAAATCAAGTGCTGGTGAAGTTGATGTCAACAAAGATGAAGACCTAACAATTCATAGTCTAAAAGAAGCACCTAAAGCGAGCCTTGCGACTAAAAACATGATGAGTATGACTAATCAAGTTTTTATGGATATGGGATTTACAAAATAATTTAAGAAAACTTTTTTCCAATATATTTTGGATTGAGCATATTTTCTTTAGAAAATATTTCGTTGAGTTGCCCTTGAGTGACAAAGCCTTTTTGAAGGGCAACTTCCGAGACACTTAATCCTGACTTTGCACAAATTTTACCAATTTGGTCACAGATTTCATGTCCCAACAATGGATCGAGATAAGTAACAATCGCAATACTATTCATTACATTGGCCAAACAAATTTCTGGATTGGCCGTGATGCCATCGATACATTTTGATTGAAGAGTTAATGCAGAATTTTTAAGAAGTAATATTGATTCAAAAAGAGATGAGGCAATAACTGGTTCCATGACATTGAGTTGGAGCTGGCCTGCTTCTGAAGCCATCGTTATGGTTAAGTCGTTTCCGATTATTTTAAAACAAACTTGATTAACGACTTCTGGGATAACGGGATTAACCTTAGCAGGCATAATACTCGATCCTGCTTGGAGTTCCGGAAGATTTATTTCTTTAAGGCCTGCTCGGGGTCCCGAAGAAAGTAAGCGTAGGTCATTGCAAATTTTTGAGAGTTTAACTGCAGTTCGTTTAAGTGCTCCAGAGATCATTACGTAAGCACCACAATCCGATGTAGCTTCAATTAAATCTTCTGATAATGTAAAATCATATCCTGTTATTTCACAAAGCTTTTGTACGGCCAAGGGGGCATATTCAACAGGAGCATTAATTCCAGTTCCAATAGCTGTAGCACCTAGATTAATTTCAAGAATTAAATTTTTCATACTAGTGAGCAATTTAATATCTTCTTTTATTAATGTTGCATAGGCATTGAACTCTTGACCGAGCGACATTGGAACAGCATCTTGAAGTTGGGTTCTCCCCATCTTTATTACACTTTTAAACTCTACTCCTTTTTTTTGGAATGATTCCGCAAGTATTTGTAGTGCTAATAAAAGTTCTAAAAGATGATTGTAGAGAGCTACACGAAATGCTGTTGGATAGGCATCATTGGTTGATTGGCATTTATTAACATGGTCGTTGGGGTGAATGATATTATAATTTCCTTTTGATTCTCCTAAAAGTTCAAGGGCTAAATTGGCAATGACTTCATTGGCGTTCATATTCACGGAAGTCCCAGCTCCACCTTGAAAAATATCGGTAGGAAACTGGTCGAGGCATCTATTTTTTAAAAGTATTTCATCACAAGCGCGGACAATAACTGCAGCAATATCTTTGTCGATAGTTCCAATTTCACCATTGGCCAGTGCACTTGCTTTTTTAGTTGTAGCGAGTGCTTTTACCATAAGTTTGTTGTCACTAATTTTAGAGTGAGAGATTTTAAAATTTTCCATGGCCCGCAAAGTATGAATTCCGTAATAAGCATCATTAGGTATGCTTTTTTGACCTAATAGATCGTGCTCTACACGGTAAGTTTTTAATTGTTCTTTCATGGGCCTGCTCCAGGTATCAGTTGCTCAAAAATATATTGTCCTATTGTCAGAAATTGCACTCAAGGGAGCAAGTATTATTTGGAATTGAAGTACTTGTGTTCATATATTTCATAAGATCTTGCTTACTTGGAGAGAAGTAGGAGTCAATAATGAACATGCGTACAAAAAGTCTTTATCCATTTGCAGGGCAATATTGCGCTGTCGATATTTTTGGTTATTCTTCTAACGGAATTCCAGGAATTGAAATAGTGGGAGTTGGTCGTCACGCCAGATCAATGAAAGAAAAATTTATTTATTTATCGCGTGAAAAAAAATTAAAATTTCCTCTTAAACGATTTGTACTTTGTGTTGAAGGAGATGTTGAAGGAAAAAAATTTAAAGATGAAGAGTATCGATTTTTAGAACTACCGTTACTTATGATGCTTTGGAGTTTAACGGGGCACCTCCCTCTTCAGGCCCTAGAGGATTGTTTTGCCTCGGGCAAAATTTCAATTGAAGGAGAAGTAACAACTTTACCACTAACAGATCATGAACAAATGTCATTGATTGATCTCTTCAAACTCACTGAAGACCAGTCTCTTAAAGTTATCGCTCCAGATAATACACCTGTTTATGAAGAGTATTATCACCTCTCATACGAAGGATTGATGCAATCGATGAACTAGTTTGAAAGTAATTAAGTCGGTTATTATGAATAAGTTTGCCCAATTCATTTATTGAGCGTTGTCCCGTAAAATAGAAGAATGAGTTGGCTTTTATGTATATTAACATTCATTTTTTCATTTAAAGCAGGGGCCATAACTTTTGAAGATGAAATATACCCTGAGCTCGCTACAAGTGGACGGGCATTGGCGATGGGTAATGCTTTCATTGCTAAAGTTGATGATGCTTCGGCCGTTTTTTACAATCCTGCAGGGCTCGGAACCGTTCGCTACCCTCATATTCATCTTTCAAATTTTTCATTTGAAACTAATAAAAGCACAATCAACGCTGTTACTGGTGGAGCTTTTACCAATGTGTTTTCGAATTTCTCTAAACCCATGTCATTAGAAGGTTTGCGTTCACTCATGTCTGGGCATATTGGCGATATTGCCCATTCTCGCATGCATGCTCTTCCAAATTTCACCATGAGATATTTTAGTGCAGGTTATTTAATAGCCAAAAGGTCACGTGCAGTTGTGACAAGTTTGACTTCATCAAGTGGTTTTGAATATGCAGACCGACTTGATATGGGTCCTTATGCGGCCTTTAACTTTTCATTGTTCGGTGGAATTTTTAAAGCTGGTGCTTCGGCCATTTTATTAACGAGGAAAGAAGTTATTGGAACAGCTGATCCCAATGCAACAATTACAGTGGGAAGTAATACATACTCAAAAGGTACAACTGTTGATGTCACAGGTGGAGTAAAGTTAACTTTGCCTATAACTTTTTTACCAACATTTGCGATGAATATTCACAATGCACTAGATAAATCATTTTCAGCTAGTGGAGCAGGTGCTCCAACTCAAATTAAAAAGAGCATGGATATTGGTTTTTCTGTCACACCTCAAATCGGAACGGGTTCAAGAATTCATTTTGAAATTAATTATAAAGATTTAACTTCTCAATATTCAGGTGTTTCAACTACTAGAAAAATTCTTATTGGTACAGAATTGGATTTTTCTCGTGTTTTCTTTTTTCGCTTAGGATACGGAGATGGTTTTGGATCTGCAGGTCTTGGGATAAAATCAAGAAAATTAGAATTTGACCTGACAACTTACGCTGTAGACACAACTTCATCGGCATGGCGAGGACATGAGGACAGAAGATTTGTCATGTCAATGTCCTCAGGTTTTTAAAAATAAATTAAATTGAAAGTGTCGTCAGTAGTTCAAGATCACTCACATCAAATTCGTTCTTTTTTCGCAAGCAATTTTTTAAAGGTGCTAAAGCTACTTTTCCATTTACAAAAACTGTTGCAGTCGCTTTTTCATCAGCGAGAAGTGCTTTAATGGCCATCTGGCCCATTTGAGAAGCAATATATCGGTCAGTGGGGGTTGGATTTCCTCCTCGCTGAATATGCCCTAAAATACAAACATGCGCTTGGAGATTAAATTTGTCTTTAAGGTTTTTTTGAATAGTATGGGCGACTCCTTCAACTTCACCTTCGGCCGCGATGATAATTGAAGATGTTTTTCCTCTTTTAATCCCTCGGTCAATATCATTGACAATTTTTTCATAATCAATTGAAGAAGTTGGAAGAATAACATTTTCAGCACCTGTACCAATACCAACTTTTAGAGCTATGGCAGGAGATCGTCTTCCCATAACTTCAACAATAAAAGTTCTTGCATGTGAATTTGCAGTGTCACGGATTTTATCAACTGCATCTACTGCGTTTTGAACAGCAGTATCAAAACCTATCGTATAGTCTGTGCCATCAATATCATTATCTATGGTACCGGGAATTCCAACTACGGAAATTTGGTGTTCTTCGTGAAGTTTCATGGCCCCGTTAAATGACCCATCTCCACCTATAACAATGAGAGCATCTATTTTTTTTCTCTTTAAAAGATTGGCCGCCTCTTTTCTTCCTTCTTCAGTCATGAACTCTGGACACCGTGAGGTTTGTAAAATCGTTCCACCATGTTGAAGAATATTTCCCACTGAAGAAACTTGAAGTTCACGGATATTTCCTTCTAAAAGTCCGGCATATCCTTTTTGGATTCCATAAACTTCAAACCCAGAACCAATTCCGATACGAACAACTGCGCGAATAGCACAATTCATTCCGGGACTATCTCCACCACTACATAAGACTGCTATTCGTTTTCCATTCATAATTATTCCTATTTAAAAATACTAATTCCTTCAAAGTTTGGTGCTTGTGGAATTCCCATAATATTTAATACTGTTGGTGCAACATCTCTTAGAGCATTATCCTTTTTAGCTAATTCAAGTGTTTCATCTTTTAAACTTGGGTCGAACACTACAAAGGGGACCGGTGCTTCAGTGTGTGACGTATGCATATCACCATTATCGTAAACCATTTGGTCAGAGTTACCATGATCTGCGGTAACTATCATGGTTACGTGTTCTCGTTTACAACTTTCCATTAATTTACCAACACAAACATCGAGAGCTTCAATGGCCTTGACTGCCGCTTCAAAATTTCCTGTGTGGCCAACCATGTCTGAGTTGGCAAAATTGACGACAAAAAATTGTATTGTTTGATCAGCGAGAGCAGTTACTAATCTTTCCAAAACGAGGTAGGCACTCATTTCTGGTTTGAGATCATAAGTTGCAATTTCACGGTTTGAAGGAATAAGGACTTGTTCTTCATTTTTAAAAGGTGTTTTTTCGCCACCGTTAAAAAAATATGTCACATGAGCATATTTTTCTGTTTCGGCAATTTTAAATTGCTTTAATCCTAAATCAGACAAGTACGCGCAGAGAGTGCCTTGAACTTTTTCTTTATCAAAGAGTATTGGAAGACTTACTTCTTCTTGTACATAGGGAGTCATACAAAGAAAATATCCAGGAATAATTGTTCTTTTAAATTCATGAAATTTTGGGTCAGCTAAAGCAAGAGTGATTTCAATAGCGCGATCTGGTCGATAATTAAAAAAGAAGATTGCATCATCAGCTTTAATGGCAGCATTTGAATCAAAAAGTACAGGAGCTATAAATTCATCATAGCGACCAACTGAGTATTCATTTTTTAAATATTCTGCAGGAGACATATTCGTTTTTTCGCCGAGGCCGGTGATGCATTCATAACATTCTTTAATTTTATTCCAACGACGATCGCGGTCCATTCCAATTGAACGACCTTGCATGGAAGAGAAATTTATTTCTTTGTGTTTGAGTATATCTTCCACGTATGAAATTCCTGAATCACGTGCCGTATCTCTTCCGTCCATAAAGGCATGAAGATAAAGTTTAATACCTTCGTTCGATAATATTTGGACCAGTTCTTTTAAATGATTGATGTGAGAGTGCACTCCACCATCAGATAAAAGTCCCATTAAATGAATTCGGTTAGAATGAGCTTTAGCATACGAGATAAGATTTTGAAGTTCTGGCATTTCTTTAAGCGTGTGATTAGTAATTGCTTCATTGATTCTCACTAAATCTTGTCGCACTGATTTTCCAGCACCAAGATTCATATGGCCTACTTCTGAGTTACCAGAAACACCTTTAGGAAGGCCAACTAATAATCCACCTGCTTCAATAGTGGTCAACGGGTAATGCTGAAAAAGAATATCAATATTAGGTTTTTTGGCATGGAGAATCGCATTCTTGTTGTCCTTAGGATTTATCCCGTAACCATCAAGAATACAAAGCAGTACTCTTTTATTTAAACCGTGGAGTGATTTCATGTATTTTCACCTTTTGATAATAATCAGAGAGGATAACACCCGCTGCAACTGAGACGTTGAGACTTTCAACTGAGTCTGTGCCCGGAATTTTGATAATTTCTCCCAAAGAAAGAGTCTCTTTGGAAATTCCTTCAGCTTCTTCACCGAAGACGATGACAACTTTATCGGCCCACTTCAATTCATATAAACTTTTTTTCGCGTGAGATGAAGTTGTAATAATTTGGAATCCATTTTTCTTTAGAAGAGCGATCGCTTTTTTAAAATCAGGAGCCGCAAAAACATCGACATACTCTGATCCACCTTCCGACGTTCTTATGGCCGCTGCTGTATTGGCCGCTTTAACTTCTGGGACGAGAATTGCATTCACACCAAAATGAGCCGCACTTCTTAAGATGGCACCAATATTATGTGGATTAGAAACATTTTCAAGCGCAATCAATAAAGAACGAGTCGGCTTTTTTAAGAGATAAGTTTCAAGAGTTAAAACAAATTCTTTTTTAACCAACATGCAAACATCTTCATGATGAGTAGCTTTAGTCATTTGTTCTAATTCTTCTCGAGTGACGATATGATAGGCTTTTTTATTTTGAGCACAGTATTTAGTGATATGTGAAAAAGTCTTCAATTTTTCTTTAGTCAAAAAAAGTTGGATAATATCTTCAGGCCGTTTTTTAAAAAGGGCCAAACAGGCATTTTCACCATAGATTTTTGTTTCAGATTCTCGATTAAACTTTTTACTCATAATGACACCTATGGTATCAATTTTAACAAGTATGGGTCAAAACAAATGTACGGGCTATTTAGCACCAGTCGATTTCGAATCGGATTTAAAAAAAGAGTTAACTCTTCTAGGCATTACTATACTTGAAACCCACGGACGTCTTGTACTCTGCGAAGGAGAGGCCCAAGATGTTGTATTTGCCCAAGACACTTGGCATGATGTGGAGAGTGTCGAATATAGCTCAATTGGCAATGCCGCTGAATTTTTGCGCGGACGAGCTAATCGTTGGAGCCATTATTCAATTAATAATCACCGCAGAGCTGAACTTATACTTGAAAAAGTGCCTTCAGCGAAAATTAAACGCTATAATTTCCTAGATCCAATTCCCTCAACTCCAATAGGAGTTTTTTCACTTCTCTCTGAATCAACTATGCTTGTTTCAAGCCGCACGAATTGCCCATTACCTTTTGGTGAAATTCATTTTAATGAAGACAAAATTAATCCACCTTCTAGGGCCTATTTAAAATTATGGGAACTCTTCACTCTTTATCAAATAATGCCTTCTGAAGGGATGCGTGCGATAGATGTTGGAAGTTGTCCTGGAGGTTGGACTTGGGTTTTGCAGCAAGTAGGTTGTGAAGTTGTAAGTGTTGATAAAGCTCCCCTTGATCCGCGTATTGCGGCTTTGCCTCGAATTGAATTTAGGCAAGAAAGTGCTTTTGGTTTAAGGCCTCAGCATATTGGAAAGTTAGATTGGTTTTTCTCTGATATTATCTGCTATCCCGACAAACTTTTAGAACTTGTGACTCGATTTAAAGACTCAGGTCTAGTCGATAATTTCGCTTGTACTATAAAATTTCAAGCACCAACTGATTTTGAAACGATGTTTAAATTAAAAGCCATTCCAGGATCAAGAATTGTTCATCTTTCTTGCAATAAACACGAAGTGACTTGGATTAATTTAAAGCAAAATAATCCATGAACGAACTTCTTTCAATAATCTCGCAAAACCTTTTAAAGACCAATGATAGTTCGAGACTGTTTCATGGACGTGGAAGAAAATGGCCAGGACTTGAGCATTTGGTGATTGATTTTTATTCGCCTGATCTTTTAATCACACTGTATAAAGAATCATCAAACGAATTTATCGACGAATTAGTTAATATTTTAAATGCCATTCCCAATCTTTCTTTTGAAAATATTTTACTGCAAAAAAGATATCTCTCTCGTCCAGAGCTCATCGCGATAAAAGGCTCTATTCCTAATATTGCTTTGGCAAAAGAGTGCGGATCAAAATTCCATTTAAAGTTTACTGATATCCAAAATATTGGATTTTTTTTAGATATGGCCCTTGGTCGGCAAATGTTAGAGCGGATTTCAGAGAATAAAAAAGTCTTAAATCTTTTCTCTTATACTTGCTCACTTTCAATCGCAGCATTAAAAGGAAAAGCGCAATCAGTAGTTAATGTTGATATGAGTAAAGCAGCCCTTTCGGTAGGTGAGAGTAATCATCTTTTAAATAATATTGACTTGAGAAAAACCAAGTTTCTTCCCTATGATATTATGAAATCCTGGAATAATATCAAAAAGTATGGGCCTTATGATATCGTCGTGATTGATCCCCCAACTAATCAGGGGGATAGTTTTAAAGTCGAGCGCGATTATTATAAAATTGTTAAACGATTAAATGAGATGACTTCACCAGAAGCTATAGTCATTGCCTGTTTAAATTCACCGTATTTAACCAGTCAATTTATAATTGACCTTTTTGGCGAACACTCACCAGAGATGATTTTTGAAGAAGTCATTTATTCAGCATTTAGTTCGATGGAAACAAATCCGGAGGATGGTCTTAAAGTTTTGGTTTTTAAAAAAAAATTGTCTATGAAATAAATTACGAAAGTGGAAAATTGATGAAAATGATAAAGTTAGTATTGATTGTTCTAAGTTTGTTGGTAACTTTCGCATATGCGAAAACAATACAAATTAATCCTTCTAGTCCAAGTTTTTTTGACATATTAGATATTCACACAACAAAAGACAGCATCGATAAAATGATGAAAGGAAACAAGGGTATTAAGTTATTAAAGGCAACTCCCAAAGCTTCTAGTGAAAGTGAAGGCGAGAGCAATAATCACTATAACAGCTTTTGTTTCGTCGGTACTGACGGATCAACGGTAACATTTACCTCAAACTACTCGTATTCTGGCGATAAAATTTCTGAATATGTATTCGAAAGAAAAGTAAAAGATGCAGATAAATCTTGTACATTAGAAAAAAAGTTAGACGCCAAATTAAAAATTCCTGTTGGTCTGGCCCTCGGAATAAGTAAAAAAGAAGTTGAATTAATGTTTGGAAAAACCAAAGCTTCTGAACTCAAGATTAATTCTGTAGGAACTGAACAGGAGAGAAAGCTTTTTATTTACCATTTCGAAGATACTTTGCTGACAAAAGGTAGTCCTGGTGCACCTCCACCTCCCAATATCGATTCAGCAAAAGCGAAGCTTAAATTTTTTAACAGTCTAAATATTGGAATTAATTTTGATTCAAATAATGAAGTTGATGTAATTTATGTTAGTTTCTCAGCAGAACCTATTTGAGATTTTTATAGTCTAGGATCAAAAGATTTGAATATATCAATAAAAAATAAGCATTTAAAAATATATTATTAAAAATCAAAAAGGGCGTATAGATTTCGCCCTTTTTGATTTTTGTTAGAAATTATTTATATTTTTTTCCGCCAATTTTTCCTAGTAAATCATTATAAGCATCTCTCTTAGGATGGATAAATAAAAGAGATTTGAATTTTTTTGCTTCACCAGACATTGCATCCGCTAAGCTAGTTAATTCCCCATTGGCCCGAGCAGCGTTATTAGCATAGGAGTTTTTTGCTCTTAGAATTTTACCTAAAATGGTCGAGTCTGGATTTGTTCGATAAATATTTTCTAATCCACTAGAATTAGTTGTCACTTCAGCTGAATTTCTTTGCAAAAGAATATTTCTAATTTCAGCTAAGCGAGTGTCCAATGTTCTTGTTACAGGAAAAACACCTTTTTCATTTATCAAGCGAATAAAATATTGAGCAAAGGCATCTGTTGATTCTGAAACACTAAGGCTATAAGTTTTTCTCGCAAACGTTAATCCGTTATATTTTAAAAAGAGTTCGACATTATTATAATTTCCATTAATCCAAAGCAACGGATCAAGTCCAGTGAAGTCGAGAGCATAAGATTTTTTATCTCCCGGTTGCATAGGGCTTCCAACGATAGTCTTAGCCGCCGTGCCATTAATTCGAAGTTCTATGCTGATAGCACCATTAACTGGAACAGTTGCAATATTATTAATGGTAACATTATACATTCCTGAGCCATCGAGAGCAGAAAAGTTAGAATTGATTTCAGTAATTTCTATTGGGCGTCTAATATTTTGCCACAATTGCTCTTTCATACCATTAACATCAAGAGTGAGTCTAGCGTTTGAGCCATCTTCAAGATTGGATAAGACTGCTCCAATCGTTGGAGAGAGTATTGTTTTTGATGATATCGCATTTATCGAATCATTTAAATTTTGCGCATCTTCAACATCGCCGCTAACTGTATAAGTAAGTTTGCTCGGAACTCCACCGGTGTTTACGACTTTGAATTTTGCAGAAAATGGCTCTGCTGGTTGAACGACACCATCTTCTTCTGTTCCAACTATTCCAATAAAATTCAAAGTTAGAACTGAGTTGTTTTTGTAATAATCAAACGTCGATTGAAATCCTTTTGCATATGTATTAATAAATGCATTTTGGTAATTTGAAAAAGAAGTTTGCGCAAATTTGCGATCAAAGGCCCTAGCTAGTCCTTTTTGATGAGCAATTTCTAGCCCAATCTCAGTTCCAACGTTTTCTCCCTCATTTTGTCCTTTATCGAGAGAGGATTGGTAGTTTCGAGAGTATTCATAAGGAGCATAAGCACTATACGCTTGAACAAATGCTTCTTTAAAAATGGCTTGGTAATCAACAACTACAACGACTGGTGGAACGGGAGTAACTGGTTCAACAGGTGGGACCGGAGGAACTGGCGGAACAGGAGGAACTGGTTGATTTGGATTTTGAGGTTTTCTAGGTTGACCAGGCTTTTCATTTCCATTTCTCGGATCTGTAGCTTGAGCTGGAGCGCGGTCAGTTTCAGCTGAATCATTAAACGAAACTTTTTCATTAAGATTATTATATCTTCCTTTGCCTTGGTTCGGACTATTTAACCAAATATCAAAAGCACGATTGCCGTCTATCCATTGGTTAGAGTTTACACTAAAAACACCATCACGCGACCACATGTCTCGACCATTTCTTTCTCGGAAATCTCTTCCTTCATATGTGCGATCATAAGAATCATAAAAATTCATTTTTCCGTAACGATCCCTTCTTAAAATATCTTGGGCCGAAGGAATGGTTCCAATATTTCGAGCATAACCATCTTGAGTTGGATTAAAATTTGCCACTGGTGTTTGGAAATTTGGCGTGGGCATAATTTTAGTATCAACAGCTCTGGAGAATCTATTTTTTGCTTCACTAGTTCCAAGTGAATCACCGTCGCGTGACCCGTAACTTTGGCCTTCTTTAACAGCTGCGCTTAGGTATGAGTCCAATGTATCCACCGAAGCTTCGCCTCGTAACATTTCTTCTTGATTGTCTTGGTAAAAATGAATTGATTGGTTCATTCCCCACGAATATCCTTTAAGGTATCCATCTTCTCTCCCATGGTTACCTGCAAATTGTGCGGCCATAGAGATGGCCTCTTCAACTCCGGCCCCACAAGCGAGTACATGCTTACCAGTTTCATTTTTATACTTTTCACAGAGTGAAAAACCCGTTGGTCTTTTCTCCCATTGGTCGCGTTTATATTCAGCGGGAGGTCCATCATATCGTCCTTTAAAATCAGGGCGGTGGTGGTCTTCAAAGGAAGCAGTTGCCCGAGCAGGTGAATTAGTTCCGGGAAGTTGGGCACAACTCGAAAGCATGGAAAGAATCATCATTGAGGGTATGGCTTTTTTCATTTTTAGTCCTATCTAAAGTTAAAGCAATGAAGCTTACTAATTATAAGGTAAAAATAAATTTTCTTGAATTAGGCAAAAAGCACGATGTTGATCAAATCAATCAACATCGATTATGGTTTTATTTAGAAAGTGTGCAGATTAAAGTTGTTTCATTATATCGATAGTAAAATGGCTTCTCTGGAGTCACTGTAAAAGCCGTGTCTCCTGGAAGAATTGTTGAAGGAGCATTCTTTTTCGTGAGGTAGATATTAGCAACGTAATCAAAATCTTCCATCGTTATATTAAATGAGAGTTCATTATTTTCAAGAGTTGTGAACATAGAACAACTTGCAGGTGGAATGGAAGGCTCGTCCGTATTAATTCCGCTAAAGGTCGTTTGGGTTGAACTTATAATGGACCGACCTCCAGTAGAGAGTTGTTTTTCTAATCGACAATTGAGAGTTTGAGAAGGACAGTCCCGTTCGGCGCGCGCAAAGATAGTTGTAGAATAAGTTATGGTCATTAAGATCGTCGAAATCACTAGGCTTTTCATGAGTTTCTCCTGAATAATTATGGGAGATTTTTACCAGAGATTTCGGCGATTGAATGCTAATTGAGTAAAATTTATCTAATTAAGCCGATATACTTCTGCTTTTTGGTTAAAACAATCTGATAATTTATCAATAAATTCAAATTTCAATAAATTACTATCTTGAATAACCTCATTAAGTGAATAAATTGTAGGTAAGTAAGACATCAAAAACACTTTAGGCGGCTTCTCGATAAGATTTTAGTCAACCAAGTCTAAAAAGCGTCTACTTTTTAGACGGTATTTTAACAATCGTGCATAAAGTTTACGGCCACCACCTTCTAAATCCTTTTAATGACAAATCTTTCTTTTGGCATGGTCATTGCTTTATGTAAGGCAAGTAGTAATTAAAAATTATCGTTCACGCCTTTAGGAGGTTGTTATGAAAAAGCTAGTTGTCTCTTTAGTCGTTTTACTTTCGATTGCTTCATGTGGAAAAAATAATTCAGTAAGTTCATCTGCAGTTACAAATGCAGTAGGTAGCTCTACTGCAATTACAGCAAGTGTAGATCAATACGGTCGAGTTCCATTAACTAACTATATTACTGACATTAATAATAATGCTTTTGGAGTAGCTCACGCTGATACAGAAACATTTAGATTTTTAAATTATACAGGCAGTGCTGCTTCAAATGGTTGTACTGTTAAGACAGTTCTTGGTGGATTTTTTAGTTATTATTCTTGCTCAAGTTCATCGACATCTACCAGCTCGAACTATGGTAGTTATGATACGGTAAATGTCGTTCATTCAACTCAAGATTTAACGAGCAAGAAAAATGAATTACAAGCAATTATTAATCAAGCTTTTCAATATTCTAATAGTTCAGACAGAAGACAATTATTTATTAGAACTATCAATGGAGATGTTTATACAATTGACTTCCGTGTACCAATGTCTGCCAACCCAGTTGTTAAATTCACAGCAACTACTGGTGTAACAAGAACTTTTGACTACTCATTTTCTGGATACTCAGTTTACTAGATAGTATTAGACAAAAAGACTTAGACAGCGCAGATTTAGCCGGCAATGCTCCCCACATTGCCGGCTTTTTTCTTCCCTTTTTTTTTATCCACTTTGATTTATAATAAATAAGAATTAGTTTTAATCCTAATCTTATCTTAAATTATGAAAATCAAGGATGGTATTTCATGGCCCAATTTAAAACAGACCTACGCGATATTTATTTTAATCTTTTTAATGTTTTAAAAATTCAAAATCATACTGGCTATGCTGAAAATGACATGAAAGATGTTATTAATGAATGCAATAAATTCATTGAAAAAGAAATCTATCCAACCAGAACACTTGGAGATCATCAGGGAGTTCAACTTTCTAAAGACGGAAAAGTAACAGTTCCAGAATCATTTCAATCACCGATGAAAAAATTTTATGAAAATGGTTGGTATGGAATTGGATATTCAGAAGACGTTGGTGGGATGCCAACGCCTCATTCAGTTTCATTAAGTTGCCAATCAATTATGAATGGGGCTAACGTCGCTTTTGCTATGTACCCAGGATTAACGAGAGGGGCAATGGACGTTATTTTAAAAGTAGGATCGACTGAGCAGAAAGAAATTTTTGTTCCCAAAATGATGAGTGGAGAGTGGGGCGGAACAATGTGTTTGACTGAGCCAGGAGCGGGAAGTGATGTCGGAGCTGCAATTACAACGGCAACTCCAATTGGCGACGGAACATTTAAAATTAAAGGCATTAAAATTTTTATTTCTTCAGGTGAAAATGATCTTTACAAAAATATTGTCCATTTAGTTTTAGCAAAAACTCCTGGAGCAGCTTCAGGGACTAAAGGACTATCACTTTTTATCGTTCCTAAAATTCGTCTCGATGGAAAAACTAACGATGTCCGTTGTACAAAAATCGAAGAAAAAATGGGAATTCATGGACAGGCCACGTGTGAAATGACTTTTGGAACAAATGGCGAATGTATAGGGACTTTAATTGGAAAAGAATTCGATGGTATGACCAATATGTTTATCATGATGAATGAGGCCCGTTTACTTTGTGGTGTTCAAGGCGAAGCTCAAGGAAATATGGCCTTCATGCTTACAGAACAATACGCACACGAGCGTTCTCAGTTTGGAAAAGAGCTGGCTCATCATCCAGATATAAAGCGCACTTTAATAAAAATGCGCTCTATGGGCAGAGCGATGAGAGCACTTGTTCTCTACACTGCCGATTTATTTGACCGTGCTCATGGTGGAGATGCAACTCTTCAAGATGAAATCGCTTTCCTCACTCCAATCTGCAAAGCCTATTGTTCAGACGAAGGTTTTTTAGTGGCCATTGATGCTATCCAAGTTCATGGTGGATATGGTTTTTGTTCTGAATATGGTATTGAGCAATTTGCACGTGATACAAAAATTGCAACAATCTATGAAGGAACAAATGGGATTCAGGCAATTGATTTCACCATGAGAAAAGTGTTAAAAGATAATGCTAAAACATTTATGAGTGTTGGTGCAAAAATTCAAAAAACGATGGCCCGACCTGAAGCAAAAGTTTTTGCAGAAGAGTTGGCGCTAATTGGAAAAAATTTAGAAAAAGCTCAGCTTATCTTGCAACGTTTTAGTAAAGAAGCAAAAGAAGGTAAAATGGATGCGATCCTTTTCCATGCAACGGCATTTTTAAGCTTCAGTGGAAATCTAGTTGCATCTTGGTTATTACTTGAAGGGGCCTGTGAAGCGATAAAAGTAGCAGCAACGGCCAATGGGCAAGAAGAGAAGGACTATTACCAGAGTAAAATACTCGACTTTAGGTTTTTTGTTCAGCAACAACTAGTTAAAAACGTAGGACTCTCATACTCAATGCTCTCTTTTGCTGAAGACCTATCGCAATTGAATGTTTAGCTCAATCAGTGTTACACTAATAACAATTTTGTAACTATTTTAAAATTGAGCTAATAAATGACAATCGAAAAACTAAACGTAGAGGCGCAAGTCTTCTCGTCTACCACTCATGGCAGTAGTGATTACGACAAAGATGAATACTTTGTGATGAGTGAAAGTCGCGAGGATTTCGCTCCACTTAAATATCTTTTGAAAAAAATTCCTGAATTTAAAGACATCAATTCTTTATTAAAGATTGGATTTGTTTATGATTCATTCGAACTTTCAAATAATGAAAATTTTCAGCTCTGGTATGAAAAACAATTTTCCAAAAAATTGCTCCGTCGAGATGCTAAGAAAATTTCAATCGTTTACGTGCCCAACAATAAATTAATCCTCGATCAAATAGAATTAATCAATCGCTCTTATGAAATTCTTTCTCATGAGCAAATCCTCTTAAATGGAAAAAATCTTCCAACTCAATTGGGTGAATGGTATGCCAAATGTATTTTTGGCCTTAAACAAGTTAAGTCGACTTCTCAGCGCGGATTTGATTTCGTGATGGGGGATGGCAAACGTGTTGAAATTCAAGTCGAGTGGAGTGATGTCTCTTCGCCTAAGGGCGTGAAGATTAAAAAGACACTTGTGGAGCTCTCAGATTTTAGTGTCATTATTTATGTAGCGAAGAATTTTATGATTAGAGAAGTGTGTTTTCTTGATTCCGAATATGTTTCTCGAAAATTTTCTAATAAGGGTCATACTATTTTCTTAAAAGATACAGACGTTTCGACATACTTTTTTTCAAAATCTTCAAAACATTTTGATAAAATTATTAATCCTATTACTTTTTTAAAATATGCTTCACCGAATTTAGCGATGAAACTGTCTGAAAAACTGAATCAGTAATTAATAAAGATTATACTTTAATAAACGGCACTCAAGGCTTCCATTGTAAAACGTATGGCGCTCTGAAGTTCCGAGTGAAATAGCTTTTCTTAAAAGTGGATTAGACGTAAAAATATAAGCGCGGAATCCTTTAAAATTATGTTTTAAATTTTCACCATAATCTTTGTAAAGTGCTTTTAGTTCTTCTTCCTCTCCCATGCGCTCACCGTAAGGCGGGTTACAAATAACAACCCCAGGTGGTTCATCCATTGGAGTAATTTTAGTTGCGTCTCTTTTGTTCAAAGTCACAATTTGTGGATCAATGTGAGCATTATATAAATGAGCACGAGTTGTTTCGAGGGCCCTTTCTGTAATATCAAATCCAAAAAATTGACGTGTTTGTAATTCGTTGAGAGCACTTAGAGATTGGTTGTAAACAGCTTGGGCCCGCTCTTCAAATAAGCGGTGAGCTTTTCTATCGGCTGTAAACCAAGGGTGTTTTAAAAAATCAAATACAGGAACTTTCTTTTCTATATACTGTCTAACTTTTAAATAAGTTGGAGCAACTTTAGCACGGATGAGAATGGCTTCTATAAGTAATGTTCCAGTACCACACATTGTATCAGTGAAAATATCTGCTTCAGGGTTAAAGTCCGTTGTCATAACGATTGCAGCTGCCAGATTTTCTCTCAGAGGTGCTTTAAGAGATTCTTCTCTATAACCACGGTTAGAAAGTGGTTCACCACACATATCTACTAAAATGCGGGCATTAAATAAATCGCTTCCAGGTTTTCTTTCAACTCTTAATAAGAAAGTAATATCAGGCCTGCCGGTATCGACAGATGGTCTTTCGCCAAATTTCTCTCTAAAGTTATCGGCAATTGCATCTTTTAGTAATTGAGAAAAAATAATTGAATTTGTAAAATGCTCTTTAGTTTCGCGGTCAAAAAGTGTGTTGATTTTAAAAGTTTGATTAACACTAAAAATTTTATCCCACCATTTTTCTTTGGCCATGGTGTAAATGTCTTTTTCACTGTTAATAGTATAGACTTGAATTTCTTTAAATACACGAGAGGCTACTCTTGAGTTTAATAAAACATCAAGCGCTTCTTCAGTTTCACATTTAAATGCCACGCCACCTTTTTCAACTTCAATCCTTGTAATCCCCAGACCTCTAATTTCTTTTTCAAGTAGATGCTCAACTTCTCTAGGGCATGACGCAAAAAATGTCGATTGATCAAAAGTCTTCGTCCCATCAGGATTTATTTTTGCTCGAAGATTTGACTTAACGTCACTAGGTGCTCTTTTTTGTCTAGATTCTCTTTCGAGTCTTTCTTCTCTTGGAGTTTTGTCAGAATATTTTCTATCTGTTTTTGGAGGTATCTTAGCCATTGTTTCTTATTCCTAAAATTGTTTCATTTGATGATAATTCATTGCGCGCACTAATAGGTCTTGATACGAATTTTCCATAAGAGGGTTTAAGCTTCTTTCTTTGAAACGTTTTATTCGCCATAAGGAAATGGAAAGAAGGCCCAAAATAATGGCTTGATCCAGATACTTACTTTCATTACTTGTTAATGGTCTGATAGCTTCATAACCTGATAGGAAAGAGTTTACAAGAGGAGTAATCACTCTTCCTTTTTCTAAACAAGTTCCAGAGATTGAAATACCTAAATCCAGTAAATACTCACCCCTGCCGGCCTGTTCAAAATCAAGAACTGCACTTAGGTGGTTATTATCAAAGAGGGTATTGTCGTAATAGAGATCCCCATGAATGATCCCTTTTTGAAAGTTTGTGCTCAAAAAGGATTTTAAACTATCGGGAAAAAAATAGTGAAAAGCATCTCGGTAATCATTGGGACAAAGTGGATTTTGAGTATATTGAAGAATTTCGAGTGCACCAAAGCCAACGCTTTCATGAGGGCGAAGTTTTTCTAATATTGTGCTGTCATGAGCAATAGAATGCAGTTTTGCTAATGCGCCACCAACTTCATTACAAGTATAATCTGAAGGTCCAGGAGGTATCCCCATCACAAATGGGTACAAAACTCCGAAATAAGATCCAAAATTATAAACTAATTCTTTAGTCATCAAGGCAATTGGCTTGAGCGAATAAGGGTATCCGCGTTGATTTAAATATAAAAGGATGGCTTGTTCATCGGCTAATTGAAGTTGATTTTTATCGTTGGAGATTTTAAGTAAAACAGATTCATCTTCCAGATCGACACGGTAATTAGAATTAGAAATCCCCAATGACAATGGTGTCAATTTTACGACATTTGATTTGCCATAAAGCTTAAGAATGTCTTCAGCTTCTTTTAAACTGATCTGTGTATAGCTTGCCATACTTGCAATTACCTTGTGACATAGGGGAGATCCTGCTATATTGGTCTCAATATTTTAACTCATATTTTTAAAACCACTAGGGGGAATTATGGCCTTTACAGATTATAAAGTAAAAGATATGTCGCTGGCCGAATGGGGACGTAAAGAAATTCAAATTGCTGAAGTCGAAATGCCAGGTCTTATGGCACTCAGAGCTGAATTTGGAAAATCTAAGCCTTTAAAAGGCGCTCGAATTGCTGGATGTCTTCACATGACTATTCAAACAGCTGTTCTTATCGAAACATTAATTGAACTTGGTGCAGAAGTGCGCTGGTCATCATGTAATATTTTTTCAACTCAAGACCAAGCTGCTGCTGCTATTGCTGCTGCAGGAATTCCAGTTTTTGCTTGGAAAGGAATGAACGAAAAAGAATTTGACTGGTGTATTGAGCAAACTCTTAAATGGGCAGATGGATCTCCACTAAACATGATTCTTGATGATGGCGGTGACTTAACAGTTATGGTTCACTCAAAATTCCCAGAACTTCTTAAAGGCATCAAAGGTCTTTCTGAAGAAACAACTACTGGTGTTCATAGACTTTATGAAATGGTGAAAAAAGGCGAACTAAAAGTTCCGGCCATCAATATCAACGACTCAACTACAAAATCAAAATTCGATAACCTTTATGGTTGTAGAGAGTCTCTAGTAGACTCAATCAAAAGAGCAACAGACGTCATGGTCGCTGGAAAAGTTTGTGTTGTTGCTGGATACGGTGATGTTGGTAAGGGTTCTGCTGGATCATTTAAAGGATTAGGCGGACGAGTTATTATTACTGAAGTAGATCCTATCTGTGCTCTTCAAGCAGCAATGGAAGGATACCAAGTAATGAATATGGATGATGCTGCTAAAATTGGTGATATCTTCACAACTGCTACTGGATGCGTAGACGTAATCACATCTAAGCACTTAGAGATGATGAAAGACGGTGCCATCGTTGCTAACATCGGTCACTTCGATCTTGAAATTGAAGTTTCATATTTAAATACAAAATCAGATATCAAAAAAGTAAACATCAAGCCTCAAGTTGATCAATACATTTTTGCTAACGGTAAAAAAATTATTCTACTTGCAGAAGGTAGACTAGTTAACCTTGGTTGTGGAACAGGACATCCGTCATTTGTAATGTCGAATTCTTTCACAAATCAAGTTATGGCCCAAATGGAATTATGGGATAACCACTCTAAATATAAAAACGAAGTTTACGTACTTCCAAAACATTTAGATGAAAAAGTTGCTCGTCTTCACTTAGAAAAAATTGGAGTGAAGTTAGATAAACTTTCTAGCAAGCAAGCTGAGTATCTTGGAGTTAAGGTTGAAGGACCATATAAGCCAGATCATTATAGATACTAATTAGAACAAGCTAAAAAGAAAAAAATGAAAATCGTAATTGGTTCAGACCATGCTGCTTTTGAAATGAAGGAGTTCGTTCGCGAATTCCTTCATTCTTTAAAAATTGAAGTTATTGATGTCGGGACAAATTCAGCAGAACGCTGTGATTATCCAGATTATGCCAGTGCTTTAGTCAAAGTGGTTTTAAAAGAGAAAATTCAAGGAATCCTGCTTTGTGGATCAGGGATTGGAGTTTCAATAGTCGCTAATCGATATAAAGGAATCCGAGCGGCTTTATGTCGAACACCTAATGATTCTGAAATGGCACGAAAGCATAATGATGCTAATATTCTCTGCCTTGGTGCACGCACTAATTCAAAAGAAGAAATAAAAGCTATCATTGAATCATGGTTAGTATCTGAGTTTGAAGAAGGTCGCCATGCAGATCGTCTTAAAAAGTTTCAAAATTTGGGAGCAGACTGTTGAAACTATTTGAAAAATTGATGTACCCCATTCTCGTTCTTTTTTTATGTCTTGCGATTAATATTTCCCATACTAATCCTCAATATTTTGAATCGGCCATGGTGGCAGAAGATGGATTTTTTCAATGGATGATTTTTTATACATTATTATTTGCATCTCTCATGTGCTTTTACCGTGCAAGTATTTTAAAGCCATTTAGAGGGGCGACTTTTTCAACATGTTTAAGTTTGGCCGGAATTGTTTTTTTAGCATTTGCAATGGATGAAATCTCTTGGGGCCAAAGGTTATTTCATTTTAGCTCCCCAGCTTATTTCCTTAATCATAATACAAAAATGCAGTTTAATTTTCATCATTTAGTCATTGGTGGATTTCATTTTAATAATATAATTTTTACTTTATCGATAAAAATTATCGCGACAATGTATTTTTTAGTACTTCCTTTTTTCTATCCAAAATTAGAAAAAATTAAAGGTTTTGTGAATAAAATTGCAATTCCCTTACCTCGTTATACCCAAACTGGTGCTTATATAATCTTGGCAGGATTAACTCGTTTGATTCCTTCTGAACTTCGATTCGTCATTTTTGAATTTGGCTTTTATTGGATTTTAGTTTTGATGATGTATAATCCACTTAATGATGAAATCTTTTCTCGCAAATCACTTATTCGATAAAATCTTTTTTGCAATCATTTGAGAATAATTCTCATGAGCAAGAGGGCTTAAATGTACTTCTCCATTTATAGGTGGCAAATTTAGAATTTCTTGCTTAGTAAAACTTACAACTTCAACACCTTCTTTCTTTAGGCATTTTATGAGAAAGATCTCATCTTCATTATTTCTCTCTTCATGAAAACTTGGATTCATAAAAACATAAAATTTATTATTTTTATTTGTTTGTTTTAAGTAATTATATTTAATAGCCGCTAAAACTTTAGCTGTTAATTCAAGATGAGAATGATTTATCCTAGGTAAATTAGGAATAAGATTTTTATTAAAGGGAATTTTATTTAAAAATTTATAAAACCAATAACTCCAAAGTTTACGATATGAACCGCGATACACAACTTTATCAAGTTCTAAGTCATATCTAGGTGAGTCTTTTGCCCAATTAAAATAGGCTTTTGACCCAATGATTCTCTCGGTTAAATATAAATGAAAATCATAAATAAAAAGTCCAAGAGATTGTTCTTTGATGATTTTTTTTAAATCAAAATTTTCTAAGAAATAAAGAGTGTTGTGTGGGCCCGATCCAGCAAAACCTAAATTGTATATATTATGATTGGTGGATTTTAAAGCAAGTCTAGATGGAAGTGTTTGGTCATCATCTACGCCAATTCCAAACATGTTTGAATCACCCGCAAGAATAATATGTTGATTTCTTAACGTCTCTGAGTTTGCAGTTAACCTTATTCCGTACACGCCAGTATGATAGGTTGCGGAGTAGATAATTTTATGATCTTTTATTTTAATTCGCGAATCTTTGATAATTTGATAGGGATAGGAGACATATGGATTTGCTTCAGATCTCAACGTTTGGAATTTAAGATCTTCATTAGTCATTGGACTCTTAGAATTGATAAATTCAATTATATTATTACTCACATTATCTGTAGTAATAAACTGTTGAGCGCTGACTATTTTCGAATGTAAAAGTAATAAAACAATGAAGCCAAATAGTTTATTCATGAAAATTATAAAGAACCCAAAATCTTTTTTAAGCGCAATCGAAATACTGCAAAGACGGCTTCAATAATAATTCCACCACCCATTTTTGATTGCCCATTTCTTCTTTCGTAAAAGATAATTGGAACTTCTTTAATTTTTAATTGTTTCACCCAAATTTTATAATTGAGTTCTAGTTGAAATGAATATCCATTAGAAATAATTCGATTTAAGTCAAGAGCTTCGAGCGAACTTCTTTTAAAGCATTTAAATCCACCAGTAGTATCATAGACGGGAATACCGGTAATAAAGCGCGCATAAATAGAGGCGCAATAAGAAAGCAATAGCCTCTGAATTGGCCAATTTATTATTCTAATACCACCTATATAACGTGAGCCAATAACCAGATCATTATGTTGAGCTTCAATTAATAAATCGGGAATTTGTTTTGGGTCATGGGAGAAATCACAATCCATTTCAAATACATATAAAAATTTTCTTTCAAGTGCCCATTTAAACCCAGCAATATAAGCACTTCCTAGCCCCAATTTTCCAGTTCGCTCTATGATGGAAAGATTTTTAAAATCGCCCATTAGGCTTTTTACAATCTTAGCGGTACCATCGGGAGACCCATCTTCAATAATGAGAATCGATAATTCAGGATAGAGTCCGAATAAAGTACGAATCATGTTTTCGATATTTTCAATTTCGTTGTAAGTTGGAATAATAATCAATGATTGATCAAAAGGAAGTGACATGTTGAGTTCTCACAAAGCAATAAATAATGAAAGAATTCTAACATTTGGAAAGTGGATTTGTCTTTGAATTAATTATTTGTATCGATTTGTAAAAGTCTTCTTCCTGATGTTTGGTACCGACTCGAGATAATATCAAAAATGGCCCGGTCGGATTTAGTGATTTGGGGAACTTGTGATTGAGCTTTTTGAGCAAACTCGAGAACTTTTCCATTTGACGTTTGTGTCTTTGGATTTATTTTTCCTAAAAAATCATCCATTGAACTTCCTTTTTTATCTTCTTTTCTTCCTCCGCTACCAAGTCCATTTCCACCTGAAAAATCGAGAATATTCGATTTTCTTAATTGGTTGTTGGTTTCTTCATAATTATTACTTAGATTTGCAACTTTAGTTTTCGCGCTATCAAGAGCACTTTGAGAAGGTGGGTTTTGTGCCATCAACTTTGCGACATTTGCAGGTATCCCTTTCGAAGTAATAGCATCAGCAATTTCTTTTTGGGTCAGAGTAAGAGGATTATTATTTACTGGTAACTTTGAAGCCAATTCATT
>CANCFT010000027.1 GCA_947377285.1 Bacteriovoracaceae bacterium
TTTTATTTTTTTTCTTGTTCTCAATATTTTATTTAGCGCAAATCTTTCAAGAAGTTTTTTTACCATAGCAGCACTTTTCCAAAATTTATTCCTCATTTTTTACTTATTTAAAATACCTCTTGAAGAAAAATTTATGAAAAAAAGTTCTGAGAAAAATCCAGCACTTTTAAGTATGATTGTTATTTTGCCTTTAATGTCTTTTGGTATTTATTTTTCTAATTCCCATTGGAGAGAAGTCTTGGGGTTAATATTGCTAGTCACATTTGGTATGGATACGGGAGCTTGGTTTTTTGGGAAAAAATTTGGCAAAATGAAACTAATGCCGAAAATTAGTCCTAAAAAAACGGTTGAGGGTTTTGTTGGGGGAATATTCACTTCGGCAATTGTGGGTTCATTTTTCTGGTACTATATTTTTAAGGATTACCAATGGTATTACTCGGTTATATTTGCTGCTTGCGGTGCAATCTCCCAAGTAGGCGATTTAGTTCAATCTAAGATTAAACGAGAATTTGAAATTAAGGATAGCTCGAATCTCATACCGGGACACGGTGGTATCTATGACCGCGTCGATAGCCTCATCTTTCTATCGCCTTTTTTCGTGATTGTTGTAAAATATATTGGACGTCACCTTCCTCTCTAAATCGAACGCACGCGAGGCTCTCATGTTATTAGAAAAAATTGCAATTTTTATATTATTTTTAGGACCACTAGTGTTTTTTCACGAGCTGGGACATTTTTTATTTGCTCGTTTATTTGGTGTCAGGGTCGAGGTCTTTTCAATCGGATTCGGACCAAAACTTTTTAAAAAGAAAATGGGCGATACCGAATATGCAGTTTCTATCATACCCCTTGGTGGATATGTAAAAATGTACGGTGATGATCCATTTAACAAAGATGAAATTCCTGAGTCTGAAAGAAAGTATAGTTTTACTCACCAAGGTAAACTTGCCCGTTTTTGGATTGTGATGGGGGGTCCTCTTGCGAATTTTATTTTAGCATTTTTTATCTTTTTCTCATTACTTATTTCAGGAGAAAGAATTCCAGAAATTAAACTGGGTGCTATTCCACAAGATTCTTCAATATATAAATCTGGATTACGTACTGGAGATATACTTTTAAAAATTAATGATACTGAAGTTTATAATCCAACAGATTTAATGGTAGAGGGGAAGAGCGAAGTAAAAAGTATTACCGTTAAGAGAAACGAGCAAGTCGTAGTTTTACCAGTGGAGTATCGTGGGGATAAATTTTTTGAAGATATTATGAAATATCCTCCCTTTTTGAGGAAACCATTTTTAATTGATTCAAAAAATAATCGATATGTATTAAGTTTCGAAAAAGGCAAAATCAACTTAAAAGACTCTATTGAAGAAATGAGTTTAAAAATTAGTACTAAATCAGCTTATCTTTATAAAATATTACCTGGGCAAGATATTTCAAACGAAAGTCTTTTGGTAGATATGAAATCTGAGAGTGAATTCGCAATAGAGTTTACTGATTTAAAGTCAATGTTATCTAATATTGACTCTAAAGGTTTTAAAACAATTGATCTAATGGTTCGTAGTGTAAACATGGGTTCTCCAGCAGACAAAATAGGAATTCGCGAAAATGACGTTTTCTTAAGTCTAGAAGGTGAAAAAGTTTATAGCTTTGAAGATTTAAGATCTAGACTGCAGAATATTGAAAAAAAAGAAATTGAAGTAGAAGTCTGGAGCAATGGTAAAACACGTATACTAACAGTTGCACCAGAAGTTAGTCAGCAAGAAGGTAAAACGGTAAGACTTCTTGGTGTTTATAGTTATATTGAAATTCAGAAAATTAATTTTGTTCATACTAAATCAAAAGGATTAATTGGATCAACAAAGTATTCAATTATTCGTACTTGGGATTCTGTAAAGAAAACGATTGATGGGTTTGTGAAACTATTAACAAATCAAATTTCACTTAAAACAATTGGCGGGCCACTTGCCATTGGAAAAGTTGCTCATGATTCATTTAATACTTCGTTATCTTATTTCTTCCAATTAATGGCACTCATTTCTGTTAATTTAGGAGTTATCAACTTGTTTCCAATTCCAGTTTTAGATGGTGGTCACATTTTATTCATTGCTCTAGAGTTATTAAATGGAGGACCTCTTTCCCGACGTAAAATGGAGATTGCTCAACAGGTTGGATTGTCTATTCTACTGATGTTAATGGTTGGGGCAATATTTAATGACGTAAGCAGGTTTTTTTAATGTATTCGTTGTTTTTAGATAGTGTTTCTGGACTCGTAATAGGGCTACTTGATTCTGAATTTAATTGGGTTGAGTACCAGAGTTATGATGAAAAAAAGCCTTCTGAAATTATCCATTTTGAAATTTTTAATTTATTAAAAAAACATAATTTAAAAATTTCAGAAATACGTTCATTTGTCACAAGTGGGCCGGGATCATATACAGGAATGAGGTTAAGTGAAGGGGTGGCCCAGGTTTTTGAACTTAATAAAATGCCTGTTTTTTCTTTTTGTCATTTTGAAGTTCCAGCATTTTGTGGAATTAAAAATGGATTTTGGGCGACAAATGCTTTTAAGGGGCAAGTTTTCATTTATCAATGGGACAATGACAAAACCGAGAAGCATTTAGTAAACAAAGATGAGTTTACTATTTCGGATAAAAAAATTGGATTCTCCCTTGATTTGAATGATCCCCAGTTTGATGGCTTAGCATCTACAAAAGAACTTATAAAAAATAAACCCCAAGAGATATTTCCCAAAGTAATTGAGCAAAAATTAAGATCACCACCATTTTATTTCAGGTCTCTAGATGAGGAATTTAGATAACTATGTTGAAATCGTATTTACCTGCAAGATTTAATACGTTTGCCACCATTTTAATTTTATTACTTTGGATTTTAGGGCTCTATAAAACCTTAACGATTTTGGCCGTTTTTTATATTTGTTTATATATAGTTTTAAGAAAAAGTAGAAATGATTTTCGAGATGATCCAGTTAGTACAAAGGGCGTTATCTTTTCTCCTGCTAATGGAAAAATAATACATATTGAACACAATGTTTCACATGGCTTTTACGGCGAGCAGTTAATAGAAATCCAAATTATGATTCCTTGGTGGAAAGAAATGGGGATTTATCTTCCATTATCTTGCGAAATTAAAAACTTAATCCGTATAAAGGGTCATTCATTTTTTAGGTATTTAAAAGTTGCTGAAGTTCTTGGAAGCAATGAAGGAAAAGGAATTGGTCTGGCCCTAGATAATAGGGGAGAGACAATTGGACTCACCTTTTTTAAATGTAAGCTCGGATTTTGGCCTGAATTAATGATTATGCCAGGAGACCGTGGTGGAAGAAGAGTGAATATTGGTTACTTTCCTTTTGGGGGAACCGTGGTGCTTTATTTACCAAAAAAGTATGAGATACTAGTCACTACAAACGATGAAGTGAATGCTGGTGAAACTATTTTCGCAGTCCTTCCTGAAAATACATAATAGGTACTAAATGTTAAATACTCCAAGACGATTAGCTTTTTTTCTCCCAAATACTTTCACAGCTCTCAATATGGCCTGTGGATTTTTTTCTGTTATTTTGGGCTGGAAAGGTGAATTTTATCCAGCTTCTATGCTACTTTTACTCGGAGCGATCTTTGATTCAGTCGATGGTAGAGTTGCAAGAATGACACATACTCAATCTGCATTTGGTGAGCAATTTGATTCCATTTCTGATGTTGTAACATTTGGAGTAGCACCGGCTTTTTTAGTTTATAATAAATTCTTTTTTGATCTGGGAAGAATCGGACTTATAACATCTTTTATTTTTTTACTTTGTGGCGCTCTTAGATTGGCACGTTTTAATGCCAATATAGACAAAGTCAGTTCAGATTATTTTCAAGGATTGCCGATACCAAGTGGAGCACTTGCACTTGTTGGATTAACTTTATTTTCTTTAGAATACCCTGAAATAATGGAGATAACTCCATTTGTATTTATCGCATATGTTCTCTTTTTTGCATTTTTGATGATTTCCAATATTCCCTTTAACTCTTTTAAAAAATCACAATGGGTTAAGTCTCATAAAAAAAGAGTTCTTTTTATTATTTTCTTAGTGATGATTTTAACTTTTGTAAAAGAGCAGATAATGATTGGCTTAATTATTAATACTTATGTGTTTGCTTCATTACTTTATTATTTTAAAAATAGAGATGTTTTGGAAGGTATGTTTCATTGGAAAAGTGAAGATGATGAAGACTCTGGAGAAATGCAGAATGATCACGTTTAAGAGATTTTTTTCAATCTTATTGCTGGTATCTATAACTGTTTTTTACAGTGTACAAGTTTTTGCAGAGGACCTAGATCAAATATTATCCGGTGATGAGGTAGAAGATTCGCTAGGTGCTATTAAGACTGGAGAGTCGAGTCCTTACGTCATTGAAAACCCCGAAAAGGAAATTGAAAATACTATAATTTCTAAGGACGCTCAAACGGCGATTATTTTCAATGAAAATCATGAAGAAATTTCTGATAAAGTTGATGTGAAAGCTAAATTTAAAGATATTGGATACACAACGCCTGGAACTTTTGAACATAATGAAAATTATATTGAGACAGATAAATCGGCTGTCGTTAAAGACTTAAGAAATCATACACAATCAAGCCTTACTATTACGTTCATTAAAAATGGATTTAATTATGCCTCTGAAAATGACATCATAAACAGAACGATTTCAGATGGCCCTAAGCATGTTAAAGGCGGAGCACTCTATCTCCACAGTGATCAGTATTTTTTTAAAAGTGCCGTATTAAATGTTTATTTAAATATTGGTGGTGGGGTCGGTTATAATAGTGGCCATGGACTATTTGTAACTGGTGATAGAAGTGAAACTACTTTTAGACTTTGGGAAATTCCATTAGATTTAGGTCTTGGTGTAGAAATACCAATTTATCATTGGTTTAAAATTGCTGGAGCAGCTGGACCAAGTGTTGAGGCGCTTTATCAGAATAGAAATGATTTTCAATCTGGTGAAAAGGGAAGAAATAAAACCCAAGTAAGTTATGGTCAATACGCTGATTTACAATTTAAAATAAACCTTACGGGTTTTAATTCGAATTATGCATATGATCTTTTTGCTGAAAGCAAAATTACTAATTTATCAATGAACTTAGAAGCTCGTTATCAAAATTATCAAAATTTCCAAGACCAGATAAAAATTTCTGGAACATCTTTTGGAATTGGTTTTACCTTTGAATATTTATAAACTCACTGTTTCTTATAAAGGCACGGGCTATTTGGGTTTTCAAATTCAAGCAACTGGCTTAACAATTCAAGGTGAACTCAATAAAGCACTTAAAATTCTTTCAAAATCAGAAGAAATTAAATCAATTGGATCGGGAAGGACAGACTCCGGTGTCCATGCCTTTGCTCAAATAGTCCGAATAGAAATTCCAGTAGACATTCCCGAAGAGAGTCTCCTTCGCGCAGTAAATTCTCATTTGCCTACGGATATCAGAGTTACAAATGCAAGTCGATGCACACTAGAATTTCATCCAATTTTTAGTGCTAAATCTAAAGAATATAATTACGTGTTTTCAAACAATCAGAGTTTTTCGCCATTTGGAAATGACTTAATGACTAGTTTTCCTTTTGAACTAGATTTCGATCTTATGCGTGAGGGGTGTAAAGTTTTTTGCGGTGAGCATGATTTTTTTAATTATCAGTGCACTGGGACAGAGGTAGGGACGACCGTTCGCCAAATTTTGTCATGTGATTTACTTTACTTTAACTCCACCGGTCATTGGGAAAATATAACTAATGAATACTATGTATTTAAAGTTATTGGCACTGGTTTTTTAAAACAAATGGTGCGCCTCATGATGGGAGCTTTGTGGAATTTAGGACGCGGAAAAATAACACTTTTAGAATTAAAAGAATCCTTACAAGCACCGGCAGGAAATATCAGAGGTAGGCGTCTTGGGGCAACGGCTCCACCCCAAGGGCTATATCTCAAAGAAGTACATTACTAAAGCATAAACTAGCTCTTTTCATTGACAATTCTGGCCCTGTTTAATACTTTGTGAGAACTATTTTTTCACAGAGGAATTCGTATGTCTTATACAGTAAAAAGCGTTAATGGATGCACTAAAAAAATTGAATTTAACTTTCAGACTTTAGACTTAACTAAAGAAATCAAAGCTGCAGTTGTAAAAAAACAAATCAGTACAAATATTAAAGGCTTCAGAAAAGGAAAAGCTCCCTTGGCCATGGTTGAACAAGTCTATGGGCCACAAATTGAATCAGATGCTTTAAACCAATTCGTTCAAACTCAATTATTTGAAGCTGTAACAAAAGAAAAATTCAAGACTGTAGGTCAACCTGCATTTGAAAATGTAAAATATGAAACTGGTAAGAGCGTAAGCTTTGAAGCTGTTGTCGAAATATTTCCTGAAATTAAATTAGCGGATTTTTCAGGATTCTCATTTAAAAAAGAAAAAGCAGAAGTTACAAAAGATGATTTAGATAAATTGACAAAAAATTACCTTGGGTCAAAAGCTGAAATGACTGAAGTTACAGATCCAAAAGTTGGATTAGCAACTGGTCTCTTCGCTGTTTTTAACTTTGAAGGAGTTAAAGAAAACGGAGAACGTCCAGAGAACATGAAAGGATCTGAATACCTACTCGAAATTGGTTCAGGTCAATTCATTCCAGGATTTGAAGATGGAATGATTGGATTGAAAAAAGCAGAAAAGAAAAATATCCTTTTAACTTTTCCAGCTGATTACCATGCTGTTGAATTACAAAATGGAAAAGTTACTTTTGAAGTTGAACTTTTAGAAATAAAAGAAAAAAAGTTCCCAGAATTAAACGATGAAATGGCAGTAGAATTTGGATACGAGTCAGTTGCTAATTTTAATGAAAAAAATAAAGCAAATTTACTTTCTCAAAAAGAAAGACAAGTAAGTGAAAAACTTCACCAAGATATTCTTGAAAAATTAGTTAAAGAAAATAAATTCGATGTTCCAGCTACTCTTGTGCAAAACCAAGAAAAATATTTACAAGAAGATCTTGCAAAAAATTTAAAATCTCAAGGTTTTAACGAAGCAATGGTTGGTGAATATTTCGAAAGATGGAAAGCAGACATCACTACTAAAGCTGATTTTCAAGTGAGATCTGGTTTAATCTTGGATCACTTAGCTCAACAATTTAATATTGAAACTTCAGAAGCTGATTTCAATAAAAAAATTGAAGAAAGTGCTGCGACTGCAGGAATGGATGTTGAAACAGTAAAAAAATATTATTCAACAAACTCTCAAATTAAAAACAATTTGATGTATGCCATTAGAGAAGAAAAAACTTTCGAAGAAATAAAAAAGAAAATTAAACTTTCATAAGTTCCAAAAGGCTCCTTCGGGAGCCTTTTTTATAGGTTGTACAAATGAAATTCATTATAGTTATATCATTTATCATTTTAAGCTCATTCTCTAATGCAGATGAACTTACAAATAGCCTGGCAAATACTTACGAGTCTGGATCAATTCCAAATTTTTTACCTCAAGTTGGAAAAGCCTTGGCCGGAAGATGTTATTTAACGACAGGCTCAAATAAGAAAATTGCATCAGTACTGATGGTTAGTTTTGAAGAAGATGGTTATGACATTGCTCCCTTTGATCTTGATAAAACACGAGAAGATTTTTTTGATCAAATGAATTATGAAGAAGTCTTAAATAAATTTCCCATAATAAAAAAAATGTACTTAGAAGTTATCGAAACTGCCAACGGAGCTATTGTAGAAAATGAAGTTGGTGATGAGGCCTTTAAAGGGGAAATTAGAGAAACTGAAAAATACTTTGTCATGAGAGTCTTTAAGAACGAAAAAATAATTAAGTACTGTAATTATAAAAAATAAAATGGGCCCAATTAAGGGGTACAGATCACAAATGGGCCCTTTTTATTTTTTAGCTTTTAAATTGGGTTAGGTTTTCATTCAAACTATTCATTTTTTCAGTTAGTTCAATTTTAGTTCTTCTAGTTTCTTCTCTAATATTTTCTGGAGCATTTTTCATAAAATTTTCATTATTTATTTTTGCTTCATTTTTATTAAAGTCTATTGTTGTTTTTGCAAGTTCCTTTTCTAGTCTGGCAATTTGTTCCGAGAGATCAATAACACCTTCTAAAGGTACAAAAACTTCAGTGTGGGAAGTTAAATTCATGACCGACTTACTTGGACGATTTAAATCTTTGCTTCCAACTTTCAAATTTTTTACTCGGGCCAATTCTTGAAAATTTATTAAGTTATTTCGAAAATAGCTAATAAGCTCGTGGCTATCACAAAACAATTCAACGTTGACTTCATCTTTAGGTTTTATGTTTACACTGGCCCTAACATTTCTAATTGAAGTCACAACTTCAATGAATTTATTCATCTCTTCTTGGTCTTTGTGAAATTCCAATATGGCATCGTATTCTGGATAGTCTTGAACGATGAGTAATTCTTCATTTGCATCTTTTAAATGCGACCATAATTCTTCGGTGATAAAAGGAATTATAGGATGAAGAAGAGCTAGTATTTTTTTAAAAACAAACTTGAGAACAGAAACACGTTGAGCTCTAATATCAGAATTTTCACCTTTTAAAATATTTTTTGAAAGTTCAATAAACCATGAGCAGTATTTGTCATAAACAAAAGAATAAACAGCTGCGCTAGCGTCATCAAAACGATAGATTTCAAAACAATCATTCATTAATTTAGTTGTCGTATTAAGTTCAGATAAAATCCATCTTTCATGGTGATCAAGTTTTGAAAGATCAGAAATTTTTGCAGAACCTGAATCGAGGTGAGGTTGAATAAATCGGTATGCATTCCAAATTTTATTAATAAAATTGCGGTAACCACCAATACGTTCTGGATCGAGATTAATACCACGGTTGTAGCCAGCTCCACTAGCGAGTGAAAAGCGGAAAGCATCAGTTCCGTATTGCTCGATCATATCAAATGGATCAATTCCGTTACCCAGTGATTTACTCATTTTTCTTCCAAGCTTGTCTCGAACGATAGCGTGGATATAAACATCTTTAAAGGGAACTTGCTTTTGCGTTTTAAGTGACATCATCATCATTCGGGCAACCCAAAAGAAAATGATATCAAAGCCAGTGATTAAAACAGAGTTAGGAAAAAATGTTTCAAATTTCTTTTCCTTCATGGCCTCAGCATTTGGCCAACCTAGTGTCGACATTGGCCATAGTCCTGAAGAGAACCATGTATCTAATACGTCTGGATCTTGGTGAATAGTCTTTGATTTACATTTTGAACATTCGGTTTCTAATGATTCACTGGCCCATTGGTGGTGGCAACTATCACAATAAAATACCGGTATTTGATGTCCCCACCATAGTTGGCGAGATATACACCAGTCTTTAGGGTCACGCAGCCATGAGAAATATGTATTTTCCCATTCTTTTGGATAAAATTTTGTATCATCTTTTTCAACAGCTTCAACAGCACTTTTACTCATTTCTTTAACATCAACAAACCATTGTTTTGATATCATAGGTTCGATAACGACACCTGATCTCTCGCCATGACCTACGGGATGTTTATGAGGTTTGGTATCAATGAGAATTTCTAGTTCTTCTAATTTTTTAGAAACTTTTTTTCGCGCTTCTTTGGCACTTTGGCCTTGAAATTCCATTCCATGTTCATTGAGAGTTCCATCTTTATTGAGAATATTAATGATTGGAAGTTGATGACGTTTTCCAATTTCAAAGTCATTAAAATCATGACCTGGTGTTACTTTTAAACATCCAGTGCCTTTTTCTAAATCTACATGTTCGTCTGCAATGATTGGTACTTCTCTGTTACAAAGTGGAATGATCGCATGTTTTCCAATGAGATGTTTGAAGCGTTCATCATTTGGATTTACGGCTACGGCGGTATCACCAAAAAGTGTTTCAGGACGAGTCGTTGCAACCTCGAGAGTTTCTTCTGACCCTTTAATTCGGTATTTTAAATGATAGAATGCGCCCTGAACTTCTTTATGTTCAACTTCCGCATCAGATACAGCAGACTGAAGGGCAGGATCCCAATTAACAATATAATCACTTTGATAAATGAGTTTTTGATTATAAAGATCAACGAAAAATTTTTTGACTGCTTGGTTTGGAATTGGATCAAGTGTAAAAGTTAAATAGTCCCAATCACAACTTGCACCCATTGCTTTTTGTTGGTCGAGTATTGTATTTCCATATTCTTCTTTCCAGGCCCAAATTTTTTTTAAAAATTCTTCACGTGTAAAATCACGACGTGTTTTTTTTTCTTGTTCCCAAACCATTTTTTCTACAACTGATTGTGTAGAGATTCCTGCATGGTCAAGTCCTGGGAGAAATAATGTTTCGTATCCTTTCATTCTTTTGAAACGAATGAGAGCATCTTGAGTTGTCACATCTAAAGCGTGCCCGGCGTGGAGACGACCCGTTACGTTTGGTGGGGGAACAATTATGCAATAGGCTTTATTTGTCTTACCCTTTCTGGGTTTAAAATATTTTCCAGATTCCCAAGCCGCGTACCATTTTGATTCACAATCTTTAGGAGAGTAGGTGGTAGGTAATTCTGTTTGTTCAATTGTCATATATTAAGCCTTGATGAATTTTATAAAAGTTTCAAGATCGTCTAAACTAACTTCGTGCTGCTCTTTTGTTAGTAAGTTTTTAAGTTGTATTTTATTTGATGAAATTTCTTCATTTCCCATGAGGGTAATAAATTTGACCCCTTTTTTTTCTGCAATTGGGAAGACTTTTTTAAATTTTAAGACTTCTAGTCCAACTATTACTTTTAAATCATTTTTACGTAATACTTGTGCGAGCTTTAAAGTAGCATCAAGACCAGCATCTTCTTGGAAAGTTAATAAAATATCGTTGCTTGGATTTTCTAAGTTGGGAAGAAGGTTATGTACTTCCAAGAAATCTTTTAGAGTTACATCTCCGAGACCGAGACCTACTCCTGGAAGTGGATCTTCATTAAAAATTTGAAGTAAATTAGCATAGGCTCCACCACCACAAAGTGCGCGTCTATTGTCCGGGTGTTTGTCGAATATTTCAAAAACAATTCCAGTATAATAATCCAATCCTCGTACGATAGTAGGATCATATTTTAAATAATCAGTTAAATTTGCCTTTGAAGTTAATTCAATAAAAGCATTAAATTGGTTTGCAATATCAATTTGATTATTTTTTTCCAGAAAGGCAATAGCATCAACAAATGTTGATAAATGTAGATAACTATAGAAAATATTTTCAGAGTCTGTATTTAAGCCAATTTCCTTAACCATTTTCTGAAGGGCTTCATTGGTAATTTTTTTAGCTTTATCGACTATTTTATAGAGCCTATGAGTTTGTTCATCACTTGCTTTCATCATGATTTTAAAAACAGCATCAACAATAGCTCGGTCATTTAATAAAATTTCGAAATGAGTGTGATTCGCGCCATACGCTTGAAAGAGTTCTACGGCAACCTGCAGTATTTCTACTTCGCCAATTCGGCCTGGACTTCCAAAAATATCGCAATTAAATTGCCAATGTTCTCGAACGCGACCACGTTGAGGTTTTTCATATCGCATAAGGTTTGGAATGGAAAACCATCTTAAGGGCTTGCTTGATTCGCGGTGTACTTGAGCAACCATCCTCGCCAGTGTCGGGGTCATTTCAGGTCGAATTGCTACAAATCTCTCACCTCTATCAGTGAATGAATATATTTGCTCATTTATTAACTCTTCACCTGATTTTGCTTTATAGAGTTCTACTTCTTCCAAAAGGGGTCCGTCATATGACTCATATCCAAAACTTTCAGCAGTTTTTGTCATGATAGCAAAAAGATAATCTCGAACGCGTTTTTCTTTGGGAAAAAAATCGCGAGTTCCTCGGTAAGGCTGCTTATTTAGGGCCATTGGGTTTTCCTCAAAAAAAGAGTATTTTCAGAGGTAAAAGTTATCACATTGAGGCTTAAAAGTCTTGCAACCAGTCAGCGTCATTGCTTGGATTTGGAAGATTTTTGGATTTGGCGGGCTGAACTTCCTCATTTATCCAATCTTCTTTGCTCGGTTCGGGTACATTTGAAGGTGCTTCATTTTGAATAGTATCATCTGTTAATGGCCCAAGTATGTCATCGACAGTCTTTTTCTTTGGTGTGAGCTTAATTGGTTCAACAATATTCTTAACGTGGAAAAATTTAAGTTCTCCTGGAGAATTTACCAATGGAGGAATTGCACTTGAAAGATTATTTTTAGCCATGAGTAAAAAGCTAGTTTCCACATTCAGCAAAGAATTCATCAGAATAGGTGCTAAATCGATATTAAACTGGCTTTGAAAATCTGGAGATTCTGGACTTAATTTTGATATCCATCGAAAAAGCAATTGCACTTTTTTATCAATTTTTTTATTTTCAATACTCTCTAGATGGCCATTATTTTTTTGTAATAGGTAATCTTTAAAAATAGCAGAATTAATAAGTGCCTCTGAGTCTGCTAAAAGAGCTTTTAAAAACCATTTTACAAAAGGTTCTCGAGTTTTAGAAATAGACTCTTTTAAAATGCTAATTGAGTTACCATCGATAAGTGCTTTTTTATTGATTTCATCCGATTTTAATAATGATTTATAAATCTCAATTTTTCCTATAAGAAAAATATCTTCTTTAGATAAAATTCGCGCATAAGAATCAATCCGAAAGATGATAGGTAATAATTGTTCAATTTCGACAGAGTTACCTAAGTTGTTCACGATTAAATTTAACTCTAGAGGCAATTCTTTAGAGCCGATAATTTTTGAATTTGATTTCTTCGGGATTTCTTGAGCAAATCCATTTAAACTCAACATAGTTGAAAAGATAAAAATTAAATATTTATTCATCATTGGACTCTTCAGATTCTTTTGATTCTTTTGAGTCAGGCTCCTTTGCTTTTATCTTTAGAGTGTCAATATTTTTAAAATCAGTCTCGCCTTTAACAATATAATATTTACCTTTTTCTTGTGTTAAGAGAGTCCCATCCATATTGATTATGTTGCTAATTGTTTTCATTTCAGAAAGTGGTGTAATCTTTTTGGTATTTGTATTTAAATTAACTATATCAAAGCTCGGAGAGTTCATCGTTCCAGTATTTTGAATTAATGCAATATTGTCTTTATCAAAATCGCATACGAGATGTCCCAAATCGTTTAGCTGAGAACTATAAAGATTTTCTCGTTTTGAAAAATCTTTCATAGGTAAAAGAGATCGGCTAACAGAGCTTCCAATTGGAGAAAAGTGAAAACCAAATTCTCCTGCGATGAGAGATCCTTGGTTTATACATAATTCAATTTTCATCATAGGACTTTTAGCTTTATAGATAATTTCACTCTTAGAAAGATTGCGCTTAAATTCTAAAACTCCATAGATTCCAACCTCACTTAAATCAGTGTAGTAAACAGTATTGTCATCACTCATTACTACTTGTGGTACAAAATAGGGATTTAAACGATTATTTAATTTTATAGAAAATTTTAATGAAGAATTAGTAGTATTTTCAAAACTAATCACTTTTGTATACGGATCAAAAAATGAAATCCATGAATCGTTTAAATGAAGTACTGGTGAAATGCCAAGTCCAATTTCACTTGGTGAGCTTTCACCATAATTTAAAAGGAATATTTTTTCTTTAGCTCTAAGTGAATAAAAATTATGAAAATTAGGATTTTGGAGAATTACCATTTTTTTTCGAGATGATGTTGAATAGATTGTATATTCTGTACCAATCTCACTTTTTAAGATTTCTTGGACCTTATAATTAGTGGCAAAAAGAAGACTTCCAGATCTTTTTTGATAATAGGTAAATTTACCATCTTTAGTAAGTAAGCGAATATTACTAACCGATTGTTTTGTTAGTAATTCAGGCAAATTAATTCGAGCTTCGGTGAAACTCGATATTAGAAAGGAAAAAATAATTAAATAACTATTTCTTAATGCCATACAAAGTCCAAGTTTTGAGAGGATGTAATTCACTATGTGCGCTAACGGAATTATATATGTTTTGCCATTGCACCAGTCGCGGAGTGTGGATATCATCGATTGCAGCCCGTAATGATATCCACGTTTCTCCATTTTTTACAATATAAGCATCAATGATAAAGGGCATGGGGTGACATTGATTTATAACATTTCGTTGAAACTCTTCTGGGATTAAATCTTCAACGCAACCAACACCGTGTATAATACCATTTGGAATTTTATCAAGGTAAAATTTTAGGTCAGTTAAGTTTTTAATAGGTCTTCCTTGTGTGCCATAAACTTCATTGATCATATTTAAAAAAGAGTACCTTTCATTTAAAAATGCAGTAGGAAAATAATCAAAAGTTGGCGATCCAATAAATTTTATATCGGCCATGCTTTTTTCTTCCCAAATAACTTTCTTGGAACATGAAAGTGTCGTACAGGTTTCGAAATCGTAAACAATAAAACAACCAAATTTAAATTCCGAGCGCAATGGATTATAATTTTTTGAATCTACAATACGGCATTTAGTTTTAGCGGCTGCACCTTTTTGTTGATAAAGAATTTTCGCAATAACTTGATCTTCACTAAGAGGCTCTTCAGGTCTGGATCCGGGAATATAGGGAATGCAATCTTCTTTACCCTTAACACGGTCAAGATAACAAACCTTTAAAGGCCATCCCTCTTCGTGTTTAAGATCAAAGTTTAATCGTGCAAAAGTATAATTAGCTTCGCTGGCACAATTTTCAACTGTTGAATTAATTTTTCGTGGTGAAAAATGATTAATTAATCGATGTATGTTTGTTATAGATTCATTATCAACTCTACCTGGACAATCGTGGTAGTTAGTTACTAGTTTTGATTTTAGCAATGAATCAGAGATTTTTTCACAGTTTTGAAGTGGGAAGTCAGATTGGAAATTTTTGTTTCCTTTTAGTTCACAAATACTTGGATCGCTATTTAACTTGGCGGCACACGTTTTCAAGTCATTGGCCGTTAACTCTGTTTTTCCTAACATGTTTTGGCATTTATAACTCAGTTTATAGGGTGGAGCTTCACCATTGATAACTTTATTCCAGACATCGTTTTTTAAATATATTTCGCAAAAGCGCTGTGGAGAATTTATATTGGTACAAAGATTATCAATGTATGTTTTTTGTAAACTCGGTATTTTTTCTGAATATAGGTCTTTCAATTTTTGTTTTTTAGATTTTCTTAAGATCTGCTGAACTTGGCATAAGTATGGAGTATAAGAATTATCGAGCCAATTTTTATGTATGGACTCACATTCACTTAAGTTGCTTGGAACTTGAAATTTAATTCCAGCAATTGTTTTTTGGAAATTGGAAATATTAAAAAGTGTTGAATACTCATGATTGTTCAAGCATTTTTTCTTATAAATTAAATCAAAAAAATCCTGAATTGGCAGAGAAGCATTTTCGTTAACAGATAATTTATTTTTAAAATTTATTAGAACATTTTCTATGTCACCATCACTGGTTTTTAATAAATTGTTTTCCAAGACGGAGAGAAAGTGGCATTCATCTTTTTGTGCCAATTGTAAAAAACGATCGTCAGAGTGAAATAGTATTGATCGCATAAATTGAGGATCAAGTTTGATTTCGGTTGAATCAGATAAATTATTAAGAGATTTAAAATTTGATTGAATTTTACTTTTTGCGATTTCAAATTGTTTTCGTTCGACGTTTAGTAATCTTTCAAGACTTTCAATAACACCCGGATTTTCTTCACCAAAAGCCTTGGCTGCAGGACAGCCAAGGTAAAATATTAAAAATAAAAAACAAAAGTTTTTACAAAACTGATTTAGCAAGAATAGATGCGATGTCTTCAACTTCAAGGTTTTCTGTTTCCTTTACATGAGCTTTAGACGAATTAAAGTTAATCATACAATAAGAACATGCTGTGGCTAATTTGTTAACTTCTTTCTCACCAATATCACGCAATCTATTATTGGCAATGTGTTCACCTTCTGGAAGTTCATACCACATATTTCCACCGCCCATTCCGCAGCATAATGCTTTGTCTTTACTTCGTACCATTTCTTTAATTTTAATTCCTTGAATAGAATTTAAAATGGCCCGAGGGGCATTATATTGGCCATGATGGCGTCCAAGGTAACAAGGGTCGTGAAATGTGAGCGACTCATCAACTCGTTTAGTTGGAACTAACTTTCCTTTATCAATTAAATCGGCCAGCAGTTCAGTGTGATGGAGGGTTTCAAAAACGCCGTCATCAAATTTGGCATATTCTTTACCAATTGTATGAAGGCAATGAGGGCAATGAGTAACTACTTTTCCAAATTCATATTGATTCATATTGGCGATATTTTCGATAGCAATTTCATAAAATGAATACTCATCACCAAATCTTCTAACGGGGTCTCCGTTACATTTTTCAGTTTTTCCCATGACTGCAAAACTAACACCTGCTTTTTTCATCATAGCAATAGTGTCTTTGACGACCTTTTGATTAGAGCCATCATATGATCCAGCACAGCCAACATAATATAAATAATCTACTTTTTTTCCAACTTGGATGACTGGGATATCTAATCCATCGGCCCACTTAAAGCGGTCGTGTTGAGCAATACCCCAAGGATTTCCTTGGTTTTTAATTTTATTGATAGCGTCTGCAGCTGAAGGTGGAATATCTCCAAGTGTAAGAGCCTTGTAGCGTTTAGCTTCCATAATAAGATTGACGTGCTCTATGTTGGCCGGGCATTCTTCCATGCAAGCACCACAAGTTGTACATGCATCTAATTCGTTTGAAGCAAAGAGAGGATTTTCTCCCCAAATTTCAGCATCTTTTTCACCTTTTTCTGCAAGGGCAAATGCAAAATCGCGAGTTTTTGTAATAATAAGTTTTGGGTCTAAAGGCTTACCAGCTAAATTAGCGGGACATACTTGTGTGCATCTTCCACATTCAACACATGATAATAAATCTAAATTATGTTTCATTGTTAATTCAGAAATTTTACCTAATCCAAATGTTTCTGCATTTTCATTTTCAAAATTCATAGGCATTAGGACTGCACCTCTTCTGGCCGGTGTGACAAGAGCAGCAAATGGAAGAGTAATTATATGTGAAAATTTGGAATAACCAAAACTAGCAATGAAGACCATTGTATTAACCATGTGGATAAACCACAAAGATCTATATATAGTCGCTAAATTTGCATCGTTAAAACCAATTTTAGATAATACGATAGCGATAGACCAACCAACTGGAGACCAATGAGATTCATTTATTGGAAAATTTGTTCCGACAATTCTAAGACCTTCTATTAAATATCCAAGTACTACTAAACCTATGAGCATAGAGTACATAAAAAGTTCTTGTTTCGGTTTTGTTGCGGATAAATATTTAGGCTTCACGATATAACGTCTTTTATAAGCAAGTGCTAATCCTAACAGAACCATGATTCCTGCAATATCAGATAAAAAGGAAAGAACAATATAAGTTGAACCTTGAAATGGTCGCAGTGGTGTATCCGCGTGAATGGCCACGACATCTGTCGTGATCCACAAAATAAGGAATCCGTAAAAAATTAGACCATGAAAAATGGCTACATTTTTAAAGCGGGGAACTTTTCCTGTGAAAAAAACGGTATGGAGAAATTTTAAAATATTTGGTTCTTTGGGAATAAGTTTTTCAAGGCTTTTTAACCCTTCACCCTTTGTGATGAAAAGTATTTTTCCATAGACTCCCTTTAGCATTATCCCAATACTGGTAAAAAACAAAAGATACATTATGAGTTTAAAAACATGTGGAATATTCCACAAAATTTCTCTAGTGGCGAGTGTAGTAACATCTCCCATAAATTCTCCTGCAATCAACTTTTCAAAGTAGATCATTTTAATCAGATATAGTTATTTATTTCCATCTCTAGGATAGTTTAGTTTATGAAAGATTTAAATGAGAAATTTAGTTATTTAAGGCATAATGAAAAAACCATATTCACTTTAGTTTGAGATGACGGATGACTAAGACATTTTTAACGATCATTGCTGTTTTAGCCATTGCAAGCTGTGCTCGTGTACAGACACTTAATTTAGTTAAGCATGAATACTCAGATCGGCCGAAACATATAATTTGGTTCCAAATCGCAGGATTTTCAGAAGAACATCTTCCGCTCTTGAGGTTTAACGTTCCGGAAGAAAGTTACCATACAAGTTTTGAGAAAATTGATTGCCTTGGAAAAATGTGGAGTTTTAATCTCTATGATTTAAGACCAGATTCTTCAAAGAGCTTTTTGTCACAACTCAACGGTTCTAAAAATATAAAAGGACGTTGCGATGATTTTCAATCGCGTCCTATTTGGGATTATTTAAAAGATTTTGGTTATAATTCAAGTATATTAGAAACTGGAGCAAATGAAGAGCAAACTCTACTTAAATCATTGCAATGTAAACCTCAAGAGACACTAGATGTTTCAAAAATCCGTTATTATGGTATGAGTGGCGACAGTCTAACTCCATCCGTTAAAAAATACTTTCATTATCAAAATTCTATTGCTGGAACAATGGAAGTAATGGTGCCAGGCATATACTACGATAAGTCTTGTCAGAAAAATATCTGCTATTCTAGTCTTTCAAATAATTTTAAAACACTCTGGGCTCAATTTACAAAAACGAATAACCAAACTTTTTTCCTTGTTCGAGATTTTAATTTTATAAAAGCATTAAGATCAAAGGATATAGTTACAGCAAAAGAATCCCTTCAAGAAATTGATCGAATTTTGACTTGGGTAAACTCACAAAAGAGTGACGAAATACTTATTTTAATAACTGGAAGTGAGTCGCTACATTTAGAGTTTCCTAAAGAAGGAAAAGAATGGGCAGAATTTGAACATTCAGGAAAAAATATTCTTTTTAGAAACTCTTCACTTATGTCACCGGTTCTTGCAAAGGGACCTATGTCTGAAAATTTTTGTGGATTATTTGATGAATCAGAGATGGTTAAGCGCGTTCTATACCGTCCGGAACGAAAAAAATTTACATGGGATCTATTGAACCCATTTTCTAATTTGTAAATTCTTCTTTTAAAATTAGGTAACTCGTTTTGCAATAATCACATTTTGTTTCAATTTCAGTTTCTTCTGGTAAAAAAATCTGATCAAGTCCACTTGTTTTTACAATAGACCATAAACCTCTGACCATTCTCTCTCTAGAGCAGTGGCATTTAAACTTGATTTCTCTAGATCCCAAAAATAAAAGACCCGTTTTTTCTAAATGGCTTTGAATTATGTCATATTCTGAAGTGTGTTGTTTGAATAGCTCACTTATATGGCCTTCATGTTTTCGCCAATATTCTAATACCGTTAATTTATAATCAGTTTTTACTCGATTGATATTGATTTCGGGCAATTTCATAATCATTAAACTTTGATCACTTTCTTCACTAAGAAAAATCTCGCTATTAAATTGATAAGACTCTCTAAGAATTGTGTTAACAACTTCATGAAAATTAACATTATTTAATTCAATAATTGAAGTGTAGGGATGAGCTTCATTTGGCATAGTTTTAACAACTCTACATCTGCCAGTAATGGTTTTGGGAAATTCATTGAACTCTTCTGGTAAAAGTAGAGTACGCATTTGCCCCTGTTCGCTCATTTCAACTTTTAAACGAAAGTATGGCTCTTCTGAATCTATATAAACACCAAGACCTTCGTCTGTTTTTAAATAGGCAATCATTAATTGAATTGAAAGAATAGCGTCGCGGAAATAATGAAAGCCACCACCTCTATTAGAATGGATTATGGCAAGATCATGAATCAACTTTTGTCCTTCTAAGAAGTGCAAAGTGAAGCCGTCTTTTTGATCAATAAAACTATACAATCGACTTTCTGGAAGCATACAGTAAAGTTAACAAAACTCTCTCATTTTGTCTTGGAGAAAAGCGTCGTGCTTAAGGTGAATTTTTATCAATCGACCTCAGATTTAATCAATGTAAACACTTCTGGCGATGCACCGTTAATTATTTGCCCTAGTCCTGTCGTGGCAGATGGGTTAAGACGCTTAATATCAACCAATATAGAAATATTGACTATCTCTAAGTGGGTTACTGATTATTTAAAAAGTAAAAACCTGAAAAGAACTAACAAGGCAGAGTTAATGCTCAGGCTTTCTTCGGTTTGGCGTTATTATTTTCCTAAAGAAGAATCGATCATTTTTTTTAAATCTTTTGAACTTTTTACTGATCTAAGATCATTTACATTGAGCTTGGAGTTGCTTGCCGAGTTTTTAAAAGAGCTCGATGAAGTGACTACAAAATCTATTTTACTTTTTTGGACCTTTCTCCAGAATGAAAAGTTAATAGATGAGCATTTGAGTTACCAATTAATTTCAACACTAGAAGTCGGTAGACCACTTTGGTTTATGGGCTTTAAACATCTCAGCGGAATTCAAATTGATATGCTTAAACAAATAAGCGAAATGTTTGAGGTTGAAGTTTTTATTCCCAAAGATGTGTTTGAAGAAAGTTTAAGTAGCGATTGGATTCGCTGGCTGATTCCTGAGGCCAATACAGCACGAGAGGATATTTCCAAAAAATTAAAAGTCATTTATTTTCCCAAAAACAAATTGAATATTGCACTTAAGTCTATGAGCGACAAATTACCAATATTTGATATTTCACTGGCCTGTACAAATTTAACATTAAATAATCGCCAAGAGGTCGCCTCTGATGGTTTATTTATAAAATCCCCAGAAGATTTGTTTTTAGTAGGTAGGACAAAGTTATTTGAAGAATTAAGTGAAAAAGTTAAAGCTGACGTTTCCATAAAACTTGTGGATTTTATTCAGCAATTAGATGACCGAAAAACAAGAGCATTATTTTTAGAAGATTTTATTCTTTATAAAATATTATTATTATTAAATGAAGCGGTTGTTGCATTTGGAGAATTCCAAGTTGATATAGACTTATTTAGTTTAAAAGTTTTTGAAGTTATTATTGGTCTAAATTTGCCAAGAGTCTCAATGGCGACCATAACAATGAATCCTCAATCACGTTTATTAGAATTAAATGAATTACCATTTAAAGAAAGCATCCACCCATTAGTAGTTGTTGCCTCTTCTCAATACGGATCATTAAAATCTCAAGATTCAAAATATAGTGAAAAAATGTTAGAGGCACTAAGAGTCATTGCACCAATTAAGCGAGCAGGGCTAGATTTTGCTTATTTAAAAAGTGAATTAAGACAAGTGCTTTCGGAAGAGAATAATTATTTATTTTTAGAAGAAGGTTTAGATGTAATTGATCTTGCATGGAAAGAAATTCTAAAATCTTTTGAAATTGAAGTTATTAACCCCAATATCAATTATCAATTAAAAATTCAAAAAGATTATCTATTTGATTTAATAAAGCCTGGGCCTTATCTCCCTAAAAATTTATCGGCATCGAGACTTCAGACTTACATGGATTGTCCGCGTAAATACTACTTTTCTTATATTGAAAAAATTGATCATCGCCCAGAAGAAAGGATGAAAATTGCAGCAGATGAAATGGGAACACTTGAACATGAGATTCTTGGAGCTTATTTTCAAGAAAGTAAAATTGATTCATCGTTAGTTTTTGAAAATGACCGACATGAAAAATTATGTCTTGAAGCTCTAGATAAATTTATTTTAACTCATAGAATACAGCTCAATGAAAAAAGTAAATTTTCTACATTTTACGAGTTGTTAAATTATAGTCGAAATGGAATTGAATATTTAATTCAATTTATTCTGAACAATAATGGTCATCAAGTTGAGTTTGAGCGCCCTTTTGGGAAAAACCAATGGGGTCTAGTCGGCTCAATAGATTGTGTAATTCACTTGCCTGAGAATGAAATTGCTCTTTTTGATTTCAAACGTTCACTTGCTGCCATTGGAACAAAAAAAGACACTTTAGCATTTGAGAAAATTCAAATTTGGATTTATTTATTTATTTTACTAAAGTCTCAAGATAAAAAAATCCGGTCTTGGGGATATCTTAATCTTTCAGAGGTTGAGACTTCTCAGGTTTATGATGAAGCTACATCTTCTCTTTTAACGGTCTCGAAAATGGAAGAGTTCCAAGAAAGGCTTGAGCTATTGATAGAAAAGACAAAAAACGAAAAAGACTTTTTGGCATTTCCCAGAACAAGTAGTGTCTGTGATTTTTGTGAAGTTCAATTAATGTGCGATAAAGGGGGGTGTTCACAGTGAATTTAATTTCAACAAAAAAAACACCTAACGAAGAGCAGATTAAAGGAATTTTTCATTCAGGAGGGAAGCTACTATCTGCTGGGGCCGGTTCCGGTAAGACTTTTGTACTTATTGAACATTTAGTTTACTTGATTGGTCATATTAAAAATAAAGTTCCAAAAACAGAATGGAGCAAAAGTATTAGTTCTGAACTTTCAAAAATAGTTCTGATGACTTTTACTAATAAAGCCGCTGGCGAAATGTCCGTAAGGATGATGAAACGTGTAGAAGAAATATTGCTTGAAAGCGATGAGCATTCTTCTCAGTTTTGGGGCCTTGTCAGGCAAAATCTTTCGGCTCTAAATATTACAACTATTCATGGTTTTTGCCACCGCTTACTTCGCATGGGTATTTTTAAATCTTTACCCCAAGAGATTCAGTTAGTCTCTAAAATTGAGCACCGAGAGAAGATTCAAAAAATATTTGATTACTGGTTTATTGAAAATCAAGAAATATTAGGACCAATTTTTAAATCTAATACTCAGTCATTGTTGATGGCCATGAATGAAATTTTTACTTCACCTGAATTAAGGGTCCTTTGGAAAAATTTAAAAACGGCCGATAGTGTAAACGATGAAATAGATCAATTTTTTAGTCAATTGGTAGATGTTAAAGGTTATCGGCATTTATTTGAAACTTCGATAGACTTGGTTACCCCTGAGAAAGAAAAGGATAAAAAATGGTATGAGTTGCTAATTCAATTCAATGAATATGTACTCAAGTGCGGAGCAGTGAGCTCATATAATTATAAGGATTATGATAATTTTTTTCAGACAATAAAACGTTTCCCAATAACTAACTCAAAAGAAATTTCTCTTGATCAAAAAAATACTCTTATTGCAATTAAAGAATTTAGAAATGACTTAAAAGAATTAATTGATGAACTTGATTCACTTGAAAGAAATTATAATATCTATCAAAAATGGGTTTCTGTAATAACAAACTTATTTAATTATATTGATTCTCATTATTTAGAGGTTGAAGGTTTCTTTTATTCTGATTTAGAGTATTACGTATTAGAAGGATTAAAAAACCCCGAAGTGCTTGAGAAAATCCAAGAAAATTTTAGTTATTTTATTGTTGATGAATTTCAAGATACTTCCTATATTCAATTTGAGATTTTGAAAAATCTTATTGGCAATAGCACTGAAAAAATATTTTGCGTAGGAGATAGAAAGCAGGCAATTTATGGATTTAGAGGGGGAGAATTACAGGTTTTTGCTGATTGCATTCATTTATTAGGCAAAGAAAATAACTTTCTACTTAAAAATAATTTTAGATCTTTAAGCAAGATCATTGAATTTAACAATCAATTGTTTCATGAGGTTTTTCCTTTAGGGATAAATTATGAAGGAGAAGATCCACACAGCGTTGAGATGGAATCTCAAATTGCTCCATTTGATAATGTAAATGAGCCTGGTGTTGTTCTATCTTTAAAAACGGAAATTCTTGGTGATACAAATGATTTAGATCTTGATCGATTAGAGGCCATCACTTTGAATGATCACCTGAAAATATTACTTGCAAATGATAAATTTCAATCTATATGTATTCTGTACCGTAAACTTGCCCCGAGCAGACTTTTATTAGATTATCTTTTAAAAGACGATATTGCTTTTTCTGCCCAAGTAAAAATAAAATTTGCAGATGATCCTATGATTAATTTGTATTTATATTTAATTGAATTAAAACTTAATCGCAATAACGACAAGAAGTTCACTTCCACACTCACTTTGCTTAAAACTATAATTAATATTTTAGGAGTCAAAACTTTCAATGTCAGTTTGGTTGAACAGTTTTGTCTAGATTTAAAAATCATTGGCTTGCGACTTTCATTTCATAAGTTTGTTTTTGATATCGGATTAAGTAATTCCTTACATAAAAATAATTCAGATCTAATAGATGCAATTTGTCGAATTACCAAGGAAGATCCAGTAAAGGCATATCATATGCTCAAAAATGATGACGGTGACGATTATGCATGTGAAATGATGAGTGGGGATGTTCAAAAAAATAATAATAAACGAATCACTATTATGTCAGCACATGCCTCGAAGGGGCTTGAGTTTGATGCAGTATTATTAGGTGGCATTCATACTAATGGTGGATATCTTGGGATGAGAAATCTTATTGGTAAATTACCTCATAGTTTTAGGTGGAAAAAAACGTTTGACCAGAAACGTTTTTACAAATCTCCTTTTTATCATTTAGAAACAGAAATTCTTAAGTTAAAAGATTTTTCTGAGAGTAAGCGTTTACTTTATGTTGCTTGCACACGCTCAGTTAAACATTTAGCTTTTGTAGATTTATGGAGTTTAGAAAAAGGTAAGACTGAAAATCAATTTAAAAATAAGAATAGTTGGATTCAGGCACTTCGTTTGATTCAAAATGAAGAATTAGAAGGTCAAATTATTAACGGTCAAATTAAAAATAATAAATTATCACTTATACAATCTGATCCTGTTGGGCTCGTTGCCAGGGATGTAAATTCTAAATTGGGTTTATTATCAGAGCTTTCTGTTACAAGGCTTGCCACGATAGCTGAATGCCCTTTTAAGTTTTATCTCCAAAATATATGTAAGATTGAATCTGATTCAAAACCCGCAAGTTTTATATTCAATGATCAAGAAAATGATGAAGAAGACACACAGGTTTTTTATTCATCAAAAAAACGAGGTACTGAAGTGCACTCGTATCTTTCAAAGCTATTTTTAAAAGAAATTTCATTAGAAAATATTTCACTTAAAGAAAAAGATAAAATTTCTTGGGCCTATGATTTATCAAAGCATTTTATAGAGAATTGGGAAATTGTTAGTGAGAAATTAATAAAGTTCTCATTCTTTGGACAGATGATTAGTGGAACACCGGATTTGGTGTTTATTTCAAAAAAAGAAAACGAAATAAATGAAATTGTCATTTGGGATTTTAAAACAGGTAATCGTTCGATTGTAAGTGAGTCAAGTTATTGGTTTCAACTAATGGCTTATGCTTACGCATACTCAACTCTTAAAAATATTTCAGCTGATAAAAAAATAGAACTATCATTATTGTACTTAGACACAAAAGAAGTTGTGACAAAATCTTATACAATCAACGAAATTACTCAAATACTTTTTTCTTATTGGAGAAAAACTGAGTCTCTTTATCAAGTTAATTCTGCTCATTGTTCATACTGTGAATACTCAACAATTTGCCGAAAAGGCGAAAATACGCCTGTTTTAGCGAACTAGTTGCGAGCACTACAGCCTGTGTTAAAATAATTATTAAATTCTATTAGTTAATGGAAAAAGTGATATTTAAAGCAGGATGCGTATGAAATCAAAACTCAAGGCCTTATTCCTATTACTTTCAATGATGGTGACTTCGAAGGTCTTTGCCAATGAAAAAGACATTTATGAATTTTCTTGGCTCGATCCAGACAAGGAAGTTTATGTATTACAAAATAGAAAATTCCGTAAAGTAGGGCATGTTCATTTTAATGCAGGATGGGGGATTACTACTTCTGGAGCATTTGTAAATGCAACTGCGATTCAAGGTAGAATTGGATATTTTATTACAGAAGATTTTGGTCTGGAAGGTCTTTATTCTAAAAATTCTGGAAGTGAAAATGATACAGCTAAAGGAGTAAGAAGTTCTGGGCCCCAGGGCACAGGGACAACTCCATTCAGAAGAATTGTAGATAGTTACTCAGGAGCCATGGTCCTCTGGTCTCCATTTTATAGCAAAATAAATACATTTAATAAAATCGTTTATATGGATTGGATTTTTGGATTGGGTTATTCAACATTAAAAGAAAAGAATAACAAACTTGCCTTTGTTAGTGCTTCTACGGCCAATGTTGTTTCAGTAGAAAGTCATGGTGGAATAATTTGGGAGGCGGGAATGAAATTCTACCTAGACCAATCTTTTAGTATTCGGACGGATCTTACGGCCATTCATTATAATACCAATAATGTTGCTACTCCCGGAACTTCTTGGAAGTCTAATTTTGATGCTACAGCATCCTTAGGTTACTCATTTTAAATAAGGGAGATGTTATGAAGTTATACTTAACTATGATTCTCCTGGCTTTTGGAATGAATGCAAATGCTTCATTTCAGGGCGCTTGGAAAATTTATCAAAATGGCGACAAAAGCCATTATCCAAAACTAGTTGCCGAACTAATAAAAGAGAAAATGTATTTTAGTGCTATTCCTTTTCTAAAAGAATATTTAGCAACAACTAACAAGGTCAACGATGCGGCTGTGGATAAAGTTGTTGAAGAATTAATCACAGAGGTTGGAGTTAAGCAGTTTGAAGTATTGCCAACTTCTATTTTAGAGAAATCAAACGCGCCAGCTATAAGGTATATTTTAGCCCGAAAAGCATTTCGACAAGGAAAATACGATCAGGCACTAAAGTTTTTACACAATTCTATAGCAGACTGGAATCCAGTGAAGCCTTTTGCCCTTTTGCTGGAGGGAAGTATTTTTGCTGTTAGTAAAAGAGAAGAGCAAGCGAATCAAGTTTTTAAAGAATGTGTTGAAATTTCAAATAATCATATTAAAAAAGAAAAAGATAAAGATAGATTGAGACAATTAAAAATAAGTAGAGACTACTGTATCGTTGGGATTCCAAGAGCTCAGTTTGCACTTCAAAAATTTGATGATGCATATTCTAGTTACCTCGACTTAGAAAAATCTTCTTATATTTGGCCTGAAATACTTTTCGAGGAAGCATGGAATAGTTTTTATTTAAAAGATTACAATCGTACATTAGGTAAGTTGGTGACTTATAAAGCTCCAGTTTTTTCTTATATTTTCAACCCAGAAATTGAAGTCCTAAAAGCATTATCTTATATGGAACTTTGCCTATGGCAAGATTCAAAGAATACTGTTGAAGCTTTTTATACTACTTATGAAAAAGATAATATTAGTTTTAAAAAGTATATCGATTCAATGGGGAAAGATTACAAGCAGTACTACTCACTAGTTAAAGAGCAGTCAGAAGGTAAAATTAAAAACAATGCAATCCTAAATACGGCCCTTGCTTCAATCGCCAGAGATCCAGCTTATCTTGAATTATATAGTTCATTTAATGCTGGAAGAGATGAAATCGAAAGAATGAAATCTATTGAAAACGAAAAGCTTCGAGCTGTATTGAACGACAATTTAAAAGAGTCACTAAACATGCAAAGAAACTTAATTGGAAGTTATATTAGAGGTCAACTGCAGCTATTTGCCGCTCAAATTGTTAGAGCATTTGAAGATATGAGCTATATCAATTTAGAAGTTCTATCAAAAAGAAAAACTGAGCTTTATGAAAATCTTCCAGTAAGGTCAGATGACTTAAGATCTAGAGGAAATTTAGCTCACTTACGCCGGACTGATAAACAATATTTTTGGACTTTTAACGGAGAATTTTGGGCAGATGAATTAGGCGATTATGTCTTCTCGCTCAAATCAGAATGTAGATAAATTATGAAAAGAAAATATATTTTAATTTTATGCTTTGGATTTATTTTTAATACTTTTTCAAATTCTGCGTTTGCTGATGTTGAACAAAGAAGAACCGAACTGTTAAAAGTACTCGATGAAGAATTAAGAGAAGTAACAAGATTAAATAAACAACTTGGTGCTCAAAGACCAGATTTAATGTTGAGAATGGCCCAAGTGTTATTAGAAAAAGGCCGGCTTCTTAAAGATCTTGAAAATCAAAAATATTTAGAAATTGCAGCAACAGAAAGAGCCAAGTCTAACAAGGATGAGGCATTTAGAGAGTCGAGAAGATATTTTGATCAAGCTCAAAAAACTGTATTAGTGCTGCTTAAAAAATTTCCTCGTTTTGATGAAAAAGCAGATGCCTATTATATTTTAGCTTATAATGCTAAAGAAATTAAACAAGATGAACAATCACGAAAGTTTTTTCAAAAAGCACTTGAAGTTGCAAAGAGTGGATCAGTTGTTGCTGATAAATCTAGAATAGCTTTGGCCGAAATTTACTTTAATAAAGGCTCATTTGATAAATCAATGAATTATTATGAAGCCGCTTTGAAAACAAAACGCGATAAATGGTGGACCAAAGATGCATTTAACCTTTCTTGGAGTTATTTCAAGATGGGAAAATATGACAAGGCCATTGCTACCATGCTTGAGTCATATGAATTATCAAAAAATCCAAAATTTATAGATATGTCAAAAAGTATTGAGCGAGACCTTGCTTTCTTTTATACAGAAGCAGGTCGTTCTGATGATGCGATTGCATTTTATAAGAAGAATGGAAAAAGTGTAAGTGAGGTTATGCTTAAAGTTGGTCGATATTTAAAGACCCAGGGGAAATTTGCAGCTGCAGAAAAAACACTTAGTGATGGAATTGGTTTTAAACAAAATGAAAAAGAAGAAATTGATTTCAATCTCGAACTCCTTAGCCTTTATGAAAAATTCGGTAGAGATCAAAAACATTTAGAAGCCTGCAAGGCCCTTGCTATTCAGTTTTCCAAAGGAGCTTTGAACGCAGATCAAGTAGAAGTTTTAAAATATAATGTTCAAAAAATGTCTGCACTAATTCAGCAACAACTTGTAGATAAAATATATGATCATCAGGGAGAAATTCGAGACCAAAAAGCAGATTCTGCAAATGCCTATTTTATGATTAACGCACTTTTAAATCCAGCGAAGTCAGAAGATGACTATTTCCATGCTGGTGAAACATATTTTGCTATTGGTAAATTCGACAAGGCAGTTCCTTTTTATGCTGAAGCAATTAAACGTTCAGTAAAAAATTCAAATAAAAAAACAGAAAGCTTGGCAAGTAACGCATTAATGGTCTCATTAGGAAAGAGTGTCAAGAAAACGACCTCTGAAGAATATTTAATTCCTGCTTATGAAAGTTATTTATCAGCAAATCCTAAAGGCGAAAAATCAAGCGTTGTTTATCAGAGACTTTTTTCAGCATATATGGAAAAGAAAAATATTCCTGGAGCTGAAAAAGTTTTAATGAGTTATAAGTCAGCTCTTCCTGCTGAAAATGAAACTCAAGAAAAAATGCTTGCCTCTGTTATGGATTATTACAAAGACAAAGGGGACAAAGCTGCTTTAACAAGCTGGGTAAATCGAATTGATTCAAATGAATTTAAAGTAAGTCCTGGTTATGCAACAAAAGTAAAAACTCTTGTTCTTGGAATGCAGTTTGAAAAAGTAGAACTCGCTAGTACAAAAGGTGATAAAAAAGGGGCCTTGAGAGGCTATCTTCAGATTTATAAATCACCAGAAAGTAATGCAGAAGCGAAAAAAACATCAGCTTATAATATTGCAGTTTTATTTTATGAAATAGGTGACTATAAGCAATTATATGCTTGGGCCAATCGCTCTGCTGCAATGATGAGTGTGACTGATTTAATGAAGTTTGAAAAAGACTATATCATTTTTTCTACTGATCTTTTTCAACGGCGACAATTTACAGAATCAGCTAGTTTGAGCGAAAACATTTTTGATAAATTATGTACGAGCGATTCGAAAAATAAACGTGTCTTTTTTAAGAATGCTAACGTCATATATCTTGCAGAAAGACAGTTTGATAAAAGCAAAAATCTTTTAGCAAAAGCTACTAAGTGTGGACTTGGAAGTGATATCACTCTTCCAGGATATCTAGATCATCTTAATGAACTTGCTGCTGCAAGCAAGTGGAGTTCATTTAATGACATTATTCATATGCTAGAAATTTCGAAAGAAATGTGGCCACAGTTAATTTATCCTTCTTCGTTGCTAGCTAATGAATTGGAAAATATTGGCAGAGGAGATGATGCTAATAAAATTCGCAATAGAATGATGTTCTATTATGATAATTCTAAAAAATTAAAATATGACATTCCGCTTGAAGGCTTAGATTCAATTTCGTTATTTCGCCTAAGTGCTTTAGATGGCCAGTTGAAAAAACTAAGTCAAACGAAATTGGTATTTCCAGAAGCTGAATATAATAAAATTCTTAAAAATAAATTTTCTCAGTTAGATAAATTAACTTCAGAGGCAGTTTCAATTGCAGAAATGGGCTCAGGTATTGGTATTGTAAAAGCTTATAGAGATTTAGTTACTGGTCATGAATCTTTAAGGGATGAAGTCATTAATTTTACGCCTGAAGGAAAATCGCCAGAATATATTTCTTCTTTTAAAAAGAGCATGGAAAAATTAGTTGAGCCTCTTTCTAGACAGGCCCGTGATTTCCGTGAGACTGCCATTAAAAAAATTGAAAAAGAAAATATTTTATCAACTGACAACGGTTGGTTCCTTATCAAGAATGAATATTCATTTATTCCAGAATTTTACAGTGATTCCGGAGCGGCATTGATGGATAAGGCAGGAGCTAAATGAAAAAATTATTACCTTTATTATTATTACTTTCTGCTTGTTCGACGACTTCAGAACTTGCTAGCCGCAAAATGGCCGCCGATGAAGATCCAAAGATTGAAGATGATTACAAATGGGTTGATCAATTAAATTTTGATAAAAAAGTAGAGACAAAATATCAATCAGATAAAGATGAATTTAATTTATCTTCTGAGGAATCGGCTCACGCTTTAATTAAAGAATCTCTCTCTAGCTTAACACCTGAAAAACTTGATGAGACTTTAGGCAAAACAGATGATGTTCTAACTAAAATGAATATTAAATGTTATCAAAATAAATTTGATGATGCTCTTAAAATTGCTGATGATAATTACGGCCAATATAAAAACAACACTAGCTATTGGAATCAATTGGGCAGTTGTTATTTTTTGAAAGCAGATTATGCAAAAGCGATTTTGTTTTATAATAAGTCTAGAGACCTTGATCCTAAATTTGTTCCACCAGTTAATAATTTGGGTGTTGTTTATAGTAAACTCGGTAAGTCACAAAAAGCATTATCAGCTTTTAAGAAAGCTTCAGATATGAGTACATTTAGTGTGACTCCAACTTATAACTTAGCTCAACTCTACTTACGATTTGGAACTGTAGGAAAAGCATTGCCAATTTTTCAAGCACTTCAAAAAAGAAGTCCAAAAGATTCCGAAGTTAATTCAGCATTAGCTTCTGCAAATTTACTTAAAGGTGATTTAGTTTCAGCATTACAAATTTATGGAGCTATGGATAAAGATACTTTAACTAAACCGAGTGTTGGGTTAAACTTTGCAGTTGCCTTGAAATTATCAAATCGCGTACCTGATGCATTAGCTGCATATACAAATATTGCACCTATTTCAAATGTTGAAATTAAAGAATACGCACTCTCTGTTGAAAAATTTATTAGGAATTAATTTTATGAAAAAGTTTTTAATCCTCTCAGTGTTTTGTTTGTCTCAATTTGCAATAGCACAAAATAATGACCGAGTTTCGGTTGATGGAAAAGAAGTCACAATTGGGAATAAAAAAGTTATTTATACCTATAAACAATTTGAGAAATTTGATTTTGATGATCTTAATATTGAAGGAGATACAGGGGCCCCAGGGGATCTTTCCGTTTCTCCAGTTCATGAAAGACGTTTTACAAACAGACTTCCCTATAGAAAATCATTTACGGTAGAGATTAAAAAGGGCATTGAGCGCGTTCGATAAAATAGACTCCCTTTTGAGGCTATTTTCAAATTTTAATCCACTATTGATCAATGGATATTCAGCCACTTGAGGTTCTTGTTTAAGTTTTTAGCCAATACCTCTTATAATCATTATATGAATGTATATGATGCATTTAGAAATTTTCACACAAAAATCAAGCTTGTTTTACTGGCAACTTTTAGCATGCTTTTATTTTTTCAATTTTTAGTTGGGTTTAAAGATTTTGATGATTATTTAGTCATACTAATATTCATTTTATTTTTGAACGACCTTTATTTCAAAATAAAAAATCCAATTCCTTCGAATATCCAAATTGATCGATTTATGCGTCTAGGGATGTCTATTGTATTTCTTATTTTGTTTTTGTTACCGTTTCTATTTGATTCAATCAATGTTTCAAATTCAACAAGGCTTACACTTTATAAGCTTGGTTTTTTGTTATGGGCGCAGGTATTCCTGATAGATTCATTTCTTCATTACAAAAAAACACATTCAAAACAGTGGTTAGTTTTTGCGAATCTAGCAATGTTAATGATCGTCGTTGGAGCTTTTATAAGTTAATAGTTTTCGGGAAAAAGTTTTCTTTCAATCCCTTCAATAAATATATGAATGCATTTGATATGAACTTCTTGAATGCGGTCACTGACAGTTGAGTCAACAATTAGACTTACGTCAACCATGTCTTTAAGAGCTCCGCCACCTTTACCTAGAAGACCAATAACTTTCATTCCTTTTTTCTTGGCCGCTTCTACCGCGAGAATAATATTTTTAGAATTTCCTGAAGTCGATATTGCCAAAAGAATATCTCCTTTATTTCCCCATGCAGTTACATAGCGAGAAAAAATAAATTCGTAACCATAGTCATTTGAGACACAAGTTAAGTGAGAAGCATCATTTATGGCCATTGCCGGGAGTGGCGCGCGCTCTTTTCTAAATCGGCCGGTTAACTCTTCGGCAAAGTGCATAGCGTCGCACATCGAGCCACCGTTTCCACAGCTAAAAATTCGCCCGTTGTTTTGAAAAGATTCGACCATTAAATTAATGGCCGAATTTATATTTTCGGTATTGACTGGATTACTTACGAAACTATTTAAAACTTTCTGAGCTTCTAAAAGTGAATCTGAGATAAACATTCTTAAGCCAATTCTTCTAAAGATTTTTTAATTTCATCTTTACCTTGAACACCCACGAGAGTTTTCGAAGCTTGACCATTTTTAAAGAAAATCATAGTTGGTATCCCGCGGATTCCATATTTCTGAGCAAGCTCAGGATTGTCATCTACGTTAACTTTTACGATATCTGCTTTTTCGCCTAATTCTTTAGCAACTTCATCAAGGATTGGCCCTAATACTCGGCAAGGTCCACACCACTCTGCCCAAAAATCAACTAAAACTGGTTTTGATGCTTTTAAAACATCGTCTTCAAAATGTGCTACATCGGTCTTATTTACTGATCCCATAACGGACTCCTTCTCTTAATGTTGTCTATATATTACCTAAGTCATATGCGAGTGAAAAGCGTTTAAATTTTCCGCTTTGCATTTCAGAAAGCAGTCACTAAGATTAATTGATGGATAGAAAGTATCTTCTTGAAAAAGCCATTCGTGTCGCTAAGTTAACTCGTCTAATCGCTAAAGGGATTGACCTGTTTATCGTGCTTTGTTTCTCTATTTTGCTCTATCCTTTGGGACTTATTCTAGGCATTGTCTATATCGCCCTTTCGGATGGAATGAGCCAAGGTCAGTCGGCCGGTAAAAGATTTATGGGCTTTGCGGTTAAATCCCTCGAAGACGGCTCACCTTGTTCATATAAGCAGTCAATCATTCGAAATCTCCCTTTTATTCTTCCGTTGATGCTTGCCATAGTTCCTTTTTGGGGATGGATTCTTGGAAGTATTTTAGGACTGGCACTTATCGGATTAGAGCTCTATTTGCTTTATAATTTAGATTCAGGTCACCGCTTAGGGGATGTCATGGCAGATACATCAGTTATGGCCAATGATGATAATTTTGCAGGTGTCAAAAATAGAAAGACCAGTTGGTTCGCCACTAAAACATCTACCACTATCTAATAAATTTTGTTATTTTCAAGCTTAAAAATCTTGAAGGAAATAACTCAATGTCCAAAACACGTTTGATCATCGTCGACGTCTCTAATTTTATTTTTCGTGCTTATTTTGCAATTCAGCGCCCGATGTCTTCGCCAACTGGTGTGCCGACTAAAGCAGTCTATGGCGTCCAAAGCATGATGCTTAAAATGTTATCTGAACACAAGCCAACACATATTTTCTTGGCCCGTGATACAAAAGGTGGATCTTTTAGAAATAAAATTTATCCAGCTTATAAGGCCAATCGCTCAGCTCCTCCTGAAGATCTTATTCCTCAATTTCCTTTAATTGATCGATTAATAAACTTAATGAAGCTTCCAACTTTTTCTCATGATGAGTATGAAGCTGATGACATTATTGGAAGTGCATGTGTCCAGTGGAAAGATCAATTTGATGAAATTTATATCGCTTCAGGTGATAAAGACTTAATGCAATTTGTAGGTGGCAATATAAGAATGCTCGATACAATGAAAGATAAACTTTATACACCTGCTGATGTTGAAGAAAAAATGGGAGTAAGACCTGATCAAATCGTCGATTATTTATCTATTGTAGGAGACGCCTCAGATAATATTCCAGGTATGAAAGGCATTGGAGCTGTTGGTGCAACAAAATTACTTAAGGAATACCAAACTCTAGAAAATATTATTGCTCACACATCTGAACTTAAAGGTAAAAAAGTTATTGAAGCCTTTACCGATCATTTAGAGCTTGGAATACTTTCAAAAAAATTAGTTCAGATTACAACTGATCTTGATTTGGGACATACTCCTGAAGAAACCTCGATAAAGTTTTATCCTTCTGATGATCTTTTAGAGTTTATGAAAGAGTTAGGTTTTACGAGTGCCATTGCTAAATATAAAGAGATGCGTTTTCAGCATCATATTTCACTTGAATCTGATAAGCGAATGGCCGGATCAAACGTCCCTGATGAAAAGTTAGACAGTGCTTTATTTAAAACACCACTAGCTTCAACGGTGACTTTAGTTGAAGTTGATGAAAATAATTTCGATGAAATACTTAATCTTGTACTAGAAGCCAAAGAGTTTGCTCAACATATTCTTTATGACAGCGAAGATATTTATACACGCCAAATCCACCGTGTTTATTTTGCATTTAATGACATTACGGCTTACGCGGTAGATAGAAATTTTGTCGGTCAGTTAATTGCAAAAGTTTGGTCTAACCCAGAAATAGAAGTCATTGGTGAAAACCTTAAACGCGACTTTGTGTATTCACTCATTAATAAAATTGAATTTATTGCTAAGAAATTTGATATTGGATTAGCCCATTTTAATATCAATACGAACACTCGCCATGATGTAGATCTTTTAGCAGATGAATATTTACAAATGGAAATGGGAGTGGATGAACATTTAGCCAATGCTCAACGTGCCCAAGCGCTTTATTTATTATCAAAAATATTTAAAACACGTCTTAAAGAACTAAATCTTTTAGAAATTTATAATACGATTGATTTAAAAATACTTCCTGTCTTGGCTAAAATGGAAAAAGAAGGAATTTCTTTAAATGCTAATTACCTCCGTGAGTTCGAGGTAGAATTGGCAAATGAAATAAAAAAAATCGAAGCTAAAATCTTTGAAGTATCAGGTGAAGAAATAAATCTTAATTCTCCAAAACAAGTTGGAGTGTTATTATTTGATAAGTTAAAATTGCCAGTAATCAAAAAAACAAAAACGGGCTATTCTACAGATGCAGATGTTCTAGAAGAATTAGAGGGTATGAATCTTAGTGAAATACCTGGATTACTCCTTACTCACCGTGAGTTCGGTAAGATTCTTTCAACTTACGTAAAAGCTTTACCAGAATTAGTTAATCCGATTACGAAGCGCATACATACAAATTATAATTTAACGGTGGCCCAAACGGGAAGACTCTCTTCGACTAATCCCAATTTACAAAATATCCCAGTGAGAAGCCCGATGGGAGAGAAGGTAAGAAAAGCTTTCATTGCAAAACCAGGAAAAATTTTACTTTCTGCCGATTATTCGCAAGTAGAATTGCGATTATTGGCCCATTTTTCTGAAGATCCAACTATGCTTAAATCTTTTCAAGATGATTTAGATATCCATACCCAAACAGCATCAGAGGTACTTGATCTTCCACTTTCGCAAGTGACTTCTGCAGATCGATCTATGGCCAAAACTGTTAACTTTGGATTGATGTATGGGCAATCTTCATTTGGCCTAGCTTCAACTCTAAAAATTTCCCGAACAGCGGCTAAACTTTATATAGACAAATATTTTACTCGCTTTAATTCCATAAAAACTTTTTTGGACACACTTAAAGATAAAGCAGAACAAACAGGATATGCTGAAACCTTTCACGGTCGAAAACGATTTCTTCCAGATATTCATTCACAAAATCGAACGATCAAAGCTCAAGCTGAAAGAATGGCCATCAATAGTCCAATTCAAGGAACAGCAGCTGACATTATAAAACTGGCCATGATCCATATTGACGCTGAAATCACAGAGCGAAAACTTTCGTCAAAAATGCTACTCCAGGTTCACGATGAATTAATTTTTGAAGTGGAAGAAAGTGAAATCGACACAATGAAAGAATTAGTTAAGCGTGGGATGGAAACGGTCGTAGATCTCAAAGTTCCAATGAAAGTTGAAATGGGTTTTGGTGTAAATTGGTATGATTTAAAGTAAATAACTCGGTGAGTTGACCGTAAAAGTCCTTTAAACTTTGCTAATTTCAATTTATTTACTGGGCATACCCTTGACACTGGCCAAGGCGATATTACATTGTTGTTACTATTTTTATTACCTATATGGAGGATTGTATATGCAATTAAGACCGTTACAAGACAGAGTTGTCGTTCAACGTTTAGATGAAGAAACAAAAACTGCTGGTGGGATTATTATTCCTGATAGCCACACTGAAAAACCTTCTCAAGGTAAAATCCTTGCAGTTGGAACAGGATACAGAAATACTGATGGGTCAGTTCGCAACCTAGACGTAAAAGTTGGGGATACTGTTCTTTTCGGAAAATATTCTGGAACAGAAGTAAAAGTAGAAGGTAAACCAGTTCTTATTATGAAAGAAGACGAAATTCTTGGAATTCTTCACTAATTAAAAAACTCATCAATCACAGGAGATAGATATGGCTAAGGAATTAAAGTACTCTGAAGACGCTAGAACTCTTATTTTAAACGGTGTAAATGCTCTTGCAAACGCTGTTAAAGTAACTCTAGGACCAAAAGGAAGAAACGTTGTTATTCAAAAATCTTTCGGTGCTCCACACATTACAAAAGACGGTGTGACTGTTGCTAAGGAAATCGAATTAGAAAACAACTTCGAAAATATGGGCGCGCAAATGGTAAAAGAAGTTGCGCAAAAAACTAATGAAGATGCTGGTGACGGTACAACTACTGCTACTGTATTAGCTCAAGCTATCTACAGAGAAGGTGTTAAGCTTGTCTCTGCTGGACACAATCCAATGGATCTAAAGCGTGGGATCGATCTTGCTGTTGAAAAAGTTATAGCTAGACTTAAAGACATGTCTAAAGAAGTAAAAACTTCTGAAGAAATTGCTCAAGTTGGAACTATTTCTGGAAATAACGACGTTGAAATTGGAAAACTTATTTCTGAAGCAATGGCTAAAGTTGGAAACAACGGTGTAATCACAATCGAAGAATCAAAAACTGCTGAAACAACTTTAGATGTAGTTAAAGGGATGCAATTTGACCGTGGATACTTATCTCCATACTTCGTAAACAATCCAGAAAAAATGGAAGTAGCTTTTGATAACTGTAATATTTTAATTACAGAGAAAAAAATCTCTTCTATGAAAGAAATTCTTCCATTATTAGAAAAAACTGTTCAATCAGGAAAACAACTTCTAATCATCGCTGAAGATATTGATGGTGAAGCACTTACAACTTTAGTTGTAAACAAACTTCGCGGAACTCTTCAAGTCGCAGCTGTAAAAGCTCCTGGATTTGGTGACAGAAGAAAAGAAATGTTGAAAGACATCGCTATCATTACTGGAGCAACTGTAATTTCTGAAGAACTTGGAATGTCTCTTGAGACTTCTGGAGTTGAAGTAATGGGATCAGCAAAAAGAATTACTATCGACAAAGAAAAAACAATCATCGTTGACGGAAGTGGAACAAAAGCTGATATCCAAGCTCGCGTTGGAGCTATTAAAGCTCAAATCGCAGAAACAACTTCTGACTATGACAAAGAAAAACTAAAAGAAAGACTAGCAAAAATCGACGGCGGTGTTGCGGTTATTAAAGTTGGAGCTCCAACTGAAACTGAAATGAAAGAAAAGAAAGACAGAGTTGAAGATGCATTCCATGCAACTCGCGCTGCTGTTGAAGAAGGAATTGTTGTTGGTGGGGGATCTGCTCTACTACACGCTTCTTTAGTTTTAGCTGATCTTAAAGGACGTAACGAAGAAGAAAACTTCGGTATTAGAATTATTAGACGTGCTCTCGAAGAACCTTTAAGACAAATTGCAACGAACGCAGGCCTTGAAGGTTCAGTCGTTGTTAATGAAGTTAAAGCTAGCAAAGACTTAGCTTTTGGTTTCAACGCTCGTGATGAAAAATATGAAAACTTAATTTTGGCCGGAATTGTAGACCCAACTAAAGTTGTTCGTTCTGCACTTCAAAATGCTTCTTCAGTAGCAGGCTTAATGCTTACGACTGAAACTATGATCGCTGATTTACCTAAAAATGATGCAGCTCCAGCAATGGGCGGCGGAATGGGTGGAATGGGCGGAATGGGCGGCATGATGTAATTCTGCCTTCATAAAAATTCTAGATTATTTCAAAAGGGGGCTTTCGAGCTCCCTTTTTTTACATTATTTTATTAATTCACTGATTTTTTGAGAAATCATTTCGCCTAATAACTCTTGTCCAAATGGAGTCATATGGCCCATATCCCACCAGAGAAGCCCCTTATTAAGGATCTTATGGTCTAGTGCAAGTTGATTAGCATCAAACGAAAAATAATTGATTCCCGAACTATTTAAAGCGATGAAATCTTTTAATTCGGCTTCATCTGGACCTAAAAAGTTCTCGTATGTTAAGGCCTGATTTGAGCTGGTAACTAATTCAGGATTTATGATTGGAAAAATATAAATTGGAGTAATATTTCTTTTGTTCAAAAAACTTAAAAACTCATTGAATGCTTTAATTCCTTCATGATTAATATGAATTGAAAAAATAAGATAATCTGGATTAAACTCAATCACTTTTGACTTAAGCTCTTCAAGTTTCTCTTCGAAAATTATTCCAGGATAAGACAAATTATAAATTTCAACTTTTGTTGATTTCCTATTAAAAAGATTGATTAATTCTGAGCTAAGTTTGTCAAAATAAGAATGTTCGAATGTTGTTATGCCAGCATTTGCTGAAAAAGATGCCCCAATATATAAAAATCGCTTTATCGATTCAATTTTGTTTTGAGGTGATTTTTTAATTGTTAAACATTTTTCTATAGAACAATACCTAATATCGAGTGTGTGAGTGTAATGAACCTGTGAAGCATTTAAGGTCTTTTCATTTATTTCAATCCCACCGAGGAAGACATACCATTTTGAAAAAAAGCGATACCGTATTTGCTCGAGGTCGATAATGGGAGAGCCTAATGATTTAAAAGTGTATGTTTGATAATTCCATACATGATGAATATTTGAATAATAAAAAAAATCAAAGCTAAGCCAAAGAATTGAAATAAAAAAAATAAACAAACTAGATCTCATTAAAAAATGCAGAAAATTCTTTCGGAAAATAAAAAAATAAAAAGTACTCATGGCCAAGAGAGTAAAAGTAATGATCAGAAAGTTTTTATATAAAAAAGAGTTATTGTCTTCATCTAGAGAAAAAGGCATTTCAATTATTTCTAGTTTTTTAGATTTTGCGATGACTTTAAATATCTCTAGGTTTTGTAAACTTGTATAAAAACCAAAATGGCTATCTTGGAATGATTTATTAAGAACAGTTACTTTGTTATTGTTTATATATAATGCAATACGTCCGGCTTCATTTTTTAAATGGATAATGTGTAAAGTCTGGTCAAGTTGTGGAAGATTTAAATTCTTAGAAGAAATAAATTTTCCAGTAAAATCGCTTTCGTAAATAATAGTTGGGAAAAGGTTAGAATTGCTAACTCGTATTGCTTCAAAAGATTTATCTGAAGAATTGAAAATGATATCAATGTAACCATTACTTTCAATTTTAACTTTGAAGATTAATTCTTCAAGTGACATGGATTGATTTGAAAGAATTAGCTGATGCCCTAAGTTTTTATTAACGAGGAATCGAGAGCGAGCAAGCAAGGACCTCGAAACAATACTTTCAATTCCTCCTGCATATGAATAGAGAAAGTTTTGCTTGTATGAATGCCAGTGCTTATTGAACATCATATTGTTTTGAGAATATATTAGTGATTTGTTCAACACGAAAGAGCTGGCAATTAGGAGAAGGATTATAGGGAAGATTTTTTTATTAAACATAGGTATTAAAATAGTATCTCTATACCAAGAAAAATACCAAGAAAAGTGTCTATTTTTTTCCTTGTAATCCACAATAGGTACGAACATAATAGGATAGAAGCTAGGAGAAATTTATTAATAAACAAGAAATTTTAGAAAGTATAATTTATCCAACCATAAATAAAGCCAATAAAACAATGCCTAATTTTTTTATGGAAAAAACAGATGGAAATATAGTTTTATACGGGAAGCCTAATGCCGTACTAGATTCATTAAACCTAGTGAGTTTTGTTTTCTTACTAGAGGAAGAAATTGAGATCGTACTTGGAGCGAAAATTATTATTAGCACGCAGGATGTTTTAGATCCTGAAAATTTACCGTTTGCAAGTCTTGATAATTTGAGTGAATTTATAATCAGAAAGCTAAACGCCTGTTCACAATGAATGCAGATGAATTATAAAAATTGGGAAAACAATCATAAAATTTTTATAATTGAAAATGGCAAAGAGTACACATACGGTGCACTATATGAAGCGATTGGCAATTTGGAGAAAACATTAACTTCAGATTTTCTTAATAATTGCCACTATCTTTTGGAAGCAGAAAACTCATTCTATTCTTATGTAAGATTTATTACATTAATAAAAAATGGAAATTCAGTCCTAATGTGTTCGTATGCTCAGTTTACCAATGTAGAATATCTTTCAAAAATAATTTCAGAAACGAAGCTTCAATTTATAAAATGGAGCTTAAGCCAAAAAAAACCAGAAAGAAATTTAATCAAAACGGATTTGGCAAGCTCATCTCGGTTTATTGTAAGAACTTCAGGTTCGACGGGCGAAAATTTTAAACTAGTGATACATGATCCGGACTTGTTTTTTAAAAAGTATAAAACTATTGGGCCACATTTTTTACGAACCTTTGCATTCTCTCCTGCTGGCTCTATTGCGGGAATTGAAACCTTGCTTGAAGTCTTAGTGCATGAGCTGACTCTTGTCTCGAGCATCAATGAATTAAGTCCTAGTAGAGTTGTGGAGTATATTAAGTTGTACCAAGTAGATTATTTTCAAACGACACCAACCTATATGAACTTGATGATAATCGCAGGCCAAGTCAGAAGTGAATATTTAAATGGGTTAAAGAAAATTGCATATGGTTCTGAACCTTCTCTATCCTTTGTTGTGAAGTATTTCCAAAAAGAATTACCTGAATTAGAAATGATGCATACATATGGAATGTCAGAGATTGGAATCCAAAAGACGTTAACAAAGTGTGATGAACCAACATTTTTTTTAATTGATGATAAATATAATCAATTTAAGATTAATGAGGGAGTGCTAGAAGTGCGCTCTATGACAAAAATGTTAGGATATCTTAATGCAAAGGAAATCCCAAGCTCACTCGGAGCAGACTGGTTTTACACGAGCGATGAAGTCTTAGTAGAAAATCAATTTCTTAAAGTACTTGGTCGATTGGGAGAGTTAATCAATATCGCAGGAAATAAATTCTTTCCAAGTGAATTAGAGGACGTAATAAGAAAACTACATGGTGTCGCTGATGTACTAGTGACTGCAGAAGTAAGCAATTTGATGGGAAAAATCATAGTTGCGACAATTACGACTTTACCAAATATTGATGAAAATGAATTAAGGGTAAGTTTTAAAAAGTACTGTGAAGAAAATATTGTTAGGTATATGCATCCTCATAGAGTAAAAATTAAAAAAGATCTAGACCAAGTTGTTAATGCTAAAAAAAATAGGGTTCAATGAATTATTCAACTATTGAATTCGTATTTTATTTTCTTCTAGTACTGATAATTTTTACTTTCATAACTAGAAAAATAAAGATTCCATTTTTAATGGCTGCAAGTAGTATTTGGATATTTTCTTGGAAGATGCAGTGGATGTTTATCTATTTAGCCATTTCACTATTTAACTACTTCGCACTTTATGTCTTTGATAAATTCAAAGTGATCGGTCAGAAAAAACAATATGATTACTTTTTTGTTTTAATCTTAACTATAAATACTTTCATCTATATATCACTTAAATCAGGACTCTTCTTAGGGGAAGGCTTTGAAACACCATACGGTTTAAGTTTTTTTATGTTTATCCTCGTTGGATATCTTGTCGATCTTTGGAGAGCGCAGGACAAGTTTCAACTTGAAAAGATGAGCCATTTCCTACTTCTTCCTAGCTTCTTTCCTGCTTTGATGGGTGGACCTATTATTCGAGGAAAAGATTTTTTTACCCAGCTTAATAAGCTAAGTGATTTTTCGTTAATTAATTTTATTGATGGGATGATGATATTTGGATATGGCTTTTGTAAATTTTATTTTATATCAAAAGAACTTTCGAGCTTAGTTGAATACATTACGCACCCATTTGCCCAAAATCACTTTTTGGTTTTAGTCATAGTTGGTTTTTTAGGAACTGTTCAAGCGTATATTGATTTTTCAAGTTATTGCGACATGGGGCGAGGAGTAGCTAAGTGTTTGGGAATAAATTTAAACGCTAATTTTAGAGCTTTTTACTATGCTCAAAATCCAAATGATTTTTGGCAAAGATGGAATATTTCATTGGGGACATGGATAAGAGATTATATCTCATTTCCTTTAATGTTAAGATGGGGACGTCGGATAAATCAAAGCTTAATATTACTATTTTCGTTTGTTTTGGTCGGGGTATGGCATGGTTTAGAGTTGAATTGGTTACTATTTGGGCTACTTAACGGTGCTCTTATTGTTCTCTATAATTTTATAATTAAAAAATGGAGCGTGCCATACTTAGGTAAATTCTTTGTTTTTTTTATATTTATTGGAAATGGCTTGTTACAAAAATCTAATTTAATACCAAGTTTTAATAAATTATTTGAATATAGTTTTTTATGGAAAGCAGACGAAGTCCCTTGGAGATTAATTTTTTCACATGGGAGTTCTCAGTTAGTTTGGTCGATTTTCATTCTCGTTGTGCTAGAGTTTTTTCAAGAAAAGCATAAAGACGTTGACTGGTTTACAAAGAAAAATCTAGTCTTAAAAGCCTTTGTTGTTTTAAGCTTTTTTATTTGGATCCTGTATGGATTAAATTCGCACCAGTTTTTAAATGATGTAAAGTTGCCTCCTGTTTATTTTAGGATTTAAAAAATGAAAGAAGATGTTTATTTTATAAATATATTTCCCATGAATGATCGCCAACAGTTAATTGATTATTCAAGCGTTATAAGAACGGTTGTCGATTACAGTCTAGATTTAGGTTTTAAATACACCTTGATGACTGTTGGAGACAAGAGAATGGATCCTTGGGTCTTAAGCCAGTACTGTCTACAAACAAATACCCTTTTTTCTCCATTGATTGCAGTGAATCCTTTTTACCAACATCCCGTTCAAGTTGTTAAGAAAATAATAACATTAAAAATTCTTTATTCGGCAACGATTTCTATTAACCTAGTTACAGGTTCATTTTTCTCTGAGTTGAAAGCGGTTAACGACAATCTTGATTTTAAAAACCGCTCATTAAGACTTAAAGAATTTTATCTTTCTATGTCTACTCTTGTTGATCAAAATAAAACTGGATTCAAAGGACAATTTTATCAATCTGAATCGGCAGAAATTTTTCCTAAATATAATTATGACACTTTAGACTTTTTTATGTCAGGTTCAATTGAGGGCGATCTGGATCCAAATAAGAATCAGAAGTTTGTTCAAAGCATTCGTCCCATTGATGAAATGGTAAATGCCAATGGATCAAATTGTGGATTAAGTTTAGGAATATGTGCTCGAGAAAATGCAGATGAGGCCCTGAGTGAAGTCAATCGAATTTACCCTGAAAACCGAAAAGGGGAGATGTTGTTTTCTCTTTCAATTAATAATAGTCTCACTCCTTGGAATATTTGGCTTAAGAGTTATATAGAAATTAATAAGACCGATGACCGATTTTTTTATTTAAAACCAATGAAAAATTTTTGGAGTTCAGCTCCTTTTCTCGTTGGTAGCTATGATGAAGTCGCTAAAAAACTGAAGGAATATTCCCAATTGGGCTATAAGTTTTTTGTGCTAGATTTTTCACCTGAAGAAGCAGGACATATTAAAAAGTGCTTAGAGTCTTTTAAGAATCAATGATCTTTTTAATTTGAAGTCGGGCCCATTACGCATATCATTGGATAGTTTAAGCATTTTTTCTAATGATTGGTGACTAAAATAATCATCATGAATAATTTTTTTAATCATTTTTGTCGAAGTTAAGCTGTTTTCTTTAACTAATTCTAGGTAGGTTTCAAGAAAATCAACATTATGATGAACTAGATTCATTCGACGAGCTTCCTCAAATGAAAAAACTCTAGAACTAATTGCGATTTCTAGGAAATTTGATGGACCGATTTTCTGAACAAGAATAGGAGTTATAATTCCAGGTATCAGTCCCCATTTAGCTTCAGAAAGAGAAAATGTGACTGTCTCTTCGCAAAAGACAGCATCACAGCAGGCAACTAATCCTAATCCACCACCCCTAACAGCCCCTTGGATTTTTCCAATAATGGGAATTTCTACTTCAAGAATAGCTTCATACATATCTTTGATTGGTGCCATTTCAGCAAGGTTTTCTTCAGATGATTTTGAAGAGGTATTACTCATCCAATTTAAATCCATTCCACTTGAAAAATTTTTACCATTGGCCGTGAATAAAATACACAAGGCATTTGAATGTTTAGCATTAAGAAATGCAGATTTAATTTCAATAACCATTTCCAGGTCATAACAATTAGATTTTTCAGGTCGATTTAAAGTAATCGTAAAGATATCATTTTTTAAATGAGTGAGTACTTTATTGTTTGACATATTTACCACCTGATTAAGGCCATTTCAATTGTAAGGCCCGGGCCCATAGTTATCATGAGACCATAATCATCTTTTTTTATAGATTGTTCATTTAAGAGATTTTGATAACTGAATAAGAAGCTGCCACTTGAAACATTTCCAAATTCCTTTAAAACACTGCGAGTATGCCTGAAGGATTTTTTATCTAGACCTAATTTAGTCTCTATGGCATCGAGAATGGCCGCTCCACCAGAATGAACTATCCAATGTTTAATATCTGTAATTTTGATCTTGTTTTTGTTTAATATTTCTTCCAGAGGTGTTGAAATATTTTCAGCCAAATACAATGGAGTTTTTTTATCTACAAAAAAAGAATATTTATTTTTTTCACTGTTCCAGTTAAACCTCAATAGAGGGAGCGTGGCCGCAATTAAATGGCTTGAAAAATCAAGTATCGATGGAACGTCGGTAAGAGCGTTTTGGTTTGTTTGTGACTGCATTAAGCAAACGGCAACACCGTCGCCAAAAAGACTATTTACGATAGCTGAATTTTCGTTGTCTTCAATAGAGTAAATGCACGAACTCAATTCACAACATATCAATACACCTATTTGGTTTAAATTTTGTGAGCACCAATTAGTTACTGCGTTTAGTCCATTGAGACCAGCATTACATCCCATTCCTACAATATCGAGTCTTTGACAGTTTCTTTTTAAATTTAAGGATTCAATCGTCAGAGCACTTAAGCCAGGGACAAAAAAACCAGTTGATGTGACACAAACAATATAATCAATATCTTCTTTTTTGATTTGGCTTTTGCTTAAAGCTTCAGTTAATGCTTTTTCAATTAAGCTAATTGAATTTAATTTAAATTTTTCTCTGAGCTCGTCAGTTGATTCTTCTAGAGATTCTACTTGAACTATATTATTTGATTTTTGGGGTAATATAAGATGACGAGAGTTTATATGATCATGTTCAAAAAAACGAAGAGATGATGAAGTTATCACTCCCATTAAAGTCGCCATGTCTTTTTGGCTAAACCGAGTTTCTGGTACGGCTAAACCCACGTTAAGTATTTTTATTTGAGGCTTAGTTTTTGACATACATTATTTAATCAGATTTTTTTTATTTTAAATATCTAAAACTCACTATTTAAATATTTGATCTCTTAAGTAGTGTTTAAATCTTTGGTAGGTGTAATATTGCCAATTGGAGTCAACCTAATGACACCTCTATAGATTAATAAGTGTCTTTTCGTCACTGAGCAAATTAGAGTTCAATGCCTATCAATGCTTTATGCTACTCAAAGACTTGGCATAATCCCTGCAATTATCTAATTAAGGAGATCAAGGATTGACCTCCATGGAATATCAAGGAAGAACTATTAAGTAGGAGAGCTTTAGGATGAAGCAAGTTAAAAGACTGGGAATGGTCGTTGTTACTTTATTTTTGCCAAGTTTATCTTTTGCAACTACTCAAGTAGGAGCTTCGTGTCCCCAAAAATTCATCGCTACAGTCACAAATATTGTTGATGTTCAAGCAGTCGCTTTTCCTAAAGTAGAAATCGATTTTCAAATTATCCAAACCTTAAAAGGCGAGCAAGTTTCCACGAAGAAAATCCAAATTCTAAAAGACGGTCCAGTTCAATTTAAAAGTGGTGAAGTCTACACAGTAGAATCTCGCGAGAATTGGCTATGCTCAGCATCTCTCTTATCTAAAACTTAAAATTATTTAAATTCTCAAACTCTTCCATGGATGGATATGAGTTTTATCAGTGACAATTTTTTACAAGGAAGTAAAAAAATGACCCACACAAAAAAATCGGCCATGAGTATTATCCCCCTTTTACTTATGGCCATTTTATTGTCTTCAAAATCATATGCCTATACTTTTACCCAAGATTTTAAGAATGGTTTTTATTGGCAGAGTTTTCCCATTCAAATGAATAAATTTGTAACTGACCCAAATGATGGAGTCTTGCTAGAGCAACTAACAGATGAAGCCGTTCAGGACTGGGAAGGAGCTGCAGGTAAAAACTTATGGAGCTTCACAACTGTACAAACGTCTTCAGCTTATTCGGGAAATTATATTCGCTGGTCTGATAATTTTGGTGCCGAGACTGGATATGATCCTTCAAAAACTTTGGCCATCACAATTAGATATAATTCAGGAACCTATTTTCAACAAACGGTTATTATTTTAAATGGCAATTTAAGTTACCTAAGACAAAATTGGGGTAATTCTTTAAAAACAACGATCTTACATGAAATAGGACATACATTAGGACTTGATCATAGCGGTGCAAATGCCATCATGGCCGCTAATTTAAGTTCACTTACAACCCTTCAGCCTGATGACATCTCAGGGGTTAATGCAGTCGTTAGTGAAAATATCAGACGGCAATCTACTGGCTTTATTTCTCCATATTCGGCGTCAACGGCAGTTAAAAATGGTCTCTTACCTACATGTGGAACAATTGAAGAGCAATCGAGTGGAGGCGGACCTAGTAATGGTGCAAGTAATTTTATCGGATCTGCCTTATTGGGAATTCTTGTAATTACAATCGCCAACCAACGAAAAAGAAAGAAAGAATTTAGTCAGGTATTGTCTTAGTTTAAATTTCTTCTGTTTTATTTTATTTGACCGATAAAATAAACATGAATGATGAAAGCATTAAAACTATAAATTATATTTTTTACCTTCAAACAAAGATTGAACCTGATAATAATTATTACTTACTAGCGGAAATTCTAAGTAAGCTAAGTATTAATTTATTACCAATTACAGCAAATGAATTAAAAATCATCGATCGTACTAAAAAGAATTACCTAATATCGATAAGAAATGATTTTGCATCAGCTAATTATTTTAACATTATGAAAAAGTCATTTCTGGATTCTGCAATGAATACAGGAAAGATATCCCTTTTTGACATAAGTTCATTTTCAGAAATTGAGTCTGCTTCTAAATACAACAACAAAAATGTTTATCGATATTTTCAATTACCTCTAAACTTGAAACAAGTTGCAATTGCTGTTGCCGTTGATTATTTTCGCGATCGCAATTTAATTGCAGAATGGCCCGGAGGTAAAAGAGGCAAACTTCCATCAATGGTCAATGAATCCTAAAACTTTAGAAGAATACATAAATGAAAATAAAAGTCAGCGAAGATACTCAAAGAATGTTAATGCTACTTAAGCTAGATGCTAAACGTCTATTTGAGCGAATCAAATACCGGGCACCTGAATACATGTATGATTTTTCTTTAAAAAGATCGAGAGATCACTTTCCAGAAATTTTTACTAACCGTTATGATACAATTGCAATCAAAGACTTGATGCTTTGTGGAGTAGAAGTCATTGCTGGTCTTGATCAGTTTTATTCCAAAGTAGATGAAATGCGTTGGTACTTAAATCACACTCAAGATATGCCCAATAGAGTTGAAGACAAAATTCATTCTCATATAAGAGAATTAGAAAGATTTTTTGAAACTTTAAATTTGTATATTGATGTTGAAATGGGACTTATT
>CANCFT010000028.1 GCA_947377285.1 Bacteriovoracaceae bacterium
TTTAATGCTTTCCTTAGCCTCAACATGCCGAAAAATTAAATTAAGCTTCTGGAGATATTTAGAAGATCGAATTTCTTTGAGAGAGGCAATTCCATACCTTGGTAAGATCGTAAATTCACTTTAAAAAATACAGAATATTGAGCAGTTACAAGAACACTGTCTAAAAAATAGACAGTGAGTAATTATCACCAATTTTTAAGTAATTATTTTTCATTGTGCCATACTATGGCGAACTTAAGGATAAATCCCTAGAAGGTAATTTTGTCTATAAAATAGACAGGCGATTTGCAGATTTCCAATCTTCTAGATATTAAAAATTACTTAAGGTTTTAATTACACTTAAATGAGCGAAGGCATAAAAATTGCTTTGTAATAGCTTAAAACATTAACAAAATGGTTGCTGAATGTTATTCAAATTAAATGCATTTAACAAATTTATGACTTCTATTATTTTGTTAGTGCTACTATCGGCTTGTAGTGCCAGTAAAGTCGAAAAATTAAGTGGCAATAATATTGCGACTTTTTTTGTTGATCATCTTGAAGGAAATAGTGAAATTGCAAAAGTTGATAGTGTTTATTCACTCCCTACAGCAAGATTATATAATTTCAAAGCTTGCATAAAAGACATTATGCAATCAAAGGCCATTCAAGGACAATCTTTTAAAATACTTGGTGGTTCAAAAGAAATAATTTTAAACACTGATGAGCAAGGTTGTTTAAATTGGAGTGAGCCTATCGCATTTAATTTCTTAGCTCAACCTAGCTATATTCAAAAGAAGAGAACAATTTTAGCAATTGGTGTTCATAAAGGATCTGCTGATATCGAACTCGCTTTAAACCCATGGTCACATGGTGAAGATACAAGCGCAGTTATTGACCCTACTAAAAAATATATATCATCTCTCATTGTCGATGATAAAAGTGCCACTTCTGCTTTGAACTCAGAAGGAACAAGTTCCCCCTTAGTGGCGATTAATCCTAAAGTTATTATTTTAGAAAAAGAATTTTCAGCTTCTGGCGCTGTTATGACTCTTAATTTTCAAACTAAGATTTCACTTTTTTTAAAAAATACGGCCATGCAAACTATTCAATACCCCATAAATTCTGGAACATTTAACGTTGAAATGATTTTGTTTAATTCCATTAATGAAAATGGCAAAGAAACTCTAATCCCATTAGCAAGTGCCACTAAAAATGGAGCTTCATTTATTCAAGATACGCTCATTGCAGAATTTCCATTTCAATTAAATATTCTACCCACTAAAGGTCAAATATTAATGGGAATTAGAATAACGGCCATTACCAATGAACTTGAATTAGATGCTTTTGAAAGCATCTATATGGTTTCAGATAATTCTAAAATAAATTTATCTGGCTCGCCTACACCTGTATTAAATAAAACATTTGGTGAAATTCAAAATTTATTATACCCAAAATCTACAATTGCTGATTCAACATCTAAGTTAATATTAACTAAACCTGGCATTGAAGTAGATAAACTTGAAATTCGTTTTTTAAAAATTGGAAATGAAAACACAACTGATCGACAAGTATTTTTCAATATTAAAGCTTGTATGAAAAGCAATTTAGATGGAAGAAAAATTAGAGATGAGTCATTTTCAATAAAAACCATTGCATCTAAATCACTAGTTAATATGAAATCTAATCAAGATGGATGCATAAGTTGGGATGACTCTGTCTGGCATAAATACTTTGAGAAAGAACATTTTATTCACTCTGTTATAGTAATTAATAATTTAAACTATAGCATGAATAAACAAATTGAAGTTCTTATTAACCCTTGGGATACGAGTTCAAACATTGGCCGCGATGGTCGATTTATCGAAGAACTTGGATCTTTAAAAACAAATCCATCTTCAGAGAGTTCAAAAATCTCTTTTGATAATTATTCATTTGCAATTTCTAAATACGATTTTGAAATTAATAAAAACTTAGATTTAAGCCTAATTAAAAATGGAACTTTATCTCTCTCTGCAAAGGTTATAAATCCCTCGTCCCTCTCATTAGGGCGGATGGACCATGAAAACTTAAGAGATGGCCAGTATCTTTTGAAGTGGGCAGTCATTACTTTAGACTCAAACAATAAAGTTGATTCAGTACTAAATATTGGTCAAAAAGTTATAACTACTTTTGGCGGAGATATTAAAACGGATCTAGCACTCAAGGTAACTGCATTTGAAAAATTAAATTTAAGATCTCGTTTTGTAGTCGCACTATATACAATTAAAGATGGGAAATCTAAATCAGGAGCTGTTGAAATTGATCGAAATAGTGGATTAGAAGCAACCCCTTATTTTTCAACAATTATATTAAACAATGATTCTGAAACTCAAAAAATGCAAAAAATTCAAAACAACTTTGGATTAACAAATGCTGATGTTTTTGATCAGCTCAATTCAATAAACCTTAAAAACACAAAATCTATTGAGGTAACTGACAAAATATTGGCTGATCAAAACTTTAAAAAAATAAATTTATTGAATGAAAAAGAAACTCTCTCGTTTAGAGACTCGTTAACGAATCCCAATAAATATTATTACCAATCTCAAGCACCTGGTTATTACCATGAAGCTGAGCAAAAACCAGCTTTAGATTCATTAGCTCTAATTAATTTTGCTAAATCTGGTAAACTCTCACCAGATTTGGCTAATAAATTTTGTTCTTTTTGGTTCAATGACTATATCAGAAAATTAAGTACTGTTAAGAAAAATACTCCAACAACTAATTACGAAAACATGGCAGCAACAAAAATGTGCTTGGAAGCAGTTAGAACTAATCCAAATAAATTTTTTAATATTGATAAAAAATTACTAATCAAAAAGATAGGATCAATTAAACTGCTCTCAGGAACAACAACCAATTTTAGTGTTGGAAACTCTTTCAGTGTAGCGCAGTCTGAAGCATCCACTAAAACTCAAACGATGACTTGGACAAATTCACTTGGATTAAATTTAGATTTTTTTAGTATCTTTAGAGTTTCGTCTTCTGCGAGCTATGCAATTGCAAGCTCTAAAGCAAAATCAGATGCTATGACTTCAGCGGCACAAATTGTAGCTTCAACCTATTTATTTATGCAGACAAATACTTTTAATATTGAAGCACTTTCATACGAAGAATGTTCAACTATTAAATTAAATTCCGAATTATTTACTGGAAAAAATTCAAGTCTTGGAAGTTTGCTTAATGAATCAATGTCTCCTCAGGACATTACAAAGATTGCGACTTCTGGATTCTTTATTTGTACCGGTGTGAACAATAATAATCCGATCATTAAAAAAGAAAATTACTATTTAATCTCGCAAGACTTTAGTAAGGGTAGTGGTGAGCAAGATGCAAATGCTCTAGAAAATAATCTATTCTTTATGACCTTTCGAGGTCAACAGGATCTAATGAAATTTATTAATTTAACTCAAAGTTCATTAAAACTCTCCTCAGCGCCTGGGTCACTCTCTCAAAACAATATGACGACTGAGGCAACAATCAGTAATAGTTTTTCAGCTCTTCCGACTCTGCCTGGAATTTATACTGACCTAAAAGCATTATAATCCACTTTTGATTATTGGATTTCTATTCATTTATTATTTTAAATGTTATAATTGAAACCAAATCCCTAAGACTAACTTAAGATTTATGTTCTATTCTGGCTTTCATTAACAAAAAGAACATAAATATGATATAGATCATGTTTATTTAGCTATTAAATGTTAGTCTATGGAAGATTAAGAGTTAGAAGGTTAATAATGAAAAAAGTGAACAATTCATCATGCGAAAATTGCACCTCTAGAGGTGATGGCATTTTTTGTGAATTAAATATTCCAGAGATGGATGAAGTTTCGCATCATAAAATTAATAACACCTATAAAAAAGGTCAGACTTTATTTATTCAAGGTAATCACCCTTTTGGAATTTATTGCATTAGTTCCGGGAATATAAAACTTACTAAAACAGGTTTAGATGGAAAGGAGACTATTGTTCGCATTGCTCACGGTGGTGATATATTAGGGCATAGAAGTTTATTTACTGATGATCATTATTCTGCAACTGCAACTGCAATGGAAGACACTGAGGTTTGTTTTATAGATAAAAAGTTTATCTTAAAAATAATTGAAAGAAACCCAACTGTAGCTTTAAGTATTATCAATAAACTTTCTCGTGATATGGGATCTGCTGAAAAGAAACTTTCTTCTCTACATCAAAAAAATGTGCGTGAAAGATTAGCAGAGCTAATTATTTCATTAAAGGCAACCCATGGGGTAAAAGACGGCGACCGCTGGAAAATTAATCTAAAGCTGACACGTGAAGAAATGGCAACAATGATCGGAACGGCCAACGAAACCCTAATTCGGTTTATGACTGAATTTAAGGACGCAGGAATAATTGAGCAAGAAGGCAAAACTCTTTATATTAAAGATGAAGAAGAATTGTTAAACTGGGCCAATATAAATTACTAAAATATTTATCATTTATTTTAAAAAGCTGATCTAGGTTATGTTAACTAGGCTCAAGCTAATTTATGATACAAATTATGACGACAATAAGTTCAATTAAGCTTGAAAATAAAATCATATCCGAGATTGTGGTTTTATCGGCTCAAAAAAAATTTACAATCAATTCCACCTTGTTTTATGAAGGTCAGATTCCAATCGTTGCCTATTTGTTAGTCGAAGGTTGCATTCAACTTTTTAAAAATAATAAAATTAAGAAAACGTTAAAGCCCGGTTCATTAATTGGTTTAAATGAATTACTAACACATTCTCCGGCTAAATTAGGGGCAATTGTTCAAGCAGAAAGCACTATCTGCTTTTTAGATAAAAGTACAATTTTTGAAATTATAAAAGAGGATAACTCGCCTTTAGCGACACTCTTGTCAGAAGAAAATAAATGAGCCTTTGTATTCATTGCGATGAAAATATATTGATTCCCATTTTTAATGACCATGACATGGACCATAAAGAGCCGTTTTGCTGCTCTGGATGTATGACAGTTTTTAATGTCATAAATAATAAGGGACTTGAAAAATATTATGAAATTAAAAGAAATTCAGCCATTTTCAAAAGAAGATCTCCTGCTGACAATAAATTTCAACAATTCTCTTTTCTAGATGGCCAAGATTTTCTTAATGAGTATTCTTATCAAAACCAAACTGAAACAAAGACTATGGAGTTTTACCTTGAAGGAATTCATTGCTTAGCATGTCTTTGGCTAATTGAAAAATTACCTGAATATCTAGATGGTGCACTTCTTTGTCGTCTCGACATGCAGCGCTCAGTGGCCACAGTGACAATGAAAAATAACGCTTTTTTTTCTAGTGTTGCCAGAGAGTTAAATAATTTAGGATACAAGCCTCACCCGCTAAAAAGAAATCAAAGCATTCATGATCTAAAAAATAAAGAAGAACGTAAAATGTTATTAAAAATTGGAATAGCAGGTGCTGCCGCAGGCAATATCATGATGTATGCTATTTCAATCTATGCTGGAGCTGATGGCAAACTTGCTCACCTATTTAATATTATTACCATTTTATTTGCAATGCCTGTACTTCTCTATTGCTCATCTCCATTTTACAAAAATGCTTGGAATGCTATAAAAAATCGAACACTATCAATCGACATCCCCATTTCAATGGCATTGATCATGGGGGGGATTTTTGGTGTTTATAATGAAATAATTGGAGTCAATGAAAACTTCTTTGACTCACTTACTGCTTTAGTTTTTCTTTTATTACTCTCACGATATTTTCTAACTAAAATTCAAGAAGAAGGCTTAACGGCAAACGACTTAAATTTTTTCTATGAAGGAAATACCGTTTTAAAAAAAGAGCAAAACAAGTTTATTGAAATACATCCACAGTTTCTAAAAGTCGGTGATGTAATAAAAGTTTCCTCCAACGAAATGATACCTGCAGATGGAGTCATTATTGAAGGGCATACACTAATTAATAGTTCTTTGTTAACAGGTGAATCACGTCCCATTAACACTGGTTTAAATGAAAAAGTATTCTCAGGAACAATTAATCTTTCAAATGAAATATTAATTCAAATTGAAGAAGTTAAAGAAAATTCACGAATTGGAAAAATATTAAAAAAAATTGAAAGTGGTTGGATTCAAAAATCACATATCGTTGACTTAACAAACAAGATTTCAAAATACTTTGTTGCTGCCGTTTTTATTCTTTCCGCTGTGCTTTTCTTAACACTTTATATGCAAGGAAAAACACGTACAGCACTGGAAAGATCACTAACCTTACTCATCGTAACTTGTCCATGTGCTTTAGCATTAGCAACACCGCTAACACTTACAAGAACTCTTTCCAGAGCTTCAAAGCTTGGAATTATTATAAAAAATAATGAGGTCATTGAAAAACTTGCCACTATAAAGACAGTGTTTCTAGATAAAACTGGCACAATTACTTATGGTGTTTTAAAAGTTGATAGTTTTAACACAATCTCCAACAGTCAAATTCCAATTTTTGAAGTTATAAGCAGTCTCGAAAAACTTTCAGTTCATCCAGTGGCCCTTGCACTTAAAGAATATTCACTTCAAAATGGAGCAAATATTTTTCATCCTGTTAATAATTATCAAGAACTAATGGGAAAAGGAGTTTATGGTCAAATTGGTAGTCATTTTTATGAAATTAAGAATGGTGAAATTTTTGAAGACAATAAACGAATTGCTTACTTTACTTTAGAAGACCATGTCAGAAAAGATTCAAAGCCAGCGATTGCACAATTGAAGACCCTAGGCCTCGATGTTTTGATGATCTCAGGAGATAGTAAATTAGTCGCGGAACCTCTCGCAATTGAGGCTGGAATTGAGTCCGCTAATATTTTCGCTGAAATGTCTCCAGAAAATAAATTGGCAGTTATAGAAAAACATTCACATTCAATAATGGTTGGAGATGGTGCAAATGATGCCATGGCCTTAAGTCGCGCTTTTGTCAGTGTCGCAGTTTTGGGATCTTTGGACATTTCATTAAGAGCTTCAGATATCTTTTTGACGACCCCAGGGATTTCACATCTTCCTCATTTAATCACTATCTCTAGAGAAACAATGAAAGTAGTTAGACGTAATCTAGTATTATCTTTAATTTATAATTCAATCTCAGTTTATGCTGCATTTACTGGAATGATCTCACCAATGGTTGCGGCCATTATTATGCCCGTCTCTTCATTAACTGTTTTAGCTTCAACCATAGCTGGAACAAAAAAACTTAATGAAAATTTAAAACAAGGTATTAATTAAATGGAAGTTATAACTATTCTCATTCCTCTTGCCATTTTATTGGCCCTTTCTTTTATTGCCGGTTTCATCTGGATGACAATGAAAGGTCAGTATGATGATTTAGAAACTCCTGCTATGCGAATGCTTATCGATGATAAAAAAATAAATATTAACTCTGACTCTAACAAGGAAAAAAAATGAGTGCTCAATCAACCACTCCAAGCTCCGGAGTAGGACGCTTAGAAAAATTTTCTTACGATGACCAAATCGTAAGGATGTTTGTTATTGCTACAATTATTTGGGGCGCTGTGGCCCTTTTACTCGGTGTCACAATCGCTTTTGAGCTTGCAAGCTGGAAAGTCAACATGGGGCTTCAGTGGATTACCTTTGGACGTCTAAGACCTCTACACACAAATGCGGCCATTTTTGCGTTTTGTGGAAACGCTATTTTTGCTGGAGTTTACTACTCACATCAAAGACTGCTTAAAGCACGTCTATTTTCAGATGCTCTTTCAAGAATTCATTTTTGGGGTTGGCAACTTATTATCGTGTCTGCTGCTCTTACTCTCCCGTTTGGGTTTACGACCGGAAAAGAATACGCTGAATTAGAATGGCCAATTGATATTGCTATTACTGTTATTTGGGTCGTCTTTGCTGTAAACTTCTTTGGGACAATTTTTCGTCGTCGTGAACGACATATATATGTTGCTATTTGGTTCTATATCGCAACAATTATTACGGTTGCTGTGCTTCATATTGTAAACTCACTTGAAATTCCTGTTTCACTTTTTAAATCTTATTCTCTGTATGCTGGAGTTCAAGATGCATTAGTTCAATGGTGGTATGGTCATAATGCAGTGGCATTCTTTCTCACAACTCCATTTTTAGGATTAATGTATTACTTCGTTCCTAAAGCAGCCAATAGACCCGTCTATTCATATAGACTTTCTGTCATTCACTTTTGGTCTTTAGTCTTTATTTATATTTGGGCTGGTCCCCATCATCTTCTCTACACTACACTTCCTGAATGGGCGCAAACTTTAGGTATGGCATTCTCGATTGCTCTTTGGGCTCCAAGTTGGGGTGGGATGATTAACGGTCTTATGACTCTTAGAGGAGTTTGGGATAAAGTTAGATCTGAGCCAGTTTTAAAATTTATGGCGATGTCACTTACTTTTTACGGTATGTCGACTTTTGAAGGCCCATTACTTTCAATTAAATCAGTCAATGCTATTGCTCACTTTACAGACTGGATTCCAGGCCACGTTCACTCGGGAACGATTGGTTGGAACTATATGTTCATCTCGGGTATGTTATTTTTCTTAGTTCCAAAACTTTGGAATACAAAACTTTTCTCAAAAGCATTAGCGACTGCTCAGTTTTGGACAGCGACAATTGGTCTCGTACTTTACATCATCTCAATGTGGGTTGCAGGTATTACTCAATCACTTATGTGGAGAGCTATTGATGCTAACGGAAAATTAGTTTATCCAAATTTTATTGAAACAGTAGTTAAAATTGTTCCCATGTACTGGGTAAGAGCTTTTGGCGGGACTCTTGTTCTCGTGTCTTTTGTTTTAATGATGTACAACCTTTTTAAAACTATGAAACAAGGATCAATTGGAAGTGTAGAAGTTTATGAAGCTTACTCACTCAATGAATCTTCAATAGAAAAAAATGCAACTCCTCACAGATCTCTAGAAGGGTTGCCAATGATTTTTGCTGTGCTTGCCTTTCTTGCAATCTTGGTTGGTTCAGCAATTGAAATTGTGCCTTCTCTTTTATCGACAAATTATATTACAAAATTAGATGTGGTTAAACCGTATACTCCACTTGAACTACTTGGAAGAGATATCTACGTTCGTGAAGGATGTTATCTTTGTCACTCACAAACTATTAGACCTATGGTTCATGAAGTTCTTCGATATGGGAAACACTCTGAGGCTGCAGAATTTGTTTATGATCATCCTTTCCAGTGGGGATCAAAAAGAACAGGTCCAGACTTAGCTCGTGTTGGTGGAAAATATCCAAACATGTGGCATTACCGTCATATGATAAATCCTCGCGATGTCACTCCACAATCAATCATGCCAATCTATAAATGGTTAGTAGAACAAAAAATTGATTATGCAAGTTTACCAAGCAAATTGTCAGCAATGAAAGCCCTGGCCGTTCCATACACTGATGAACAAATTAAAAATGGAATTGAATTGGCCCAAGTTCAGGCTAAAGAAATTACAACTGATTTAATGAATCAAGGTGTACCTGCGGCAGTTGAAGACAAAGAACTTGTTGCTCTCATTTCTTATCTTCAAAGATTAGGTAAGGATTATGGAAGTTTTAAAACTAATAATTAAAAGAGGACTTTATGTATACTGAAATATTAAGTCGATTTGATAAACCTTGGCTTCCAATACTGGCCCTATTCATTTTTGGTATATGCTTTACAGCATATACCTACTGGACTTTTAAAAAATCAAATAAGCCAGTTTATGACAGTGTCTCAATGATGCCACTCGAAGATGGAGTAAAACATGAGTAATACAAATGACAAAAACACAGAAGTTCATTTAGAAGAAGGAGAGAAAAATCTCCTTCTCGATCACACTTATGATGGAATTCATGAGTTAAATAATCCCCTTCCATCTTGGTGGAAATTTACTTTTTATGGGGGAATTACTTTCGGATTTTTCTATATTATCCTCTATACGATAATTGGAGCTCCCTCTTTGCGTGAAGAATTTAATAAAGATTACGCGATAATTGAAAAATTCCAGGAAGAGTTTAATAAGAAGAACGGTGCTTTTGACGAAGTTAAGTATAAAGCAATAGTTGCAGATAATGGTATTAAAAAAGGTGAAGTTGTTTTTAATACAAACTGTGTTCCTTGCCACAAAGAAAAAGGAATTGGAGATATCGGTCCAAACCTGACTGATGAATACTGGATTAATTCAAAGGGAACCCCTGCCACTAATTATCCTGTAGTATTCAAAGGAGTATTGGAGAAAGGGATGCCTGTTTGGTCGGAAACTCTTTCTAGTGATGAAATTTATCAAGTTGTCTCTTACGTTCAAACGTTGCACAATACTCATCAACCTGGAGGAAAAGCTCCTCAGGGTGAAAAGGTAAGTGAATAAAAAATTGACGAGGTATTATCTGTGGCAACCAATAGATTTGAATTAGACCCTGAAAGACTAGCGACTACTGATATTGAAGGTAATAGAGTTTACCTCTACCCGGAAGATGTCGTAGGAACTTGGAAAAATAGGCGCACATATTTCTATTGGTGCTTGATTGTTCTTTATTTGGTTTTACCTTGGGTATATATCAAAGGAAAGCCTGCTTTATTAATTAATATTTTTACTCGAGAATTTACTTTTATGGGTTCAACTCTACATGGAGTTGAACCCATTCTTTTTTTTCTTATTTTAATTTCAGGTTTATTTTTTATCGCTTTTATGACAAGTCTATTTGGACGTGTTTGGTGTGGTTGGGCTTGTCCACAAACTGTTTTTATACAAACAATCTTTGCCAAAATCGAAACATTTTTCGAAGGTAAAGCAAGGGCCCGCAAGATTTTAGATGAGTCTCCCTGGAGTGCTCATAAAATAATGCGCAAATCAGCTAAATGGATCGTCTTCACAATAATTTCTTTACATATTTCTCATACATTCATTGGTTACTTTATTGGTCCACGTGAATTATTATCGATGTCTCTTCATAACCCATTTCAAAACTTGGGAATTTTTTCTGCAGTCATGATTTTTACAGGAATTATACTTTTAGATTTTGGTTGGTTTCGGGAGCAATTTTGCATTATTGCGTGCCCATATGGTCGAATGCAATCAGTAATGATGGATCAAAACTCGCTGGTCGTCGCTTATGATGTAAAAAGGGGGGAACCGCGTAGGTCTCCAAATCTTCCAAAGGAAAATGAAGGCGATTGTATCAATTGTTATGCCTGTGTAAAAGTTTGCCCTACTGGAATAGATATCAGACGAGGAACTCAACTTGAATGTATCGCCTGCACTCAATGCATTGATGCATGTGATGACATAATGATAAAGGTTAAAAAACCAAAAGGACTTATTCGTTATGCTTCAGAAAATGCACTACAAGGTGGAAAGCATAAAGTTGTCACACCTAGATCTATTTTATATTTGTCTATTTTCATGATTTTCGTAACTTCATTTTTTTATTTTCTTAATAAATCGACAGAGCTCTCTTTTGTTTTTATGCGCGGATCAGATGCTCCATTTCAAATGTCAACAGAAGCTAATGGACAGAAAATTGTTACAAACCATTTCACTGTAAAAGTTTCTCATCAAGGGGAAATTCATCATGAACTTTTTTTCCAAGTAAAAGAGCCTGAGTTGAAAAATAAAATACAAATTATTACTCCAATGAAACCATTAATTATGAACACAGCTGAAGTTAAAACGTTGATGTTTTTCAAATTTGATCCTTCGATTTTAATCAAAGGGACTAGAATGATTCACATGGATGCAATTGCACATGACCATATTCTTTCAACTCAAGAGGTAATACTTGTCGGCCCAAATCCTTGAGTTATCATTTTTACCATGGGTATCTTTTTTAGCCGGTCTCGGTGGAAGTCTACATTGTGTTGGAATGTGTGGCGGGCTAGTCACGGCCACTTGTCAGAAAACTAATGATATAGCTAGATACCAATTTGGTCGTTTATTGGGTTACTTATGTTTGGGGTTATTTGCAGGAATGCTTGGTAAAATTTTTACCATCCAAGCGAGTAATCCCAAAATCACTCTTATTCCTGGTTTAGTCTTAGGCTCCCTTTTTTTATTTTGGGGAATTCAAAATTATAGAGGGAAAAAAGCAGAAATTCCTATGCCTAAAGTTTTAAATAAATTTTACACTAAATTATGGTTAGCATTAGTTCAAAAAAATGAAAATGCGAGTAAAGCATTTTTTACTGGATTCATTTCCCTTTTTCTACCATGTGGACTTTTGTACGGAGTCGTCATTGGAGTCGCAGCCTTTGAGCATTCATTTCATGCATTATTCACTATGATCTTTTTCTGGCTTGGAACCCTACCTGCGATGGTTTTAGCTCCATCGATAATTCAAAGATTCATGAAACCACTTAAATTAAAACTGCCAAAAATGTATGCCATTAGTCTTATATTTATTGGATTAATGACAATAACCTACAGGGTGACTCAATTTCAACAAGCCAATGGTGGAGTACTTCAGTCGGGCAATATTCTCCAGTGCCATTAATTTTTTAAATATCCTATTAATCATTCTAACTTTTTCCGATAATACTTAAAACTATCTACCGGATGATTTGAATGAATATGATGAATGGAATTTTGCTTTCAACAACCATTGTGCTTTTTATTTTTTCTATATTGAATAAGAAAAAATCTATTATTGTTTTTAAATCACTAACCCCACTGACAGATATTAGTACAGACTTAATTGGGTCATCAGAACAAATCAATAGTGTAAGCCGTGATTTAAAAACAGCTTCACTTGAACAAATGGAAACACTTACTTCAACAGTCTCCATTAGCCATGAAATAAACGCAATGATAAATCGAACTAGTGACAATGCAAATAATCTCAATATTGAAGCTAATTATTTAGAAGAAATGACTACTAAAGGAACTAGCATTATTCAAGAAATGGTAACAACTAGTCTTGAGATAAAAGAAGGAAGTGAACATTTTAAAATCGAAATGCAAAAAAACATGGATGAACTCTACAGCGCACTTATAGTTATTAGGGCCATATCAGAAAAAACAAAACTAATTAATGATATTGTTTTTCAAACGAAGCTACTTTCATTTAATGCGTCAGTTGAAGCTGCAAGGGCCGGTGAATATGGAAAAGGTTTTTCAGTTGTAGCAGAAGAAATTGGTAAACTTGCTCAAATGAGTGGACACACTTCAGATGAAATTTCAAAAATTGTTGAAAAAAGTACTATTTCTGTAAATGATGCCATTAAAAAAACTAAAATTAAAGCCGATGAATTAATTCAAGATTCTTTACATAGAAATGAAAAGGGATATCAATCAACACTTAATTGTGAAAATATTTTTAATCAAATCGCGAGTAAAACGACTCAAATAAATGAAACTATCAAAGAAATTACACTAGCAACAAAAGAGCAATCAATTGGTGTTAATCAACTCGATATAGCAATTATTGCATTACAAGAAGTTGCAGACAGAAATGCACTCGTAGCAAGTCAATCAACTGAACATGCACATGAGTTTGAAATACAAACTCACAATCTCTCAAAGTTAAACCAAAAGCTAGTCAAATTAAATCCTAATCTCAAAAATAGCAAACCTCATTTTCAAAAATTCATATGGAGTGATAAATTAACCCTTGGTGTAAAAATCATGGATGATGAACATAAAATATTAATTGAAAAAATAAATGCACTCATTACAACCCTCGAACAACAATATATTAAAAAGGATTTAGAACTTATAAATCAATCTTTTCTAGACTTGGCAGTATTCACAACAAAGCATTTTCAAAATGAAGAAAGTTATATGCGGTCAATTCAATATCCACAACTTTCTTCACATAAAAAGATACATGAAAATTTATTATCTCAAGTGACTAATTACGGTGTTCAAATAAAAAATGGATCTTTAGACGATTCAAAAATTATATCTTTTCTCAGGAATTGGTTATTAAGCCACATTATGGGAGTAGATATGCAGTATGCAGAACATAACACTAAAAAAAATAATTACAAAAAAAGTGCTTAGATTTTTTAATCTTTGCAACAAAATTTTTGAAACTGTGCAATTTTATCAAGAGCCAATTGTGCTTTTGTTAAAAAATCTGCAGAACTCGAAATTTCTACATAATTAGGGTGCTGTCTCCAGATAGACCCAATTTTTTCATCTATTTCATGAGATTGAGTTGATGATTCAATTCTTAGGGGATTAACATGGTTATAACCAAACAGATCAGAAGGTGTTCGTAAGTGAATAACTGCATAATATTTTTTTAATTCATTTTCTAAAGTAGATTGGCTCATTTCCCAAAAATATTTTTCTTCTTGTGGCCAATACGCCAGTCCATCTAATGTCCCACGGTCACAAAGCCCTAACTTCCATCGATTTTCTTCACAAACTAAATTTTCCATTTCTCGCTGAACATGAAAAATTGCTCGCTGAGCTGAAGCTTTCGCTGTTAAGCTTTGCAATCTCCAAAAACCACCACCAAAAACAATAGAAGCTGCTTCAGGAATAATTATTGCATCTTTGCATAAAAGTTTTTTTGCCATTTCCAAAACAGCTGTTTTACCAGCACCAGGTCCTCCAGTAACTACAACTAACTTTGTATTCAGATTTGTATGTGTATTTTCTTTCAAAGCTATCTCCTACTTCATATCAATTTTAAATTAGATTTATCTTCTCCTATTATAATCATTCATAAATAATATAGATAAGAATTTTTTAAATAAATCTTACACAAACGTTAAAAAGATATTAGATAATATATTCTCATGTAAAGGTAAAATAATGCATCAGACTCTAAAAAATAAATACTATGCCCAAAGTAAACAAACGATGAAAAGTGAAAATATTATAAAATATCCCAAACATCACATTTTTAAATCAACAGGTCAGTTAGAAGCTTTTTCTTCAAAAAAGCTTGAGAGGTCATTGCAGAGAAGTGGATTATCTCAACAAGATTCTAGAGATATAACAAAAAAAATTTCTAAAAACATAAAACCGGGAAGTAAAACCCGAGACATTTTCAAAGATGCTTTCAAATTAGTCCACAAAAAATCACCTATTGCTGCCACTCACTATTCCCTTAAGCAATCACTTCTTGAACTCGGGCCCACTGGTTTTGAATTTGAATATTTTGTTTCAAAATATTTTGAAGCGATAGGGTTCAAAACATTTGTTGGAGTTATTCTTCAAGGAGAATTTGTACGACATGAAGTAGATGTCATCGCTAGTAAATCTAATTATCAAATTTATATAGAATGCAAATTTCACAATACTAGTGGCAGAATAAACGACATTAAAACGGTGTTGTATATTAAAGCCAGATGGGATGATTTAAAAAATGGGCCCGATGGAAAATATCTCAAAGAATATTTTCTCGCAAGTAATACCGCATTTTCTAAAGATGCTATCGATTATTCTAAAGGCGTTGGTCTTCAGTTGCTTGGTGTAAATGCCCCTGAAGGTGACTCTTTTTTAGATAAAATCAAAAAGCTAAAACTATTTCCTATTACCTCTTTAAAAAGACTGAAGAAGATTTACTGCCAAGAGTTATTATTAAATAAAATAATCCTTTGCCGAGATTTATTAAATGAAAAAATTCTTCTCAAAAAAATGGGCTTAACAGATAATGAAATTCAATTAATTTTTAATGATGTAAAAAAAATATTGGAATAATTCTGTTTATCAAAAGGATATCGCTATGAAATTGAAATTTATAGGTGCTATAGATGAAGTTACAGGCTCAATGACACTCCTAGAAACTACTAGTGGAAAAATACTGATCGACTGCGGTTTACATCAAGGCTTGGATTTTATTGTCAAAAAAAACTTAGAGCCTCTCCCATTTGAAGTCAGAGACATCTCTGCGGTTATTCTCACACATGCACATTTAGATCATTCGGGTTTAATTCCTCATCTTGTCAAACTTGGATTTAGAGGGAATATTTATGCGACTAAACCTACTTTGAAATTGGCTAAAATTATTATGGCCGATAGTGCTCATATTTTTGAAAAATCAGAAAATCATCTATTGAAATCTTTTTATGACATTGAAGATGTAATCGTAGCAACTTCTTTATTTAAACCTCAGACATTTCATGTACCTTTTTCAGCCTTGGGAATGACTATTACTCTATTACCTGCCGGTCATATTTTAGGAGCAGCTTCTGTTCAAATTCAAGCTGATCAAACCATAATATTTTCTGGAGACTTAGGAAGAATTGAAGACCCACTTATTCCTGCTCCTGAAAAATGTCCTAAAGCAGATATTGTTGTAATGGAATCTACTTATGGAGGTCGAATCAGAGAGGGAAATCTTGAAATTGAATTAACACAATTTTTAAAAAAAATTAAAACACAATCTTGTATAGGCATAATTGCAAGCTTTGCAGTGGCAAGATCGCAAATGTTAATCACATTGATAAATCAATATTACAAATTAAATCCCAATGATAAAATTAGATTAGTTATTGATGGTCCAATGATGATTGAAGCTAATAAAGTATATAAAGAATTTTCCCAAGAAACAAAATTACCTGAAATCTTATTAGAATCTTTAGAAAATGTCGAAGTAATCGACCATACAAGAGAATGGGAATCAATTAAAAAACAAACGGGCCCGCTTATTGTTATTTCTTCCAGCGGTATGGTTTCAGGTGGTCGAATTTTACGTTATTTAGAAAATTGGCAAAATGATACAAAAGCATGTCTCTTTTTGCCAGGTTATCAGGCCGAAGGAACTGCTGGTAAGCAATTAAGCGAAGGAAATAGGACAATTCATATCTGTGATGGAAAAGAAATTACTTGGAGTGGAGAGGTCATTTCATCCCAAGCATTTTCTTCACACGCAGATCAAAATGGTTTAATTGACTGGTTAAGCAATATCGATAAATCGACCGCAATTTATTTGAATCATGGTGAAAAAACTTCTAAAGAATGTCTAGTTTCAAAATTACATGAACTCGGCTATCAAAATGTTTTAATAGCCGGGTCCAAATAAGTTAAGGTTTCAAAAGTGCTTTCAATTTGATTAATTCTCTTTTTTCATTTACAGGAATATCTGTTCCTGAAGATCCTGTATATCCAGCTTCAATAGAATCAGAATACTCTTGGTAGCATTTCTTAGCGTATGGAGAAGTAGGATACTTACGAATACAATCTTTAAGGTATAAATCTCCTAATGAGAAAAAATAACTTTGTCCCATTCGATGCTCAATTAAAGATAACCAATAAAGAATTTCAGGAGCCATTTCAGAATTTGGATTTTCAACTAAAAAATTGAGTAGAACGCCAGATGAGATAAATAAAGTTACATCCTCTTCACCAGAAAAAATAATTTCTTTTTTTAGGTCTAATGGAATCAGATTTTTTTCAATAAATTGAGGAAGTGTTTTTTCATTAATTGACTTTGAATCAAATCCTTTCCAATTTTTTAATGAATCACTCCATCGCTTTATAGTTTTTTGCTCATTGACAGAAAGTCTAGAATCTTTTGTCCACTTATCAACAAGAGTTTTTGATTTTTCAAAATCAAATTTAATTTTTGTTGTCATAGAAAGAATTCTTCTTAATGAAAATAGAACTTCTTGATGAGAACTCATCGAAGAATTTGCCATCGCTAAATCAATAGCTTTTTCAAAGTAAGTTTTGGAATCATCAAATCGGCGAACTAAATAGAGGTAGTTTGCATAAGAAAAATCAGAATCAAAACGATCTCGTTTTTCTTTCTTAATATTTTCTCTAAATGCATTTCTTGAAACAGAATCTGGCAATTGCGAATGGCAAGTGACACAAAGTGCTCCTATTACATTTAATCGCTTTTGAGCGAAAAGAAAATTATCTGCTTCAACAGACATAATTGTTTCATCTAGATGATTTGTAATGGCCTCGAGACTTGGCTTAAATCCAGGTCTTTGAAAAAAGTCAGCATGTTTTGCACTCTTAAAAAATACAGATAGATCATTTAAGTTTTTTAAAAGCTCCTCTTTCTCTTTTTTTGATTTAAAATTTCCAAATGTTGATTTAGAAGAATAGGCATATGGAATAATTTTTACATAAGAATCATATATATTACTCATTACAGCTTTTGCTTGTAATTGATCTGCTGCCTCATCACTTAACGCAACATTGCTTAATAAAATCAAAACCAGTGACATCATCGCTATTATTTTCGTAAAACTTTTTTCCATAAGCCTAAAACTCCTATTTTAATCTTGTCTTTAGTAATTCATCCATTGATTTTAGGGCATCTACCCAAGTAAAAATTCCTACTAGTTTATGATTGTCTTGAACCAACACACTTCCCATTTTTCTTTCGGCCATTTCTCGGCATATTTCATCCAATGGAGCTTCAATTTCAACCATAATAGGCTCAGTGGTCATTGCTTGGTTTACCTTTTCATTTTTTAAATCGACGCCCTTAAAGGATAGCATAAAATTAATATCATGCTCTGAAATTATCCCGACGACTACGCCGCTCTCAAGTACAGGTAGATGTCGAATCGAATATTCCTTCATCATTTTTTGAGCTTGAGCTAAAGTTTGATCTGCCCCTATTGTATGCGGTGCAGTTGACATAAATTTTTGGATTGTTGGAATTGCTTTTGACATAAATAACCTCCTAAATTCTTTATTTCTTATTATTTAAGTTTAGCAGTTACGAGTAGTAATCAATGTGATTGAAATAGGCTAATTAGCTGATAAATATCAATAAAATATTATTATTTTAATTTTGAAAGCTGAACTTCAAAACTGGCAGCCAATCCCCTGGCTATTTTAAAATACTCTTCTTTATTTTTCCATGCATTTTGAGGAATTAGCAGTTTTGAGTCTATACCTTTTACTGATTTAGGAATATTTAAATTAAAAACTTCATCTATGGTAAATTCACAACCCTTTAAATTATTTTGCTGAATTTCTCTAATTATCGATCTTGTCATTGAAAGTGAAAAGCGTTCCCCTTTCCCATAACTTCCTCCATACCAACCTGTATTTATCAACCAAACTTTTATACCAAATTGAGAAATAAAATTATTTAATAATTGAGAATAGACCTCTGGATAACAAAGCATAAAAGGTGCACCAAAGCATGAAGAGAAAGTTGCTACTGGGGATTTGATACCTATTTCAGTTCCAGCTAACTTGGCACTATATCCTAATTTAAAATAATCAGACGCTTGCTTATCATTCAATAAGCATACAGGTGGCAATACTCCAAATGCATCAGCGCTAAGGTAAAATATATTCTGAGGAATTTTCCCAACTCCAGACTCGACTCGGTCATCGATAAAGCTTAAAGGATAACTTGCCCGTCCATTTTCGGAAAGACTATCATCGAAAAAATTAATTTTACTTCTATCTTCCGACAAATAGACATTTTCTAAAAATGATGCAAATTGAGTTGAGGCTTTATAAATTGCAGGCTCAGTATCAAAAGAAAGCTTAGACGTTTTTGCATAGCAACCACCTTCAAAATTAAAAATACCATTGCTTGAAAGACCGTGCTCATCATCGCCAATAAGTTGAAGGCCTTCGTCTGTTGATAGTGTCGTTTTCCCTGTTCCCGATAAACCAAAAAAAACAAAACTTTCATTTCTTGAGTTCTGATTTGCACCAGAGTGCATTGGTAAAATACCATAATCCGGAAGTATAAAATTCATTGTCGAAAACATACTTTTTTTGATTTCTCCAGCATACTTCGTTCCAACAATAATTGTCATTTTCGTCTTAAAGCAAGTGACAATTACTGTTTCTGTACGCGTTCCATATTTTTTTGGATCTAAAATAAAATCAGGAGCGTGAAGAATTTTAAAATAGTCGTGATGACTAGTTCCAAGATAATCTTTAAACATATATTGAGAAAAAAGTGCAGCTGAAGCGAGGTTTGAAATAAATTCTATACCGAGTGAGTAGAAATCAGTTGAACCAATTGATCTCTCTGAAAAATACAATTCTTTTTGTTCTTTTAAATATTCAATGACATCTTTTTTAAGTAGTTCAAATACTTCCTCTGACATTTTGTGAATATTATTGTCCCACCATATTTTTTTCTCTGTTTTCTCAGTAACAACAACATATTTATCATTTGCTGATCGCCCTGTATGGGTTCCAGTTAGAATCACTAATTCACCATGTGTGCCCAAGGTTCCTTCTTTATTTAAAAGTGCAGATTCTATTAGAAATGATTTATGTGAATTCATATGAACTAGTTTATGATTAATTAAAGAAAGCAATTCGCTCATTTTTTATCCTTATACTTTTAAAACAATTGTAGGCAATTTAGATTCACGTAATACTTGCCTAGTAATACTTCCCCCCAGCAAGGTGGCAAGTTTTTTAGTTTGAGCAGTTACCGAGATAAAATCAGCATTTGTTTTAACTGATATATCCAAGAGGGTTTCGGCAATTGGCTTAACTTCATATTCTAAATAAATTTTGCCCTTAATCTTTTGTTTTTCCAATATTTTTTCAATCTTTAATGCCTGTTTTTGTATTCTTTTTTTAAATTCGTGCAGCTCTACTCCGGCCACAGGAACTGGCACATGCACTATTGTTAAAAACGATTTCCACTTTTTAGCATACTCAATGATTCGCTCAAGCCCCAAAAAACCTTTTGGCGTAAAGTCGTGTGCATAAACAATATTTTGAGGAGCCTGAGAATGAAACTGTGATTTCTGGTGATAAATTAGTAAATCACAAATTGCTAAGTGAACGAAAGTCTCTGCAAAACTTCCAAATATAAAATGAGGTAAATCTTTTTTACTATTACTGGCAATTATGACTATGTCTGTTTCGTTTAACTGAGTAAAAACTACTACTTTTTTTACAATAGAAGTAAGCGAGATGGTTCGTTCAAAAAGAACATCGACACTTGAAACTTTGATAGCTAAATTTTTAAGCTGTTCTTTAATTAATTTTCTAGGATATTCAGAATATCTTTTTTTTTCAGGAATATTATATGCCGTTGCCAACATCGTTTCCGTATTTGAGGCGACATATACAACTTTCACTTGGTCTTTACTTCCAAATAAATGACTGCAAATATTTTTACCTATTTTATGAAGTTCAACATTTTTTTCAAATGGGTCAAAAGTCCACAGTATTTTCATAGATCTCTCCCTTTCATGGTCTTTAGTTAAGAAAACACTACATTCTCAAAATAATTAATTCAATATGACAGTCGAACTGTGTCTTATAATATTAAGTTATCCATTTATTAAAATGGCTGTGTAGTTCAGAAAATGTTACTTATTATTTGCTCGTTAATTTCAAGCAAGGTTACCAATGGAAATATACTCGAACACAAAAGTACAAAGATTAATTCACGGCAATACCCTGCTAGCTGAAGGCGGCCTTTCAAACGCATTTGTACTCAACAGGCAGACTCAAGAAGGATTCAATGAACTTCCAATGAATAAACCTAAAAAATTTTATTATTTTGTTTTTGAAGTATTAAAAGAGCCAATGGTTTACTTGCTACTTGCTTGTGGTGTCATTTATTTTTTTCTCGGCGATCCACATGAAGCGATGATGTTACTTGGGTTTTTAGTATTTATTATAGCCATCACTATCACTCAGGAAACAAAAGCCGGGAGAGCACTTGAGGCATTAAGCGCACTTTCAAGTCCTCGTGCACTCGTCATTAGAGAACGGAATAAGTTTCGAGTTGCAGGTAGAGAAGTTGTTAGAGAAGAAATTCTATTTCTCAATGAAGGTGATAAAGTTCCGGCGGATTCCATTGTCATCTCTGCTGCAAACTTAGGAGTTGATGAATCACTTTTAACTGGCGAATCTTTACCTGTCATTAAATCCATCTCTGATGAAGTCATTGCTGGAACAACCGTTATTAGTGGACATGCAATAGCAATGGTTGAAGCAATAGGACTTCATTCTCAAATTGGAAAAATTGGAAGTTCAATTAAAGATGCTCCTGTAATATCGACACGATTAGAAATCCAAACCAATCTCCTTGTGAAACGTATTGCTTGGTTTGCCTTATTTTTATGCTTACTCGTAGTTATTATTCATTCTATTCACACTCATAACTGGATAGAAGGCTCCCTTCTTGGTTTATCCTTAGGTATGGCAATATTACCAAATGAACTTCCAGCAGTGCTAACAATATTTTTTTCACTAGGTGCTTGGCGATTATCTAAAAGAAAAGTTTTAACTCGTAAAATATCTGCAGTCGAAAACTTAGGTTCCGTAACAGTGTTATGTGTAGATAAAACTGGCACACTCACTCTAAATCAAATGGCAATTCAAAAAATTTTTTCTCAAGAAAATACAATTGACCTTTCTGAAACTAGCTTGAAGATACTTCCTGAAGAATTCCACGAAGCACTTGAATATGGAATATTAGCAAGTCGTAAAAAACCTTTTGATCCGATGGAATTGGCTTTTACATCGGCCGGTGTAAAATTTTTAAAAGATACAGAACATCTTCATCATAATTGGAGTTTAGAAAAAGAATATCCCTTATCACCGGAATTGCTCTCAGTAACACATGCCTGGAAAACAAGCTCCACGGGAGAAGGATTCGTTATTGGCGCAAAAGGTGCCCCGGAAGCAATTATTGACCTCTGCCATATGAATGAATCGGATTCTTTAAAAATTAAATCTATGTCTGAAAAAATGGCCTCTGAAGGATTGCGCATTTTAGGCATTGCCAAATCTCATTTTGACACAACATCACTCCCTGTAAAACAACACGATTTTGAATTTAAATTTCTTGGATTAATTGGAATAAGTGATCCCATTCGCGATGGAGTTCAAGAGTCTATCAGTGAATGCAAATCGGCCGGAATAAGGGTAATCATGTTAACTGGCGATCATCCGATTACCGCTTCAAGCATTGCTAAAAAAATTGGCTTAAAAAACCCAAATAAAGTTATTACCGGCTTAGAAATGGAATATTTGAAAGATAATGAATTGGCCGAATCCTGTAAAACAACTTCAGTCTTTTCCAGAGTGATGCCCAATCAAAAACTTCGCTTAGTTGAAATATTAAAAATGGCAGGAGAAGTTGTCGCGATGACAGGAGACGGAGTCAACGATGCTCCTGCTCTCAAAGCATCACATATTGGAATTGCCATGGGAGGACGGGGCACTGATGTAGCTCGAGAGTCATCTGATATCGTTATTCTTGATGACGATTTTACTTCAATTGTAGAATCAATTAAAACTGGCCGAAGAGTTTATGCCAATATTAAAAAAACTTTAGTTTATTTATTTTCAATTCATATACCTATTGCGGGATTGTCAGTCATTCCTGTTTTATTAGGACTACCACTCGTATTACTTCCTGCACATATAGCCCTACTCCATTTAATTATAGAACCTGTTAGTTCAATTGCCTTTGAAGCTGAACCCGCAAGTAGAGATTTAATGACTAAAAAACCACGGTCTCCGCTAGAGCCTTTATTCAACAAAGATATTTGGAAAACTTGTAGTATTAGAGGTTTTATTTTATGGGCCTCACTTTCCTTTATTTATATGTCTTCAGTCCAACTTCACGGAAGTGACTCCAAAACGCGTACTTTGGTATTTGCTAGTTTAATTTTATCTAATACCTTTATGATTTTTTTAAGTCGTGATCCAAGCCGAACCTTGCTTTCTAAATTAAAAACAAATCCAAGTCGTGCAATTTGGATTATTGGTTTTGGCTCATTAATATTGCTTGGATGTTGCCTTTACCTGCCATTTATAAGAGTACTTTTAAAATTTGCCCTATTCCTTCCAACGGATCTGCTTTTTTGCTTCCTTGTGTCCTCGCTAAGCACCCTTCTGACCGAATTCTGTCTTTGGTTCTTTGCCAAAGCAGATCCAAAGATTACAACGAAGCAGCTCATTTCAGCTACATAAGGCACTATCCTCAATGACTTCTTTGTCTTTGTGTAAAAATTATTAGGTTGTAGGAAGCTCAATTGAAAAGTGATACATACATATTACTAATTGATCCCTTTACCAGAGTTTACATGAACAAAACGAATTCATTAAAGGTCCTACTTATTTTCATACTCACAATTACTATTGTTAATTGTAATTATGCTTTTGCAAAAATTGAAAATCTCAAATTAAATATAGAATTTGGAAGAGTAATATCATTTCAACTTATTCGTGCAACTAAAGCAACTCTACCTACATTTCTTTTTTTACCTGGTGTTAACAGAAGTTTACTTGCTGATGATGAAGCTCTTCAAGAGATAGCTCATCTAGGTTATGGCGTTGCAACCATGAACTTTAGCACTCAGCCTTTTTCAATTAACCAATTAGACAAGCAGGAAAAACCAGTATTTTTAAAACCTAACTTTAAAATTGAAGATTTATCTTTAGAAGTTTCGGCGCTATCAAATGAACTCAAAAGAAACTTTGGCGTTAAAAACATTATTCATGTTTCAATTTCCTATAGTGCTATAGTTTCTTCAATTATCCAAGATGCACAACTCATTATCGATACTTCGCCAATGACTTCGTCAGCTGCTGTCAATCCAGATCTTGAAACTTACAGAGCTTATTTAAAGAGTGGTGAAATTTTCAATCCAATCTATGGGCCAGCAATAACTCGGTCATTATTAGACCAAAGTTATTATAAAAAATGGAGTGACCAAGTAGATGATATCAGTAAGCAATTTAATTTAAGCGAAGAGCGAAAATCAGATATGATTTCTGGCTATACAGTTATGAGTCGATTGTCTGAAGGTTTTGTTTGGGATTTTAAAAAATCTGTAACTAGTCCAAAGCGAGTTTTTATTTTTGCTCGTAATGACTCTGCCCTATTATTAAAAGATCAATTAACTTTATTTTCAAAAATTCTTAGTAACTCTCAAGAAGCACTTGCTTTTGTGGTCAATGATTCAGGACATATAATCCCCACTGATCAGCCATCGGCCTATGTAAATATTTTAAAATATTTATTAACAGCAGAAAGCCGAAAAGTTAGCGGTATTTTCGAAGTCCAACCAGGAAATGAGACGCCTAAGCTTTATAAGGGTGCTGAGGCACAAACTTATATTAAATCCATTCTTAATACACTTTAGTCATTTAATCCTAAAGAAGATGTAATCCAAAAGCGATCAACCATAAAAATGGTGCGATTCTTTCAATCCCAATACTCGTGCACTTCTCATGAAGTTTTCTCAATAATTCTGAGCTGCTATATAGAAGCAAAATTATCCAGGCAGAAAATAAATAATAAGCTGGAAAAACATACCGAGTTGCTGTTCTGTCACTGACCCCAAAGAGAAGTCCAAAAATGGCTGCAGACCAAAACAAACAACCTGAAAGATTCGATCTTATAAAAAGATTCAACTTGGCAATAAACTCTTTATTCGTTTTATTTTTAAAGAAAAGAACGGGAACTAACAAACTCCAAGGCAGAGCATAGATAAGATAATGAGAAAAATAATAATAATAATTTAGTATTTTCTGAACTAGCTTTGAATGTTCATGAGCACTCACTAAAGCACGTTGTTGAATTTGAATTTTATAAAACTCTAATAAAAAACTTTGCCCCGAATACTTCAAATAAAGTAACTCATAAACATAGGCAACAAAAGCAATTAAAAAAGAACTCAAAAATAAAGTGATTATTAAGTTATTAAATGATGCTTTTTTTTCTGTGAAATAATAACCAATCACAGTCAATCCTAAACCGAATATAAAAAATGGGCCCTTAATCATTAAAAGCATCACACAAGAAATGGCTGAAACTAAACTCCATTTGAGCGATGAAGATAATTTCATTCCTGCATATAATGAAAGAAAAGAAAAAAGCATGATTCCAAGTTCATGATTACCCCGAATATTATATGAAAAAGCCATTGGGGTAAGTATAAGGGTGTAATAAAGGATAGAAGCTTGGTGAATTGAAATATATTGTGATGCGATTTTAACAAGTAATATAATCGATAAGATCTGAAACCCCATTCCCAGGACATGGAGTGCCTGTTCGGCCGGTACTCCAATTTTGGCAACGGCTATTCCTAACAATAATTGACCTGGAAATTGGTCTCTCATGTAGGAGTCTTCTGGAAAACTGTAGAAATTTACACCCCACTTCGGAGTGAGAATATTGGCTAAAGATTCATCTTGATACCGCACAACTAGATTTGTGTAATATTTGGAATCATCATTGGTTGATTTAAATTGGCTATGAGAAATAATAAAAGCTGCGAAAAAAAATGCACAAAGCCAATGAATATAAAGTTTCTTTTGTATCATTACTTACCTATAAAAATGAGAAATTAATTTGAAAACTATACTCCCCTTTTCCAAAAAAGCAAAAACCACCACGGTATTTTGCAGATTACCTATACAATAAACACTAAGAAAAGTTATAATTCCAAGAGCTCAATTAAACTAGGTCAATGAAATGAAAAAATATGGAATTATCATAGCTATCGAAGAATACTCAAATTCGATTTTCCCTCCATTAAATAAAATAGAATTTGCTTTGAATGATGCACTTTCAATAAAAAAAGCATTTAGCGAACAGCTTTTTATTGAAGATTCTGAATTAATCTTTCTCACAAATGAGAAAGCTTCAAGAACTGAAATCATTAATGCATCTAAAAAAATATTTTCACAATTTACGAGTAGTGATGAATGCTATTTCTATTATGTCGGCCATGGCTTTCATTCTAATGCTCAAAATAGAATTACCTGTTGGGATACTGATAACTCACAACTTGAAGAAACTTCTCTAAGCTTGGATGAAATCCTTCTTAAGCCTCTCAAAAATTTAGAATGCCAAAAAAGTTTTATTTTTGTGGACTCTTCTGCGGAAGAGCTTAAATCACGAAATAAATTAAAATCTTCTGCATCAAATTTAATTGAAAAAGAAATGTCTGAACTCGTAAGGGAGTATCCTGGAAATTCATTTTTTCTATCTTGCTTTCCTGGTGAGAAATCTCACAGCTCAGCGCAAGCGAAACATGGCATCTGGGCCCTTCAAGTCTTAAATGCCATGAATGGTAAAGATGATAGTGCAATTGGAAAAAACAATGCTATTACAAGTAGTTCATTAGCAAAGTTTTTAGCAACTAAAATTCCTCAGTATATAACTAAAACAATGTTTATAAATGATCGTCAATCTCCATATTCAATCATTAATGAATCGACTCAATCTATTTTAATGCAATTTGAAAGTGACGAAGATGAATTAAGTAAAAATGTTGAAATTCAATTTAATCAATATGTGCTTTCTAGAGAGCAAAATATTCCATACAAAAATCTGTCTGCTTTCAATAAGAGTAGGCATAAAACCCCGAAAGACTATAACAGTTTCTCTTCAAAACTTGCGACAGAATTGGCCCAAGATGAATTTTTAAAAGTTGAAATTGAAGCCTTATTTGAAAATGCTAGAAAAACATTAAGACTAAAAAATAGTAATACTGTTAAAGATCCAGAAGGGGGCTCACTTCATACTGAATATTTTCGATACAATATTAGCGCACAGCAATCTTCTGAAGATTTCACTGAGATCACAATCAGACGTGAACTCGAATTGCGAGTTCCTCTCGCTAATTTTCCAATGCCAATAGACGAAATTTTTAAAGATGGTTTTGATACGATAACCTTTCCTATTAGAGGCTCACTAAACGTCGACTCACTAGAAGACGCTCTTTACGAATTAGAAGATGAAGACTTAGGAACTTTTGAGAATAAAGACAACTACTTTTTATTTTTTCCAAAAAATATTAAAGGCATTTCAAAAGTAGAAATTTCAAAAAACACTTTAAAAATTTGTTTCGCTTCTTCTGGATCAAGTGTTGTTGAAATTTTAGAATATACTCAACAAACCTTAGTTGTTATGGCGGCAACACTTAAAAACTTACTTTCGTAAAAAACAAACTGCGTTAAGCCATTGGAATACTCACGACTATTTTTAAGAAAAAATACAATCAATAGAAAAAACTTAACAGACTTTTAACAAATTTCTTAGTGAAGACATCCTTTGCTCGCTTCTTTTCAACCATGATAAAAATAAGTATTGCTTAAAAAGCGAATGTCCCAAACAGGAGATTAGAAAAATGAAAGCACTTATTTTTACATTGGCATTAACAATATTGAGTACAAAAACATACGCAGCAAAAGGAAATTTTTTTGATGAACTAGATCCACGCGCTCCAGATATTGAGAAAACTTTATTAGAGCTTGATCAAGACTATGTCAATCAAACCGGTCTCTCTCCCTTTCTTGAAATAGATCCTCTAGAAGAACTTCTCCCCTCTTGCTATAGAAATTCTTGTAAGATTTGGGCCGATATCGATAAAAATGCCCAAAGGTTATATCTCTATATAGATGGAGTATTAACCTATACCTGGAAAACATCTACTGGCAAATCGGGGTATGATACACCAGATATGGACACTCATCCAGACGGAAGAATCTATGACAAATATACTTCAACTAAATATCCGGATGGTGATTATAACGGTCTTGGAAATATGCCCTATGCAGTCTTTATTCGGGGTGGATATGCAATCCATGGGACGACAAGAGGAAACTGGAGCAAGCTGGGGCACCCCGCTTCACATGGATGTATAAGAGTTCATCCTGACAATGGTCATATTTTCAATATTCTCGTCAGACAAAATGGAATTAGACAAGTTTGGGTAACAATTAATTAATTTTTATTAAGTTATGAAGCTCAGCAAATATAAAAAATTCTGGGCTTTTTTATTTTGCTTCTGTCTCTGCGGCATGAGCATTTATATAATCTTTCCATTGATCTCTTAGTTTATTTTCACCTTTTGAATATTCTTCACTCAAGTGCGCAACTAATTTATAAATAGCAATATTATCACTTTCCTTCGGTAGACTTTCAGTTGTCGAATTGACAATCTTATTGAGAATTTCACCTAATACGTTACATTCATCAGTCACAGTAATGCATTGAACCGCCCTTGAGCTTTCCACCGCTAAAGCAATTTCATGCATTTTTTTATAATCCGTTTCATTTAATATTTTATCCACAACCCCTTTAGAAGTAATTGCTTGAATATTATATGCACTGATTGTAATTTTTGGTTTTTCTGCTTTATTAGAACAACCAAATTGAAAAAGTGAAAACGCAAAGAAAGTGATGAGTGTTTTTTTCATAACTTATCATAATAATCTTTTGAATATTTGGTAAGTGCTTTCACAATAAAAAGTAGAATTAGCGGGTATATTCTGCTACGAGTAAGGCTAGATGAAAAATTCATTTTACCAATATAATTTTCAAGAATTGACTCAATTGCTCAAAAATCGGGACCTTTCAATTAGTGGGGCAAGCTTGCTTTATAATTGGCATTATAAGCAAAAACAAATTGATCCTTGCACTAAAAACCTTTCTCTAACAACTCAAGTTTTTATAAAAGAGTACTTCACTTTTTCATTACCAAAAATAACGAATGTTCACCAGTCTGATGACTCTACCGTAAAATTTTTAATGCAAATGGAAGATGGCTTAAGTGTCGAAACAGTTTTGATTGCATTTCAAAATAAATATACCATTTGCTTATCCACTCAAGTGGGCTGTGCAATGAAATGCTCTTTTTGTTTTACTGGAACTCAAGGACTCAAACGGCATTTGAAAACAGATGAAATCGTTGGACAATTTATTGTGGCCAATCGATGGTTGCGTGAAAATAGACCAGATGATCAATTGTTGAAAAATATTGTTTATATGGGTCAAGGAGAGCCACTACACAATTTTGATGCTGTAAAAGCGTCTTGTGAAATATTCCTCGATCAACATGGAACAAGTATAGGTGCCCAAAAAATTACAATTTCAACGGCCGGTTACTTGCCAGGACTCATCCGTTGGAATGAAGAAATGCCCGGTGTAAATATTGCGCTTTCACTTCATTCTCCATTTGAAAATAAACGCAATCAACTAATACCTATTAATAAAAACTATCCATTGCCAGAAATTTTAAAATACTTAGAGAGTATTCCCTTGAAAAGAAAGCAGTACATAATCTATGAATATTTATTGATAAAAGATTTTAACGATTCAATTGAAGATGCTCACGCTACAGGGGAGCTATTAAAGGGCAAACAAGCAATCATTAATTTAATCCCATTTAATCCTTTTCCTGGATCTACATATGCTCGACCTCACAAGACACAAATTGAACAATTTCAAAAAATCATTGAATCTTATAAACTTCCCGCATTAATTCGTGGAACAAAGGGTGATGATATTCTAGCAGCTTGTGGACAGCTGAATACAAAAGCTTCCCTATGACAATAATTTTACTTTGAATTCAAAAACTCTCAGCCTATTGTTTAGCAATGAAGTCACAGAGCCCCCAGCAACTTTTAGTTAAGCCCTATTTACGTGGACACTTTCACCAAGCAGCTTTCTTTTTTTCTATTGGCGCTTGTTGGGTTTTATATTTAAATGCTCATGGTTCCAAGGCGACCCTGGCTTCTCTTATATATTCTTTTTCTTTAATTTCACTCTTTGTAATTAGCAGTCTCTATCATCGAATAAATTGGAAACCAGAATCGAGAGTTTGGATGAGAAGATTAGATCATAGTGCGATCTATATCCTCATTGCTGGAACCTCAACTCCGATTTGTATGATTGCCCTCTCTCCTTTGGCCGGACTAAAATTGCTTCAACTTGTGTGGTTTGCAGCAATATTTGGCATCATTCAATCTCTCATTTGGATTTCTGCCCCAAAATGGGTTTCGTCTGTCATTTATATAACTGTGGGATGTTTAGTTATTCCTTATTCAACAGAATTAAAAATAGCACTCTCTTTAAAAGATTTTTGGTATATTTTATTAGGAGGAATTAGTTATATTATTGGAGCAATCATTTATGCTTTAAAAAAACCAAATCCAATCCCTAAGATTTTTGGTTACCATGAAATTTTTCACCTTTTAGTTATAGCAGGTGCTCTCTTTCATTTTTTAGTTATATACCAATTAATTAAATAAGAAATAATTCCATAAAGGTACGGTGATTAATGATAAAGGGATTCCTATTCCCACCATTAAATTAGCGATTTCCGTATCCAAATTAAATTCAGTGGCAACAACTGCAGAAGTAATCATTGAAGCCATAGCAGATTCTATGACGGTTACATGAGTTACTAGGTCTGATCCTTTTAATATTTTTAAATAAAAAACAGCAAAGAATGCGGGCATTAAAAGTAATCTGAACATTAATCCAAGACCTAAACCAATCCATCTTTTCTTTAAAATTTTGAGATCAAAGCGAAGTTGAAATCCAACCGTGAAGAGGGCCAATGGTACAAGCGTGGCTGAAACTTTTAATAATGATGGATTTAGAAATTCAAATCCCTTGAGCCCGATTGATGCCCAAATAATTGCTGCAACTAACGCAATAAAAGGTGGAAAAGTAATGACTCTTTTTATTATAATTTGAGAATTTATTTCGGCCCCTGAAAAAAAAGAAGCTGCTATAATTCCTAATGTTGAAAGTACTAAAAAACTTCCTGCTTGGTCTGCCAATATACCAATGGGGATTGCTTGTGGTCCAATGATTGCTTCTAAGATAGGAAAACCGACAAATGAAGTATTTGCTAAGCCCGCGGTAAGAACTAATGCTCCAATTTTAGCTCGACTCCAATGCAATTTTTTTCCAACTAATTGAAAAAAACACAAAGAAATAAAAAAAGTTATCCAGGCCATTGCGACTGGTATCCACCATGTTCCTGTAAAACTCATTGTGCTCAACATTGGAGGCAATTGTGAAAGCACTAGTGCAGGTAGAGAGAGATAAATAATAAAAGAATTCAAAGCTTGGGCGCTATTAGTAGGAAAATTTTTTAATTTTTTGCATAAAAGCCCCGCTATCATACATCCAAAAATAACTAAAAAATTATTCACTTAAAGCTCCGAGCAATTATTTTTGAGAAAGTTTCTTGTAAAATAAGTCTAATGTCTCACTATACATACCAATATCTTTGACAACGGTTTGGGCATAAACTTTTGATGGTTGGACAAATTGTTCATGCATTGGACGAACTTGAAGTTCAAATTGTTTTTTAACTCCATCGGCGGTTCTACCACGTTCAGTTACATCTCGATCAAGTCGTCTTTGAAAACGAAGCTCTTCTGGGGTATCAAAAAAAATTGCTTCATCAAGTTGCTGACGAACTACCAAAGAATCTAGTATTAAAATTCCATCTACTAAAATAATTTTTTGTGGATGACAGGTAATAGTTTGAGAAATTCGTTTATGTGTGGCAAATTCATAAATGGGAACTTCTATCTTTTTTCCCATTTTTAATTCCGAAAGTCCTTTAGCCAGTAAATTGAAATCTAAACTACTAGGATGATCGAAATTAACGGCTCCACCATCTCCATCGAATCGATGAGATTGATCAATATAATAATTATCTTGATACAAGATTGTGCAAAAATCCTGTCCTAATATTCGCTGTAATTCTCTGGCAAAATAAGTTTTGCCAGATCCACTACCACCAGCAACACCAATTATATAAGGTTTTATCATGTTTATTTCGTTTGGTATAAACGGTCCCCTGCATCTCCCAATCCAGGGATGAGGTAGCCTTGTTCATTAATTTCTTTTTCTATGTTCACTGTATAGATTTCAACATCTGGATGAAAATGGTGAACTTTTTCTAAACCATATTGGCTTGCTAATATGCTTAGAACTTTTATTTTCCCAACTTCATATTGCTTTAATCGATCTAGGGCCGCAACCATGGTGTCTGCAGTTGCAATAAGTGGATCACATAAAAGTATATCTTTTCCTTTTACGTTTTCAGGCATTTTAAAATAATATTCAACGGTGTTGCGAATAAACTTATCACGATATATTCCAATATACCCTGCACTTGAAATCGGAATCATAGATAGTACTGCATCCAACATGCCATTTCCCGCACGCATGATTGAGACAACAACTGGTGGATTAATAATTCTTTCAGTTTTAGACTTAGCAACTGGTGTTTCGATTGAAACAGTTTCTAATTGTGTCCAAGATTTCATTGCTTCATAAGCTAAAATTTTAGAAATTTCTTTGACGATTTCTCTGAACTCATAAGAGTTCGTCGTTTTATCTCGGAGATAACCGAGTTTATGCTTCATTAAAGGGTGATCTACTACAATTACATTTTTCATATTTTTTCCTAAGTATTTTTTTAATTAAAAAACTGTTCCATCGCTTTCAATTTTAAGTGGTGGAGAACAATCTGCCCTTAAACTTTGAGCCGCTTTTCTCCCGGCCCACCAAGTTCCACCTTCTAAAACTTTTGCCAATGGAAAATCAACAGGAGATTTATTTAATTTTTTACCTACGGCCAATCCAATTCGATCAAGAAGAGCAATTGTTAATCCTCGCCATTCAATAATCAAATCTGAATCAGGACGATGACTCTCCAACGCCCATTTTTTATCCTTTAATGTTATAAGTTCTCTATCGAGAATTAATCCACCATTTCTATATTCAGCTAAGCCCGTTAATTTTTCAACTTCAACGATTGTAAAGCCAGCTTCAAGTAATGGCTCACATAATGAATAAGTCATCCATTGAGATAATTTGTGAAAAGCTGCCAAATCTCCAGGAACTTTTTTATAAGTCCAAACATCACCAAGATTTACTCCTGCAATTTTAACTCTACCAGGCCAAATTTCGCCAAGGCCATCCAAGACAGCTCGGAGGAGTTGAGTTCCTGTAAAAGTTTTTCCATAACGAGAATATAAATAATCGACAATTCCTCCGGGGCGTCCGCCTGGAAAAATATCTTTTTTTGATTCGATTGTTTGTCCTAAATTTTTTAACAAGGTCAATCGACCTTCGACTCCCACAAGTGGGTTACTTAAAGATACTTGAAAGACTTCACAAAGTTTTTCTTTGGTAAGTCCAAGAAGTCCCTTGGCCGTCGCTTCTATCTTTCCAGAATCTGAAAGATTGCCGTTCATAAATAAATAGAAACTTGCCACTCCCAATCCTTCGGAACGAGTGATAGTTTTACCACTCGTTTTTTCACTATATTTCCAATCTGCTCCAGCACCTGCATCTAATAAAACAGAAGTAATGACTAAATCTAATTTAATCCGGGCTTGTTCTAGCTTGTCGAATCCTGAAATTTTTGGAATTAAATTTTCTTTGACTCGATCAATTCCAGCAGCCTTGAAATGTCCCCATCGAGAGTGGAAAGGAATATCCAAAGTTGGATAATTGTCTTTGATTACTTCAATAACATAATCAACAACACTTTCAAATTTTTCTTCATGATAAGCAAAATGCGTTTGTCCTTGTTTGGTCAATTCCAAAATAGCTTCTGCGCTTTGACGAATGGCCGCCGGAGATAATAAAAAATCTAAATCTTTTTCAGAATAGTGTTGTTCCTTATTCATCAATAGGTCTCCCTTTAACTTTTTCTAAGGCCTCACCAGATTTAATTTCACCAGCGGTAAAATACCCTGCCGCTTTTTTAGCTTCAATTTCAACTTGGGCATCTTCTGGAATAAGTTCGGCTGGAATTGAAATTCTATTAACAACTTCAATACCACTTTTAACGATCGCATTGTATTTCATATTGCTCATTGAATGAAGATTATGAATTTTAGTGATTCCAAAAAATTGTAAAATATCAGGCATTAACTCTTGAAAACGTGCATCTTCAACACCGGCCACACATTCTGTCCGTCGGAAATAAGTAGCAGCTGAGTCACCACCTTCTTGTCGCTTACGAGCATTATAAACTAAAAATTTCGTCACTTCACCAAGAGCGCGTCCTTCCTTACGATAGTAAGCAATAATTCCGACACCACCTCTTTGAGCTGTGCGAGCAGCGTCTTCAATTCCATAAATTAAATAAGGTCTACATGTGCAAATATCTGATCCAAAAACGTCAGAACCATTACACTCATCATGGACACGGCAAGTGAGCTCTACTTTGGGATTTGATAAATCATCTGGATTGCCAAAAATATATACAGTCGTGCTTCCTATTGGTGGAAGTAGAACTTTAAGATCTGGACGTGTAACTAATTCAGGAAACATTCCACCAGTTTCTTGGAAAAGAATTTTTCTTAATTCACCTTCATCAACTCCTAAGCGCTTTGCTATTCCAGGTAAATGCCAAACTGGCTCAAGGGCCACTTTTGTGACTTTGATATCCATATTTTCTTTGATAATTTTACCATCAACTTTTAATCTACCAGCAGCAATGGCCAAGTGAATTTCGGGAAGTTGAAGATGGGCTTGTGTCACCGAAATTGTTGGACGAATATCGTAACCATCTTCATAAAGTTTTTTAAAATTGATTTGAACATCTAGTCCCCATGGATCAATGGAAACCATTTTATCTGGATCAAACCAAGAAGCATGAGGACCAATTTTAATTGGGCTCTCTGTATTGTGAAGATCTGGTTTATGGTGAATATCATATGAGCCCTGAGCAATTGAGAGTGCACGGTAAACGGCATAACTTCCACTGTGAGTACCAATGGCATTTCTTTCTTTCACATCAGTTAATGAAGCAATAACTGGTCCGCGATCCGATGGATTTTTTGCTCCCCAGTGAATAGGCAAAGTATGTTTGTAAACTTGCTTTGAATGTGAAGTTAAAATAACGTGTGCTGATCTTGTAAATTCTGTCATAGTTTATCCTTGTCTATTTTAGTTAAGACATCCAATTATTATCGTTTTGCTTTTCCCATTTAACTGTTACTTTTTTGATGTTCGACCAAAAATCCAGAGAGTGCTGTCCAGTGATATCTCCATGTCCAAACTTAGAAGCATTTACTCCACCAAATGAAAACGGTTCACGTGGAACAGGAACACCAACATTAACACCAACCATTCCTGTGCTTGCCATCTTTATGACTTTTTCAGCTAAAGCTCCGTTCGATGTAAAAACTGAACATGCATTTCCATAGGTAACACTGTTTTCAATTTTCATGGCTTCACTAATATCAATACATCTAATGATACTAATAATTGGTCCGAACAATTCTATTGTCGCTGCTTCACTTCCAGGTTGAACATTGTCTAAAATTGTAGGTCCTATCCAATTGCCTTCTTCCATTCCTGCTGGAGCGACAGCCTTCCTTCCATCAAGTAGGATTTTCGCTCCTGCAGCTTCTGCTTTTCCGATGGCCTCTTTTAAAAACGTAACTTGAGCTTTGGTAATGATTGCTCCCATATCGGAACCAAGTTTCAAAGATCTTGCCCGAGCAACTATATTTTCAATATGTTTTTCTGTATCTTTGGCATTACCCACAACTAATAAAACAGAAGCGGCCATACAACGCTGACCTGCACATCCTGTGAATGAATCACTAATTCCCACTCCCGCCATTTCTGGATTAGCATCAGGAAGAAGGACGATATGATTTTTAGCACCTCCAAGAGCGAGGACTCTTTTTCCAGCAGCAGTTCCACGATCATAAACTGCTTTGGCAATTTTGGTTGAACCGACAAATCCAACAGCTTTTACTGAAGGGTGATCTATAATTGCTTCGACTGTGTCTTTACTCCCTTGTAAAACTTGAAATAATCCATTGGGAAGACCAGCTTCTTTTAGTGCACTCGCGATTTTCATAGATGTTAATGGAGTTTTTTCAGAGGGCTTCCAAATATAAGCATTCCCCAATGTCAGTGCAATTGGAATAGTCCACATTGGAACCATTGCCGGAAAATTAAACGGAGTAATATTAGCAACGACACCGACTGGTTCTCGTCTATATTCGCAACTTACTCCACGAGAAACTTCTACTCTTCCACCGATATCCATATTTTGTAAGGCAATTGCAAATTCTAAAACTTCAATTCCTTTTATGAGTCCGGCCTTACCTTCATCAAAGTTCTTCCCTGACTCTGAACATTTTAAATGAGCGATCTCATCCATATCCCTGATAAGAATATTTCTAAAATTAAACATTACTTTGGTTCGTTCTTTCATTGGGACATCGGCCCATAGTCGCTGTGCAATTTGAGCATCATCAATAGCTTTATTAACTAGATTGCGATTACTACTAGAAAATTCGCCAATCAAACTTCCATTGAAAGGACTGACAACTTTAATTTTTTCACCATCACCATTTGTGAATTCACCATTTATAAAATTTTGGCAATTGATTGTCTTGTTGGGTATTTTTACACTCATGAACGAAATTCCTTAAAATAAATTAAAGAAGGAATTCTAAACTTAAAAAGGGCAGCTTTGCCAATGAAATATGACAATGACGCAGGAAAACCCGAGCGTTGACATATGCTACCTTTATTGATGTGATTAAGTGAATTAGTTACTCAAGGAGGAATTACCTATGAAAACAATTATTCAAAACCTATTATTTCTAGCTTTAATCAGTTCTTTCTCTAACTTTGCCATGGCCGATACTGAACAAACTCCCTCTCATACCGTATGGATTGATACAAATTCCGTTCTCATTTCAAATGCTCAAAACATAGATGTTGCTCGTAGAGATTGCGAGACGACTATGCGCATTTTAGGAATTATGAGTAATGATAAAATCGTCTTTCGTTCAAACTGTGAACAAACCTACAATCCAAGATGTAATTTTTATTACTGCTATCAATTAAATGTTAAAGCATTAGTCATTAACGAACATAACCTTGATCAATAATTTTTTAATCTAGGCATCGGACTTAAGAATCTATAATATATTCTCCGATGCCTTTAAAAGAACATTTAGAAAATACATTTAAATTTAATCCTGCCCCGACTCCAATTCCCAGAATGATACTTTGTTCATTGTGTACGACTCTTCCTCTAGTTTTAGGTTATTTTCTTCATCAACTTCAATATGCAATTTTTGGTGGTCTATTTGGATTCGTCCTTATACTCAATGACCATTTTGGTCCCTTTCAACAAAGAGTTCGCCATTTAGTTGTCACCTATTTATTTCTAAGTTTGGCTTTTTATGTAGGTGCTTTAATCTCAGGCAATAGTATTTTGACAGCAATTACACTTTTTGTGATTTCATTTATTTTGGGAAAATCTAAAGATTATGGAATCGAACTTGAGCGATTATTACTTTTTATGGCCTTACAAATCTTAACAGCCTCTGGCTCTCCAGGAATTAAAGAAAATTTTGTAGGACTTCTTATCTACTGCACCTTTTCCTTCCTCAATTATATTATTTGCTTAACATTTGTTTTTCTTTTTTCACGGCATGCAACTGAATTTATGGCCAGTAAAAGACAAACTTTTAACAAAATCATTCATCAAAAACACTCGACACGTTTTGCCTTAATTTTTGCTCTAACTTCCACCATCGGCTTTCTTTTGGCAAATGTTTTTCATATAAGTAGAGGCTATTGGGCGGTAGGTACTACTTTAATTGTTATGCTTCCAGATAGTGCTCAAAGTTTTTATAAAAGTGTTCAACGCTTATTAGGTACATTGGTTGGAGTTATACTCGCAGCTTTTTTAGTAAAGTTCGGTCATGATCCAATAAGCCTTATCCTCTTTGTTTTAGTAGCCGCATATTTTGCTCCACTAGGACTTATTCGCAATTACTGGTTGGGCAATATTTTTATTGCCGCTTTAATTTTATTTCTTCTGGAAATCTCAAATCCTCATTTTACTGGTAGTTTTGATTTAGCAATTCTTAGAACTCTTGATATTGCGCTGGGTTGTTGCCTTGGAATAATAGGAACTTTTATTAATAACCCCAAGTTTTTTATTAGTGTTGATAAATCTTCAAATCATAATTAATTCTCAAGGACTTTTTTGCCCAATTTCCCTCTGTAAAGTAATTCTACTTTTATAAGTTAAACTATTTAAATGAAGAAAAATAACTTGGAATTAGAGGCTATCATTGAAGAAAGGACAAAACACCTTGAGTCAGCACTTTTGGAAATTAAAGCAAAAGAGCAACTCTTAGAATTGCGTTACAGACAAAATGTTAATTTACTTAAACTTATTTCACATGATTTAGCTAACCCACTCCAAATTTTAGGCATGAGTGTTGAAGCATTATCTGATAGATGCCCTCCAGAATTATTAAAACTTGTCGACAGAATGAAGCGCTCCACCGATACAATGACTCAAATTCTTTACCTCGTCAGAGAGTTACAAGCATTTGATTCCGGTAAAAAAGAATTAAAACTTGAATCAGTAAGCATTGATAATGTTATCGAAAATAGTCAATTTATCTTTCAAGATAAATTAAAAGAAAAAAACATTGTTCTTGAATATGTTAACGAAAATATAAATAAAAATGAATCTTTCGTCTGTGCTGAAAAAGTTAGTTTAAGTAATAATGTATTTAATAATTTAATTTCTAATGCCATAAAATTCTCTAAACCAAATTCAAAAATTAATATCACTTCAGTTCAAAAAGACGATCAAATCATTGTAAAAATCTCTGATAACGGGATTGGAATTCCAGCAGATATTCTCCCCAACATATTTGCCTACGATAAAGAAACATCAAGACCTGGTACTATTGGCGAAAAAGGAACTGGATTTGGAATGCCTTTAGTTAAATTATTCCTTGATCTTTATGGAGTTAAAGTCGTAGTCAAAAGTCAGGAATTAAATGAACTATCTAACGATCATGGTACAAGTTTTGAATTAATTTTTAAAAAAGCTGTTTAATTTAATTTTGGAAAGGAATATTATGAGTCTTCAAAAATGTTGCCTGCTTTTAATTTTTATTTTTTCTCTTCAGGCTTTCAGTAAAGAAGCTGCACATCATGAAGGGAGACTAAAGGGTGAAGTTACTCCAGATAAATCGTTAGCGCTTTTGAAAAAAGGAAATGAGCGCTATAAAATATCACACCTAAGAAAAGGTGGTACAGCTCTGGCCGATCGTGAAAAATTAGTATCAGGTCAGAAGCCATATGCCATTGTACTTTCATGTAGTGATTCAAGAGTGCCGCCGGAATTAATTTTTGATCAAAAACTCGGGGAAATATTCGTAGTTCGTACAGCTGGGCAATCCCTTGACTCGTCTGCAATCGCAAGTATTGAGTATGCTGTTAGCCACTTAGGAAGTAATTTAATCGTTGTCATGGGACATGAGTCTTGTGGTGCTGTTAAGGCTGCACTTGCAACTTTAAAAGGTGGAGATGCTGGGAGTCCATCATTAAATAAATTAGTTGGTGATTTGCATCCTCATTTAAAACGTTTTTCGGAACTTTCACAAACAGACGGTGTCATAGTAGAAAGCTGGGCAAATGTTCAAGGTGTCGCACTAGACTTAGTAGATCGCTCAGAGATAATTAAAAAACTCGTTGATTCAGGAGAAGTACAAATTCAAAATGCTCTCTATCATTTAGGCTCAGGCGTCGTCGAGTGGCGATAATCTAAATAAGTCAGGATTTATTTCATTGCAGTTTATTCAATCACGACTAACATAAATAAATGGAAATAAGATTAATCACAGTCAAGGAAGACTTTGAAAAAGCTTACAATATTCTTAATCAAAAAGAATATCCTTTGTCTTTTTATGAGTACACACTAAAACACGAAAACTATACTTCCCAAAGTATTGGTCCAAAGCTTGTAGGCGCTTTTCAAGACGATCTATGTATAGGAACAATTAGTTATAAAATTAACCCATGTCCCTATCTTGGAAAAATACTCGAGGTCAAAGAAATTTATCAACTCAACATATTAGGGCATAAAGTCCTTTTAGATTTTTTAGATACATTGGCCTTAGATGAAGATTGTCAGGCCATTAAAATATGTAAAAACAATGCTGAACGAATGGATCAAAATTTATTTGATCGCTTGGAAAATTTTTTAAAAAAAATAATTCACTAATTTAATTCTTCAAAACTAAGACTTACATTGAGATCAGCTTTATCTGTTGGAATTCCACTTGTAGGAACTGCAAATTGGGCAGTGTGATTATAAAAAGAAGTTACAGTTTGAGGACGCCCAACTAATTTTTGCATTTCATTGACAAGCCTCATATCAATTTGAACTGGGCTAATTTTATTGCCATTTACTAAAATATTAGAGAATTTTTTTAAATTCAATATAATTTTATTTTTTAACCCGTCGGAACTGATAACAATTTCTTGTCCGTATTCTGCTTTGTAGACCTGGTTTACTTCTACAACTTTTTCCCCAATCATTTGGCCAAGTTTTACATTTAAATTAATTGAAGCTAATGCATTCAAAGAAATCATAAACATTAAAATTGATATTGAAATTAAGTGCATCGTTTTCATAATTACTCGCTTATTTCCTCTCGTGAGTGAACAATTAAATGATAATTTAGCTCTGGAAATTTAGCTGAAGTCGGCATTATTTTCCCTTTTTTAAGTGGCCATTGCAGGTGAGCGGTCATAATCATATAAATGAGATCGGTCGGTAATTATTGCTGCTGCAATGAAACCTTTCACATTTGTTTCTTCTTTTAGTACGACGACTTCTCCACCATGCGTAAGCACTTCCTGGCAAATATCATCAAGAATATCATCATCATGAGAATTTGATTGTCTCGGTGAAATATAGATTTCTCCAGTTTCTTTATTCAATGTTCCCCATAAATGACGATTTTCGACAACAAATAGTTTTTTAACTTTTCCATAAATTGCACTGACTGCAATATCTTCGATATAAGTTATCGCAATATTTTTCTTTACAGCTAGATTTAATTCTTCAACTGCTTTAAGTTCTTTTTGCTGATAATAAGGTTCTAAAAGTTCAAAACATTTTGCACGTAAATCTTCGATTCTTTCTCTTTCAACATTTCCAGAGATAGAATCTTCTAAGATCATCGAATGCTCTAAATATTTTCTTATATAACCCATATGCTCATGAACCCCCGCCAAAACGATAGGAAGTCTGTAAGTTGATAAGATCTTATTAATCTCGGCCGCAGCATGTGAAAAAAATAATTTGGAACTAGTCTTAGGATTTTTATTTGAATTTTTCTCTATATTTGACTCTAATTCATTTTCATTTTGAAATGATTCTAATTTAAATAAATGTCCGTTGTTTTCAATCCAAACATTAATTGCTTTTGTACTTATTGATAAAAGAAAAAAACCTCTTTCATTATTTTTAATACGTAGAAGTGGTTTAATGTGAAAACTATCGGCGACTACCACCAAATCATTAATTGTTGATTGAACACGTAAGTAACCTTTTAGTTCTTCACTAAAATAGACAATAATACCTTTATCTAAATGTTCTAAATTTTGCCAATTTGTACTAAGCCATAAGGGTTCCATAAAACTTTGGACGAATGTTTTAGAATAATCTTTTAACAAAAAATACTCCGCTCTATTGAGAGATTCTTTCCATTTTTCATTCAAAGCTTTTTTATCAAGATTGGTATCTTTTGATAAAAAAATTGAAATCATTGGCTTAGAATGAGCTTCTGTAATTGCTTTAAGATCTTGATTCATCAATTCTTTCATCCACATCCTCCTTGGATTTGATAGTGTAATGAAAGTCTCGCCTTAAAGTTTTATTTTAAAAAATAGATAGTCACTATAAGAGACCTATTATTTTTCAATGCTTTGCCACATCGCTCCTTTCAGGGATAAGCAATGATGCAATTATTGATATTCCAATCGTACCAAGGACTATGGCCAATGACTGGCCTGTCGTTATTTCAAAAAAATCTGCCAAGAGCATTTTAGATCCGATAAAAATTAAGACTGCCGATAGCGCAAATGAAAGATATCGAAATAATCCAATAACCCCTGCAAAAGCAAAATAGAGTGAGCGAAGTCCCAAGATTGCAAAAATATTTGAGGTGTATGCGATAAATGGATTTTTAGTTACGGATAATGTGGCCGGAATTGAATCAAGTGCAAAAATGACGTCAGTTGATTCAATTATAAGTAGAACTAAAAATAGTGGCGTCATATGAATTATGCCACTTTTTTTAATAAAAAATTTCTTTCCTTCAAAGTGATTGGTCATTTTAAAATATTTTTTTGAAATCTTATAAATAAATCCATTTTCGGGGTGCATTTCCTTGTTACCTGAAAAAAGCATTTTAAATCCAGTAAAGACAAGAAATGCTCCGAAAATATATAATATAAAATGAAAGTGCTCTATTAATGAAACTCCGCCTAAAATAAAAATGATTCTCATGACAAGTGCACCTAAAATTCCCCAGAAGAGAACACGGTGCTGATAATGAGTTTGAACTTTGAAATAGCCAAAGATTATCGTCATGACAAAAATATTATCTATACTCAAACTTTTTTCTAAAACATAACAAGTTAAAAATTCATATGCCGGCTTTGGGCCCATGATTTTATAGACTCCAAAATTAAAAATAAGCGCTATCGTAATCCAGATAAAGGTCCAACTAAGTGACTCTTTTACAGAAATTTCTTTTTCGTGCCGATGAAAAACTCCTAAATCCAGGGCCAACATGACAAATACAAAAACATGAAACCAAATCCACCAAGATATCTGAACCAAGCTATTCTCCTTTCTTTTTAATTATTGTAGCATTGATCTCTAAATATTTCTAAGATAGCTTTCAAGAATGAATCAAGAAAATCTCATTATTTCGCTCATTGAACACGGATGGTACCATTCTGAGTCTTTTTTGGACGCTGATACAACAAACCTATTAGCCGCCGAATTAAACTCGCTCCCCCTTAGACCTGCTAAAATTGGCCTAGGAGCTAATGAATTACAAAACACGTCCATCAGAAACGATTCTCTTTTTTGGTTAAATGAAACCCCAATGGATTCAATTCAAAATATCTATCTTAAAGAAATGACTAAATTAATGGAAATATTAAATAGTGAGCTCTATCTAGGTTTAAAACAATTTGAAGGGCATTATGCTAGGTATGAAAAAAATGGATTTTACAAAAAACATTTGGATCAATTTATTGGTAATAACGAAAGAGTAATAAGTGCTATTACTTACTTAAATTCACCAGCGAATGGTGGTGAACTTAGAATTTTTAATAAAACTAATCCAGATAGAATTGATTGCGAAATCTCTCCAAGGGCCGGCAGTATTGTCTGTTTTTTAAGTCATCACATTTATCACGAAGTACTTCCAACGATGGACGAACGATTGTCCATTGCAGGTTGGTTTAGAACCAATATTTTGTAATTGTCTAAGATTTGAAACTCTACAAATCTTTTTTTTTAAAGTATAAAAATTGTATGAAAACAATTCTAAATCTTACAGAAATCCAAAAACTTTTACACCATAGACCACCTTATCTTTTAATCGATTCGGTCATTAATTTATCAGTTGCAGAAATTGTGACTCTTAAAACTCCAAGCTTAGATAAAGATTTTTACTTAGCAGGGCATTTTCCGCACGCTCCAGTTGTGCCAGGTGCCATGATGCAGGAGATGACAACTCAAAGTGCGGGACTACTAATGACACAATTTTACTCTCCAGTTCCAAATTATAATTCCGAAACAACGAAAGGATATGCAATCGGAGTTCTTTCAAAAGTCTATCAAGCAAAATTTATAAACTTTGCAAAACCTAATGACCAATTAGAAATCAGAGTTAAACTTGTCGATAAAACTGATAATTATTTTGTCTTTACTGGTGAAATTATTAAAAATCAAAAAATTACGATAATGAAAAATAAATTTGCACTTACGATTATTTCTGATGAGCATTTATTTTCTTAATTTTCTAACAAGACTTCAGTCAATCCAACAGAAGAGCGAACTGCTCCAAGCAGACTACTACCACCAAAAGAATCTCCCGCTAAATATAGCTTGGGGGCTATTTCACAACTAAAATTTTTATAAGTTCCTGTTGGCTGACAATAGCGCCATTTTTTTAGTTCAGCCTCTTTAATTTTAGTATTAGGGAATTGTTTCAAAAATATTTTAAGAATTTTTTGAAGAGTAACTTCATCATTAGCTTCAAATTCAATTTCAGAAAAATGAGGAGACATGGTTAGAGTTAAGGCCCTATCCTGACTAATCCCTTTGGATTTTTGATCGGCAATAGAAAAAAAGTCACCATTTGAATATTCTTCATAACCATGTTCATTAATAGAAAAATCTTCTTCAAGTATAACTAATCCAATGAGGGCCTTGGTGTATTGAATTTTTTTTAATTCTTCTAATTCTGATAATTTTACTATTGCGCCTAATGAAGAATGCTCAATCAGTTGAATCGACTGAGGCAAAGGGGCAGTGATAATTAAATACTTACATAACCATTCTTCATTCTTATCTGAAACAATTCTCCAAATATTATTTTCAAAAAAAATTTGTTGAACTTGTTTTTCTAACTGAATCTCTAATCCAGAGGCTATCTTTTTAGCAAGAGAAGTCATCCCATCATTGGCACACCAATGATCGCCCTTAAAGGACACAAACCATTGATGACTTAATTGATTGTCTTTCCAAATTTTATGAAATTCAGCTATATCAGATTTCACCCGATAAAACTGCGCTCCATGATCAAAGCGAGTGTTGAGAGTTCTTCTGGTGGCCATACGTCCACCAACGCCTCGGGATTTTTCGAGAATGAGAACACTGCCTAGATTGAGTTCAGTAATTTTTTTAGCAGTACTTAATCCGCATAGGCCTGCACCGATAATAATATAATCTTTCATAATAGTTTAACGACATCGGGATCTAAGTATTCTTCTTTGTAACCGACGTATGCTTTATAATGATTCCCAAAACTTTCTCGTTCAATTGAAGTTAATTCTCTTTTAACTATGGCCGGATTTCCCATAATCATACTCCCAGATGGAAAGCTTTTTCCCGGAGGTACTAAACTTCCGGCCGCCACAACACAATGGTCGCCAATTGTCGCTCCATCCATTATCACTGCGCCCATTCCTATCAAGCAGTGGTCTCCAATGGTACAACCATGAAGAGTGACAGAATGCCCGATACTTACTTGGGCACCAATAGTCAGCGCAAAATCTTTCGTTACATGAAGCATTGTTAAGTCTTGAACGTTTGTATTTTTTCCAACACGGATCCAATTGACGTCACCGCGGGCAACACATTGATGCCAAATATTAGCATTTTCTTCGAGAATGACTTTTCCGATTATATCAGCACTTGGAGCGACAAAAACTCCAGGGCCTAATTGAGGTTTAATTCCTTTATAGGAATAGTGGGGCATGGATTACTTCTTAGCTTTTAGAGCTGCTAAGTATGCTTCTTTGTTCCATGGCAATTGTGAAACATACGCAGCGGCGTCTTTCATATCTTGAGGAGAAAGCCCTTTAAGGATCGGCATCATCGCTGCATTGATACGTGCACCAGCTTTCATATCTGTTAATTGTTTTTCTATGTACCAATCATATTGACCACCGATATGTGGAGCTTTTTGAGAAGCTTTTCCTTCTCCGCCTTTTCCATGACACGCGATACATTGGCCAAAAATTTTATGACCAGCTACAAGTTGCGGTGTATTTAAATCAACCACTGGCGCATATTCAACGTCTGCAACTTCGGCAACTGCTTCAACTTCTTTTGGTCCTGTAACTTCTAAAACTTTTTCAGCATGTTCTTTGTATGCTTTTTCAGTTTTAACTAAATCAAATTTTTCATTTGAAACTGGAAGGGTCTTATAAGTGTTGAGCACTAGGATTAAAACGAAACCAGTGAGGACACTTAAAAAAACTGTTAGTCTAGTCATGGACTCTCCCGCCCTGAAGAAAAATTATTAAATAATCAATATTTGAGTCTCAAATTATAGTGGATTTCTAAAACCTTGGCAATTTATAAGCTAGCTATAAACTTGCAAGAAGGGCCTGTAGAGCGTCTTCGTTTTGAATTTCTTCTAGCATTGAGAGGTGTTGAGTTTTAATAAAACCTTCTTTATGAGAGTGTTTGAGATAATCAAGCAACGAGTCATAAAATCCTTGGAAATTATAAATAAAACATCTTTTAGTATGGAGTTTAAGTTGAGACCAAGTAAGGATTTCGAACATTTCGTCCAATGTTCCCATACCGCCAGGCAAGCTCAGGAAAGCATCAGATCGATCATACATTAATTTTTTTCGTTGATGCATATCTTCGACAATATGAAGTTCTGTTAAATTTTTATGAGCAATTTCATAGCTAACTAGAGTTTTAGGAATGACACCAATAACAACTCCTTGGTGAGCTAGCACGGCATCAGCGATTGCCCCCATCACTCCAATTGAAGCGCCACCATAGACGAGCGCAATATTATTTTTTGCCATTGTCTCACCTAGCATAGTGGCCATAGCTAAATAAGCAGGAGAAAAACCATCGGCCGATCCACAAAAGACACAAAGTTTTTTCATCAAAAATTCCTCAATTAGCTTTTTACTTTTTACTTTTATCAAAATAAAAAAAGTATTCTTTATTTCCATTTTTTCCCAGGATGGGAGATTCACATTGATTCAAGACAGGCATTCCAGATTGCTTACACCACTCTTTTAAATCCCCGAGCATTACTAAGCGATGGCCTTCACTTTTGACTATGCCATTACCATCTAAACCATCGCGACCAACTTCAAATTGTGGTTTTACAAGCGCGACAATTTTCCCTTCTGGTTTAACTAATGCAAAAATATTTTTTAGCACCAACTTTAAAGAAATAAATGAGAGATCAACTACGGCCACATCGACTAATTCAGAAAGCTCGAAGGGAAATTTAATATTAACCCCTTCATGATTTTCAACCCGCGGGTCGTTTTTAATTGATTCTGCCAACTGATCGTGACCTACATCGACGCAAAAAACTTTTTTAGCTCCGACACGCAAAACAAAATCAGTAAAGCCTCCGGTAGAAGCCCCAACGTCTGCGATGACTTTACCAGTAACATCTACGCCAAAGCGACTTAAGGCAGATTCAATTTTATGGGCACCACGGGATACATATTGGATTTCTTTTCTCACTTCTAAACCTTCTGGTG
>CANCFT010000029.1 GCA_947377285.1 Bacteriovoracaceae bacterium
GAATTCGGATAGATTATAGCCAAGTTAAACAACGGGAAAAAGAACTTGAATCAAAATTAGAGATGCTCTCAATAGATGTTGGTTCTCAGGTTCAAAGCCGTGACCAAAAAATATTAGAATTGCGCAGAAAAATTGATTCACTCGAATTTAATATGGAAAATGTCTCAATAAGAGAACACAAATCACTTGATGATAAACGTAAGTTAGAAGACAAACTCAATAAAATAATGAAAACACTCCGGCATTCAATTAAAAATCTAGAAGATGATATTGACCAAGTCGGAGATGAAAGCCAAAATGAAATTGATAGCGCTGGGCACGAAAAAGGATCACATTTAAAACATCGTACTGGTAAAGCATAATTATGACTGAATTAAAAAAATATTTAAGTAAATTCCCTTTTTTTCCAAGTGAAAAAAATCTATTTCTTCATTTAGAGGATTTTACACAAAAGCATTTTGCGAGTAGCTCTTTATTAGTTTTTTCAATAAAAGCTAAATTTGCTGAAGTTAATTTAGATAAATGTAGATCGGTTTTAGGAAAAAAAGAACGACTTCAGCTCTATAGCGCCAAACTTTTAGATGAGTTAATTACTAGGCGTTTTGAATTAAAATCAATTCCTTATTTTTTAATTAAAAGTGAGGATAGTTTTTATTATTTTCTGAATTTAGGTTTCAAAAGAGACCAGTTTTATTTCGCAATTTTTTCTAGTCCGATTCAAATCGCCGAAGATATTCTGGTGTGTCTATCTAATTTTAATGATAGTCATCTTAAAATTGTAGAAAAATTTGATGAATTATATAAAGGACAAGAGCTCATTCATATCGATGATGTAACCGGACTGTATAATCAAAGAAAATTGTATAAAGATTTGGCCCGATTAGTTGATAAATATCAACATGAAAAAGATCCATTTAGTGTTCTCTTTATAGATATAGATCATTTTAAAAGAGTAAATGATAATTACGGTCACTTAATTGGAACCAAGCTCCTTGAAAATGTTGCTCATGATGTAAAAAGTTTATTGCGAGATTCAGATATAAGTTATCGCTATGGAGGAGATGAATTTGTCATTATCCTTGTCAATTCAGATGGTGTTTCTGGAAAAAAAGTTGGAGAGAGAATACTTGCAAAAATTCGTTCTAGAGATTATGAAGTTGACCTTCGAGATGCCTCTAAAACATTAAAGTTAAGTGTTTCTATAGGAGTTGCTGAATTCCCAACTGATGCAAAGAATGCCCAGGATGTTTTAGCTATAGCAGATAGAATGATGTACGAAGCAAAAGAATCGGGAAGAGGATTAGTTTTTAATACTCAAGATGTTTTTAAATCAAGTTTAAAAAAAATAGTTGAACAAAAGTAGCAATATCTATGATTATCCTTGTTTTAAGCGATCTCCATTTAGGAAAGGGTAAGTTTCTAAAAAATGGGCAATTAAATCTATTAGAGGATTTTTTAGAAGATGAAAAGTTTTTTGATTTTTGTGACTATTATTCTAAAGGTGAATTTGAAAAAGAGGAAGTTCATCTCGTTCTCAATGGAGATATTCTAAATCTTATTCAGATTGATGTCGACGGCGTTTATACCAATATTATTGATGATGAAGTTACTCTCAAATCTATAGATTCAATAGTTAAGGGGCATCCTAAATTTTTTGAAGGACTTCGGAAATTTATCAAAGCACCAAATAAATTTATCACTTATATAATTGGTAATCATGATTCGGGAATGGCTTTTGTCGAAGCACAAGTGGCACTTCGAAAGTATGTTGGTGAAGAATTACAATTTTGTTTTGATGTAAATATAAATGGTGTTCATATTGAGCACGGTCACCGTTTTGAAGTTATCAATACAGTACCTAGTGAAAAATATTTCATGGAAGGCCCAAATGGCAAAATGATTCTTAATTTACCATGGGGTTCACTTTTCTGTATTAATTTATTACCAGTACTTCGCAAAGATCGACCAAATATTGATAAAGTGAGGCCCTTAGCTTCTTATGTGAAATGGTGTCTCTTTTATGATTTTAATTTTTTCTGGAAAATGAGTTATCTGGTAATACGTTATTTAATCCAGAGTAATTTTGATGAATTTATCAAGCAAAACCGCAATTTTAAAACTAGTATAAGTATTCTTAAGCAAATTACTATTTATCCACTTTATGGAAAAAAAGCAAAGGCCATTTTAAGACAAAATCCAGGGATACACACTGTCGTCATGGGACATACCCATGTTCAAGAGTGGCTTCGGTTTCCCGAAAATAAATATTATTTTAACACTGGAACTTGGAATTATATTCCACAATTAGATGCAGGCCAAGTCGAAGCTCATAATAAATTTACTTATGTTCAAATTAAGGTAGATAAAGAAAATAAAATTCTACTTACTGGGACTATTAATTTATGGCAGGGGACGTGGAAGCCCTATCGCGAAGATGTTTCGGCGTCTTAATATTAAAACGCCGAATCCAACTTAATTTTTGAATTATTTAGATGCAGGTGATTTTTTTGTTGTCTTTTTTGCAACAGTAGCAACTTTCTTAGTAACCTTTTTAGCTACTTTTTTAGTTGTTTTCTTAGCTCCTTTTTTATTTTTTAAGGCAACTTCAACTTTCTTTTGCATTTTATTTAATTCTTTCTTTTGCTCATTTAAAAACTTTTTAGCTTTTTTTACTTCGTCTGTAACAGTCCGTTCAATTCTTTTTTCTAAAGATTTTTTTTCTGAATGAAATTTATCAACTAGACCTTGGACGAGATGTTTTTTTCTTAGTTTTTCAATTTCTTGTTTGAGGTCTTGAAAAGGTTTTAGTAATTGTTTTTTATTCATAGTGAACTCCTTAGGGTTACGAATGCATCTTTTTACTTATAGGGACTCGGTGGCCAAAACCAAAACTTTTAGCTTTCAACTTTATTATAGGGCAAAACTGCTTTCGTTTATACTCCGATTTTAAAAGAAGTTGATATACTTTGATCACTTCATCTTTTTTGTGACCTTTTTTGATTAAGTCTTCCACTGAAAAGCGTTGTGAAAGCAAAGATTCAAGAATCGGGTCCAATCTATCGTAAGGAGGAAGAGACTGGGAGTCCTCTTGGTTTTCTCTTAATTCTGCCGTTGGAGCTCTGCTGATGATTTCGGCAGGAATGATTTGGTTATATTCTCGATTAATAAACTGAGCTAGATCGAAAACCTCACTTTTATAAAGATCTCCTAAGACAGATAATGCTCCGACACTATCTCCATAGAGAGTTGAATATCCAACGGCCAATTCTGACTTATTAGAAGTATTTAATACCATTGAGCCAATTTCATTCGAGCGAGCATAGATAAAGGCGCCTCGCAATCGACTTTGAATATTTTCATCAGCAAGTCCCGCCATTTCAGTTTGAAAACTGTCGCGATAAACTGTTCGAATAGTTGAATGAATAAATTTAATAGGCATGGTTGTCAATTTGACTCCGATATTTCGGCATAAATCATAAGCTAAGTCATAACTTTGAGAACTAGAAAAAAATCCAGGCATAAAGACAGCTTCAAGAGTTAAAGGGAAAATTTGTCGATCACGCAAAATTTTAAGGATGACTAAGACCAATGAAGAATCAATTCCACCAGAAAGGGCGATTGTAATTTTATTCATTTTATTTTTTAAAGCGTAATCGCTAATAGACAATAGAAGGCCGTCGAGAATTTCAGCACATTCATCGTCTTTTAGTGTTAATAGTTTTGTCGTATCAAAAGAGAGCCTGGTTGAAAACATAGTGGCCCATGAATTGGCCGTGGTATTTAATTTTCGTAATTGATCTTTCAAAGGATTGGTATAAGTCGGAAAATCCAGAATTAAAACATCACTTAAAAAGCTCTTTGCCATGGCCACAACGCTTGAGCCATCAACGACAAAACTTCTTCCATCAAATAGAATTTCATCTTCTGCTGCGACCCGATTAACATAGGCAAAGGGAGCTTCCAAGTATTGTGAAATTTCTAATGCACGATTGACTCGGGCATCGAACTTTCCTAAATGATATGGACTTGCACTTAAGTTGATTACCAAGTCACATTTTAAATGACTTCCTTCTAAGTGGTCTTTTAATTGCTCAACTGGATCGACTTCATGTAAGTGGGAAAACCACATGTCTTCACAGATTAATAACCCAATGGTCTTGCCAGCAAATGTAAAAGTGCAGGGGATTATTCCTGGAGTAAAATACTTTTTTTCTTCGTAGATGTCGTAATTGGGTAAGAGTTGTTTAGTGTATAAATTACGTATTTTTTTCCCAGGCTCAAGAAGATAAATGACATTTTCAATCTGAGAAGGCAAACCAAGTGAGTCGAAATGGTAAGAAAGCCCACCCAAGAGAATCGAGCAATTTTTGGAATTTGTCTTAAACTGACGCTCTGACCACAAAGATAAATCCGCTAAAAATGAAAGATATTCGTCTATAAAACTTTTTTGAAGCACTAGGTCCTGAAGCGGGTAACCAGTTAAAAAAAGTTCTGGAAACAAATGGAGTCCTCGAGATTGGCCATCCTGGAAATTAGTAGTGAGGTATTTAAAAATAGCTTCAAAATCGCCTATTTCATGATGAGTTTGGTGAAGATTTAATTGCATGAACGCTTCCGTTGATCTAAATTTAAAAACAATAATTTACACCCGAAAATTTACCAATTTTTCGTTGCTAAGAAAACGAAATAAAGTGACAAGTAGCAAATGATAGGACTTCACCAAACATTCTCAGCCCAGAGTGTCTTAAAGAGTGACTTAAAGAATGTCTTAATTATAAAATCCAAAGTTAGGAAACTATTATGTTAGGAATTTTCTTTGTCATAACAGCAGGTCTATTATGGGCCATCGACACCCTGATTAGATACCCATTATTATATAGCGGTATATCGGCCGAGAGGATAGTTTTTACCGAACATCTTTTTCTCGTTTTATTTTTTATTCCTTTTTTGATAAGGGACCGCCAAATTATTTGGCAGACTAAAATATCTTCTATTTTTTATTTTATAATAATAGGTGTTTTTGGTTCGGCAATCGGTACTCTTTGTTTTACAAAAGCTTTTACGATGATCAATCCATCGTTAGTCATTTTACTTCAAAAGCTTCAGCCTATTGTCTCTTTTAGTTTAGCTAGTTTATTTCTTGGTGAAAAAATGAAAAGTCCATTTTTATGGTGGGCCGGCGTGGCTTTAACAGGAGGACTACTTATTTCTTCTCCAGATATTTTGCCTGGTCTTGCTCATTTTGATTTTAAAATGGGATTTTTATCCCAAACAGCAATGATGGGTTATCTTTTAACGATGGTGGCAGTCATAAGTTGGGGTGCTTCAACAGTTTTTGGAAAAAAATTAACAGCTCAAGGCTTCAGTGAAACCTTTATAATGGGTGGGCGCTTTCTCTTTGGCTTTATCTTTTTAGTTTTTTATATCTATGCAAATAAAGGGCTTGTCCATTTTGATTGGCAAGCAATGGTTTGGTTAAAAATTCTGGGCATGGTTATTCTCTCTGGAATTTTAGGAATGTATTTTTATTATAAAGGCTTAAAAACTATATCTGCCAGAGTGTGCGCCATAGCTGAAATGTTTTTTCCTTTGAGTGCCGTTGCAATCAATTGGATATTTCTAGGAGCTAAACTAACCCCAGTGCAATTGGTTGGGGCCGGATTATTAACTTTAGGATCAGCTGTTATTCAGCTTAAAAATTATTAATTAGCAAAAGTTGGGAGTGAGAATGAGCAAAATAGTTTTGCCTACATCAATGGAAGGAAAGACAGTACTAGTTGCTGGAGCTGCAGGTTTTGTTCCTTCAACTCTGTGTGAGTTTTATTTAAACTTAGGGGCCCATGTTATAGGAATTGATAATTTTATCACTGGGTCTAAATCAAATATCGATTTACTCTCTAGTTATAAAAATTTTGAATTTCATCAATATAATATTTATGAAAAACTTCCCAATTTTAAAGATCAAAAAATTGACTATATTTTATCTATGGCCAGTCCAGCTTCACCCATTGATTTTGCCATTATTCCTATAGAAATTATGAGAGTTAATTCGGAAGGAACATTAAAACTTCTCGAATTAGCAAAAGAAAAAAATGCTAGATTTTTAGAAGCATCTACATCTGAAGTATATGGAGATCCAGAAATACATCCACAAAGAGAAGACTATGTAGGACACGTCAATCCTATTGGTCCACGGTCATGTTATGATGAATCTAAACGTTTTGCTGAAGCTCTCACAATGAGTTTTCATCACAAATATAATGTGGATACACGGATTGTAAGAATATTTAATACTTATGGTCCTCGTATGCGGCCCAATGATGGAAGAGTCATTCCAAACTTTATTACTCAGGCCATGCAAGGAGACGACTTAACTGTCTATGGTGATGGTTCTCAGACGCGCTCTTTTTGTTATTCAACAGATTTAGTTCAGGCCATTCATAATGTCTTAATGAGCAATGAACCCACACCTTTTAATTGTGGAAATCCTGATGAATATACAGTGAAAGACACAGCTGAATTAATCATTAAGATTTTAGGAAGTAGCTCTAAAGTTATTTATTTACCACTTCCAAAAGATGACCCTAAGAGACGCCGGCCTGATATTGGAAAATTACAAAATGTTTCTGATTATAAACCAATGAAGTCGTTTGAAGATGGAATTAGAGAAACGGCAGAATATTTTAAAAGTTTATTATAATGAAAGTAGCGATTACATGTGATTATCTGTTGGAGCGTAACCATTACTCAGAGGTTATCGAAACAATTTGTGAACTTTTTCCAGAAGCACGGCTTTATTGTTTTGCTCATAAAGAAGGAAAAATTTTAGGTCATATTGAACAAAGAATGATTACTTCAACTCATTTAAGTAAAAAAATAAATTCAGTAGATGATTTTTATTCTTATTCATATCAAATACCATCATTAGCTAAAAATTTGTTTGTTTCATGTGAATACGATTTAATTGTGAATATTTCGAAAGGATTTTCTCAAGGAATAAGACACTGTGACAAAGCTCGAGTCATTACCTATCTCTATGACCTCGGTTATGAAAACAAAATTCATAAAACGTTATTACAAAAAATATTTCATTCGTTCGTAATAAGTTGGGTGAAAAAAACCTTAAAAAATTCAACGATAGTAATGGTTTCAAGATCGGATATTAAAAAGGAATTAGAAAATCTAATTCCAAATGCCGAAGTAGTGGCCCCACCATTTCGTGTATCTGACTACTCACTTTTCCCCAAAACAATGTTTAAGCATCACTATTTTGCCGTAGAAGCGACAGGCTTATCACTAGAAGAAGCGATTGAACTAACAAGTTGGATGAAAGAATGGGAATTAGAATTTGTTTTTGTCGGACCTGATGATCACTTAAATTCAATGAAAAATAATTTTCAAACTTCTCAGTTTTTTGGCAATAGATGTAGTGGTGAACACGCTCCTGTTTTGGCAGGATCAAAGGCACTCATAAGTTTTAATGACCAAGAATTTCCTAATCTCGCTCTTGCAACGATGGCCACAGGTCGACCGGTTATTTTAGGGAATGAAATTAAAAAATGGATTCATGGAACAGGGTCTTATTTTGTCAGCTTTCACAAGGGTTCTATCAGGGCCATGATTGATGAAGTCTTTGCTAATGAAGAACACCTTGATGGTCAAAAAATCCGTGCCCACGTTATGGAATACCATGATATAAAGTTTAAGGCACAAATCAAAAGAGTGCTGGAGTCTTTTGTGAAGTAATGTTACGTTGGCTTTATGACCAATACATTTAGCTTTAGTTCACTTAATCTTTCTTCTGACTTACTTGAAAACTTAAATTCACTAGGTTTTCTAACGATGACCCCCATTCAAGAAGCTGCCTTGCCAATTATTTTAAAAGGTCAGGATATTATTGGTGAAGCAAAAACAGGAAGCGGTAAAACTGCTGCTTTTGGTTTGGGTATTTTAAGTAAACTTAAAATAGAGAACAATGTTTTACAATCCTTAGTTTTATGTCCAACACGCGAACTGGCCGAACAAGTTGCAGAAGAAATTCGTCGACTTGCTCGCAATACTAAAAATATTAAGGTGCTTGTGATCTGTGGTGGTGCTTCAGAATATCAGCAAATAAATTCACTAGAACATGGTGTTCATATAGTTGTTGGTACTCCAGGTCGAGTTTTAAAATTTTTAAAAAAAGGCGCGATCGATTTAAAAAATCTAGAAATTCTAGTTTTAGATGAAGCTGATCGCATGCTTGATATGGGTTTTAGTTTGGAAATGGAAAGTATTTCTCAGTTTGTACCAAAACTTAAACAGACTCTACTTTTTTCGGCCACATTCCCCGATGAGATTGAAAGCCTGAGTCAGATTTTTCAAAAAAATCCTGAGCGAGTAAAAGTTGAATCTAAGCATAATGCTAATATTATTCGACAAATATTTTTGGATGTTGGTGAGCAACGCCAAAAACTTAGTGTCCTTATAAAATTATTGGCCCTTTTTAAACCTCAATCGAGTGTCATTTTTTGCAAAACCAAACAAAATTGTGCAGATGTTGCAAAGACTTTGGTTAAGCAGGGGATTGCTGCATTAGCGATGCATGGTGATTTAGATCAAAATGAAAGAACAGTCGTTTTGACAAAATTTGCTAATAAAAGTTGCCTAGTTTTAGTGGCCACAGATGTTGCAGCACGAGGTTTAGATATAAAAGACCTCGAAGCAGTTATTAATTTTGATTTACCTATAGATGCTGAAGTCTACACTCATCGCATTGGTAGAACTGCCCGGGCCGGCAAGGATGGAGTGGCCTATTCATTATTTGTTCAAGCTGAAAAAGAAAAACTTTTAGAAATAGAAAAAGATCAAGGCAGCCGCGGAGTTTATCTTGAGTTATCTGAACTTACAAATATTGGTCAATTTGATTTAATTGCTCCTAATAAAACTATTTATATTAACTGTGGTAAAAAAGATAAGATTAGACCCGGAGATATACTAGGGGCTTTAGTCAACGAAGCTCAGTTAGATGCAAGTTCTATTGGTAATATTACAATTTTAACTAATCAAACCTATGTGGCGATTGCTTCTCAATTTATAGAGCAAGCTATTACTAAATTAAATGCAGGAAAAATTAAAGGACGTAAATTTAAAATAGGGGTTGCTTAATTGAAGAAAAACCCAATTCTTGGCAAGCATTCACATAATAATAGAGAAAGCCAAGAAGGTTTAGTTTTTAAATATATACGAGAAGCTCAAAAATTATCACTCCAAGAAGTAGCAGAAGTTTTAAAAATTAAAAGGATGGAGATAGATCATTTTGAAAATGGTCGAAAGTTTTATACGCCCGAAGACATAAATAAATTTCTTGAAATTTATCAGCTTAGTTTAGAAGATTTTCAAAAAATATTGAAAATACGAAATATTACAAAACAAATGGTAAATTTGATATTGCTAGATAAAAGAGAATTACTCAATCGTAAATAAACTTCTTAAGCTAGTAAAGATTTCTTTAAAGTTCCCTTTATTATATCCCTTTCTTTCAAGCATTTTAAACATTTCTTTAGGATTAAGTTTTTCTTCTTCTTCTAAAATTATTTTTGCCATAATGCCGGTTGTGATAAACATGGCACTCAAAGGACCAATTTGAGTAGCATTCATTTTTCGAGGAAAACCTTCACCATTGGGCATTTCATGTTGTTCAAGCAGAATTTTATCAATATCGGTTGGAGCATCCTTAATTTTGGAAATGATTTCCTTAGAACGATTTGGATGAGTCATGTAATTGTCTTTTTGCTTTGATGTCATCTTGTCGCTTTTTTCTAAAAATTCAGAATAATCTTTAATTTTCATTAATTCGATAGAGTCGAGTGTCATGTCTTGAAAAAATGAAGCCATTACTAATTTATGCAAAGTAGGCTCTGAGCACCAACTTATTTTTTTGGTAAGAATACCACAGAGTATCGCTTGCAGCGTATAGAGCTTTGAGGGGTATTCACCCATTAAATTTAACCGCTCCCAATAGCGATATTCTTTTTCGTTTTTAAGGATTTCACCAACAGTGTTTTTTATTGAATCTTTTGCAAGTCCTGCCAACTCTTCTGAAATCCCATAAAGTTTTAACATTGAAGTTAATTTAGAATGGACTTCAAAAATTCTTTCACCTAGTGGTTTATTCTTATTGGCCATTATTTTAAAAAGTGATGTGTTAATCAAATTTAGAATTTTGTGTTCATCCACTCCTCTAGTTACAAAGAGTTTGTGGACACCTTTTTCGTTATATTTATTGCGATCACTCTCACTAAAACTTTCACCAGTATTTAGACATTTTACAAATTTATTCTCAGATAAACTTAGATAAATATCACAAGGAAGTTCTTGCAAAAGAAAAAGTAAATTAACCATGACAGGGACATAATTTGAAATCGGTTGTAAGTTCGCGCTTGATTGACCATTTTCAGATGAAAGCATATTAAATAATTTTTCAACACCTGATTCGATTTCAGGCTTAATAATATGATAATAAATTTTATCAGAACTGTATTGCTTTGGCATATCGGCAATAACGATTGAAGAACATAGTACAAACTTTGTAGGTAAATGATTGTCGATGATGTATTTGTATACATCACTGCCTAATCCATTTGGCATATTATGGTCACATATACAGAGATCATAGGATTTTAATTTAAGCATTTCAATTGCATCAAATCCAGTTGGAGCAGTTTTGATATTAACTTGTTGAGTAAATTTATCTTCAATGAAAAACGTTATAATATCTAGAATATCACTTTCATCGTCAATTATTAATATTTCCAATTTATTATCCAATGTTTTCATTAATTAAATATACTCTATTTTCAATTACTTTGCAGCTGCTTTTTCTTCAGTCTTTACATCAGGTTTCCCGAGAAAATCTTGATAATATCTTGCTTGAAACTTAATTGCAGCTTCAAGGCGAACTCCATTTCCTAGTAATTTTTCAACTTTTTTCATGGTTTCAACTTCAAAGGCTTCCATTTTAGCAATGTCGCGTTTCTCAAATTCAGGATTTATTTTTTCTCGTCGTTCTTTAAGTGCATCTATTAATGAAAAGATAATGGCATAGCTTTCAATAGATTTTTCTTCTTCAATTTGCCACTGCTTATAAAGGTAGACACTGCCTTGCTTGATTAGACCTGATCTAAAATTTTCTTTTGAGTAGGTTTCACAAAAATTATCTGTGTAAATAACAGATTTTGTAAAATTTGCTCCCAGTGTTGAAACTTTTTCTGGCGTAAATTTAATAACAGGTATAAGTGCGCGTGCTTTTTCTTGGGCATCAGCTTCTAGTTGCCTTTGGATAGGATCATTTTGCATTTGTATTTTTTTGATTGAATAAGGGAGAAGTCCAAAAAGGATAGCAGAGATACCAAGTCCCGCGAGGAAAGGCTTTAAGTGCTTTTTCGAAGTTGTTAGCCCTGACATTTTATTATTTTGATTGGGGTTAAGTTCATTTTGCAAAAGTTTTAATACACCAGTTTGGAGAGATGAGCGGAGTGCTTTTTCAAATTCAGGTGCGATTTCACGGTATTTATCTATACCAATAGTATTAGCAAATATTTTAGAGCTTGTGTTTGAGATTTCTTTTGTTATTGAATTTTCTAAGTCTATAACTAATCGAAGAGAGTCTTCTTTTAATTTATTAATTCTGGTCATTTCAACATGAAGCAGCTCTTGAATTCTTTTTTCTTCTGAAGCTTTTAGTGCTCGCATTTCGTCTTTGTATGCATTTTTAGCTTCTAAGTGTTGCTTTTCTGACAGAGCAAGAATTTGGGCATTTTCGGCATTAAATTTATTATTATTTATAGAAGCAATTTCAATTTTTTTATTTAAATCTAATAATTGATTATTTAAAGTTTGAAACTGTGGAAGTATATTTTCTTTTTCAATAGTCAATTTTTCAATCTGAATTTTTAGATTTTGAATGAATTCGTTTTTTTCTTTAATTAGCGATTCTTCATTTTTGTTCTTTAAAGAAAGGTCATCTAGAATTTTTTCTAGCAGTCCTTTTTGTTGAAGTAGCTTATTATTGACAACTTCTACTTCTGATATGCCTGTCTTAAGTCTAATGATTTCATTATTACCAGCTGCAATAGATTGTTTGTTTTTTTCTGATTGTTGATCATACTTTATTTTCAATTCAACTAACTGTGACTCAAGTAATTTAATTTCAGCAATTAATTTTTCTTTATTTTTAACTTCTTGAGCAACTAAGATGAATTGCTCATTTTTTTTGGCTTCGAAGTGTTCAAACGTTTTAGAAAGTTCTTTTTTACTTTCTTCTACTTTTTTCTCATATTCTTCAATTTCTTTTTGAAATTCAATCTTTTTGTTCTCAGCTTGGAGTCGGATGATTTGAACTTGTTCATCTGCTTTGGATCGGTGACTTTTTTCTAGATTACTTATCTCATTTTTTTTAAAAGTTACATAACTTTCGAGTTCTTCTTTTTTTTGTTGAATAGCTGCTTCTGCTTCATTAAATTCATTTTGAGCAATTTGCTTTCTTTCACTAATTTCAAGATCGATATCTTTTAAGTATTTCTTTCGTTTATTTTCTAAGTCTTCTTCTGTTCTTTTCAATTCTTCTTTTTTTGCACTAATGGCCAGTTTTTGTTCATCTAAAAGTTTAGATAATTCAGCTTTTACTTTTCTGTGTGATTCTTTGGCTTTGTTAGATTCGTTTAATTCGAAGTCATGAATTTCTTTGATTCGTAGTAGATGAAAAGACTCAATTTCGTCTTGTTTTTTATCTAATTCATTTTTTATATTTTTTTGATCTGTCTCAAATTCTTCTTGAAGTTTATTTGATTTGATTTTGTATTCATTTTCAATTTTCAAGAGATCTTGTTTTTGATTTTCTATTTTTTTTCTGTTCTCATCAAGTTGTTGTGATAATGAATTTTTTTCTTTTAAATGCTCTTCTTTTATCTTCTTAGATTCAATTTCTCTTTCTTCAATCGTTTTGTTTTTATGATTCTCTAGTTCATTGAATATTTCGTTTTTTGCTTTTTCTGTAAATTCAAGAATTGCTTTTTTCTTAGCTTCTTCTTTTAAATGTGAAGCTTCTTTTTTAGCATCTTCCTTTATTTTAAATGCTTCTTTTTTGGATTCTTCTAAAAAATTCTGGCAATCTTCTATGACTTTTAATCTATTTTCTTCTGATTGCTCATGTGCAAACAAAATAATTTGTTCAGCTTTAGAATTTGCATCTTCAAGAATTTTACTCATTAGAGTAGTTAGGTCATTATTTTTATTCTGTTTTGTTTCACTCGATTTATCTTTTAAGCTAGCTTCATATAGTTCTGCTGTATGAATAATAATTTTAGTATCAGAGTTGTCAGTTGTAATGACATCTCCGGCCTGAATTGGGACCATTGTATGGCCTTCGATTTGTTCTTCATTGAGGAAAGTTCCGTTGGGGGAGCCTAGGTCAGATATCCATAGCTCTTTCTCATTTACATTAATTTTAAAATGAGTTCGACTAAAACTCGGGTCTTGGATATGAACAGTGGATTTTACACTTCTTCCAAAAAAAAACTCATCGCCATCAAGATCAAATGTCTCTTCTTTGTCGATGAGTTGTATCGTTAATTGTAAATGTACTCTGACATTGCTCATTTATTTATCATTTAACTTCTAATTTTGAAGTTTCAAGCTTTATCGCTTCTTCTGCCAAAGCTTCAGTTGGGTCACGGTGTTCATTGAAAGGAACATTGGCCGGTGGGAAGTTATTGTTGTCGCTTCTATACCATAATAAGTCTAATGAACTTTCAAATCGGTCTATCATTGAACTAAACATTCTATCTGGTGAGACAATGGTATTAAAAACATGAAGTAGAAGTGAGAATGAAATACCTACAATTGAAGATCCCATTGCAAAGGCAATTTCTCTTAAAAAGTTATCCATAACTTTTCTTGTTGCATCTAAGTTTTCTACACTCATGCTTCCCAGTGCAGTTAAACCCCCTCGAATACCTAAGAATGTTCCTAAAATCCCGGCAACAACAAAGAGTCCTGGAAGTATTGAGACTAGATCGTTCATGACACCGATTGGAAATATTCCAAAGATTCGGTTGAAGCAAGGGTTATGATTAAAAGTGGTTTTAGTTATATTAAGCATTTTTGGAGTTTCATCAGTCCATTTTAAAAATTTAAGTTGCTTAATAATGTCTTTTACAAGCCAAGCACATCCTTGTTTAACTAAGAAAAATCTATCAGCAAGTCTCATGACTGGGTCAGATTGTCTTCTTTGCATTCTGTCTCGTAATTCAAAAATTTCATAGTAAGTTTTCTCCAAGAATTTTTTGGATAATACATAAAATGAAACATCCTTTACATCACCTGGATTTTGCGAATCGACAAAAATGTTAACTCTTTTTTCAAATTCGCGTGAAAACCATTCATGACGTTTTACAGTGTAATAAATGAGGGCACGGACAATGACGGCAATTATAAATACACCACCCATCAAATAGGGTAGCATATAGATAAACGTTGTAATCCATTGACTGGTATGTGTTTCTGGCATTTTGAACTCCTTTAGTAATTATTTTCTTTCTTTATATATTTATTATTTTTTTGAATTATCCATATTAAATCTAATAACAACTCTCTGTGCTTTTTTACAATCGTTCACTTTACAAAACTCTTCAGGGGCTACATTTTTATTAACTTTTGCCGCTTCAAGGAAACTTCGTCCTGAAACTTTCATAAGGGCCATTAGTTCTTTTTGATCGGCAGAGTGGCCTTGTTGATTATCGACAATATAATTAAATATAGATTTGGCCCTAGAGTAACTTAGATCCATGTTGTATTTAAGAGCATCTTGGTCTTCTTTTTTTGAGCTTTTTGGGTCAACAAATCTTCCTTTATAAGTAGGGGAAGCAAATCCGATGATTTCTACAGCTGAAACTTTGTCAGCAATTTTGGCATTTCCAAGTAATGATTTGGCGTAAACAGGAATTGCTTTTTCAATAACTGATTTCATTTCAGCTTTTAGTTGAGAAGAACCACTGTCAAAATACGATTGTCCAAAATCTAGTAACACTTCACCGGTTTCTCCATTAACTTCAGCTTTTATGCCTGCACTTGCAAACCGTGCCCTAATATCTTTAGCAACAGATTGTCTTGCTTCAATTTCAGCTTTAGCTTTTTCTAATTGACCTTGAAGACCTGACATTTGTTGATTTAGATTCCTTTCTTTTTGTTCGGCCTCAGCTCTAAATGCTGCTTCTCTTCTTCCTCTTTCGGCAGCTCCAAGTTTTAACTTATTAAGTTCTCCTTCAAAGGCAGCTCGTTCTCGACCTTGTTGATCACCAAAAGATGCTTTTAAACCAGCAATTTTAGCTTCAGCATTAGCTGCAGTTTGGGAGAGTTGATTTTGAAGTGATTCTGCTTCACCAGATTTTTTGTTTAGTAAACTTTTAGTTTGATTAAGTTCACCTGATTGTTTCTCTAAGATACCTTTTGCGGCCATTAGTTCACCTGATTTTTTATCAAGAATTCCTTTGGCTGCGACTAATTCTCCAGTTTTTTGATTTAAAATTCCGCGAGTCGCTACGAGTTCTCCAGTTTTTTTATCTAAGATTCCTTTAGTTGCTACAAGTTCTCCAGTTTTCTTATCTAGAATTCCTTTAGTCGTTGCAAGTTCATTAGTTTTTTTATCGAGAGTGTTTTTAGTCTCATCAAGATTCGTTGCAACTGCTTGAAGTTTACTAGTTACTCCGGCCAATTCTTGCTGATATTGTTGTTTTTCTTGAAGTAAGCTCTTCACTTTTGTTTGATTTTCTAAATTAGCTTGTGCAATTCTTTTTTCTAAAATAATTTTTGTTATTTTGTTAGCCTTAAAAGAGTTTTTTAATTGTTTTAATCGTTCGTTTAATTTGATTTTAGCTTCTTGAATTTGGTTTTCACCTTGTGCAATTAGCTTTTTATTTTTTTGAACTTCACTTTCTAAGACATTAACTTGTTGCTCTTTTTCAGTGATGACCTGGCTTTTTTCTTCAATAACATCTTCTCGAGTATTAATTTTAACTTTAGCCAACTTGTTTGCATTTAGCATATTGCGAACCATTTGTTGGTATTTATTAAGTGATTGCTCCTTGGATTCATTTGCGAGCAATGCTTTTTTTAGTCGGTCATTTTCTGAAATAGTTTCTTCTTTTAAAAGTGAAAGTTTATCTACGAGTTCGTTATATTCATTTTTTTCAGACTGACTGGCCTGATCTTTCATGTATTGATTTTTAATGTCTTCGTAAGCTTTAAGCTGATTTTTTAAATCATTAACTTCAACTGCCAATTGTTCATTTTGAACTTGTTGCTTAATTACATCTGCACCTTGGCGCATGCTTGAAACAACATACAAAAGCAAAAATATACAACTAAGACCCAAAAATAAGTCAGAGTACGATGTCCAGAAACTATCTCCGGAATGTTGGCCATCGTTTTTATGATAATTTAATGACATAAGTACCTCATCTATTGTTCAAAAATAAAAAATTATATTTCTTAAAAATCTAGTTTAATTACATTATTAGTAGTTCTAATTCTGACATAATTTTCATTTTTTACTACTTACTCAAAATTGGGAATATTTGATCTAGTGTCTGAACTTATTGGTCGGTTAATCTGATTCTTCAGAGACAATTTATGAATAAGTGAAGACTATTTAGAGACAATTTTCCTAATGATTTAGTCTCGATATCCGATAGTCCTCAGGTGAAAGAATTTATAAAATATGAAATATTATTAAAAATAGGTGACGAAAATCGATCCATTGTGATTGATAAACCTAGTTTTATTATTGGTAGATCTCAAAAAAATGATATTTCAATTCAACATGATTTAGTTAGCCGAGAGCACCTCAAAGTCTTTTTAAAAGAAGACGAGATCTATATTGAAGAATTAGGATCAAGTAATGGTAGTTGGCATAATGGTGTAAGGCTTAATGCCCGTAAGTCTGTTTTGTTTACTAATGACACTCCAATTAAGTTAGGCAGTGACTCAGGTCCAGTAATATGGATTAAGTGTCTTTTTAATCATATTGATGAACCGGGCATAATACTTGAAGAAAATCCTGAACAAAATAGTACTGTGTTTAAAGATGACGATTTCGAAGAAGTAACTCTTGTGAGAAAAAATCCACTAATAGAAAAAACAAAAATTCAAAATAATGTCTTGGCACTCAAATCAGATAGAGTTGCAAATGATGAATTGGTTGAAGTTCAACTGCCAAAAGTCTCAAATGGCATTGAGTCAACTCGTTCAGAACCATTTCAGACATCTTCTAGAAATTCTCCGGTAGAAAAAATCCGATCAGTGAAAATGTTAAAAGATTTGCCTGTTCGCGCCGCCGTTGAGCCTGATTTATTGGTTCAGATGAAAAACTTACTTGATATTGAAGCTGAAAATGCAGCGAAACAATCCAAGAGAGAAGCGGACGAAATAAAAGAAGCTTCTCAGAAAAAAGGTGAAGAGATTCTTGCAAGAGCAAGATCTGAAGCTATTGCAGAAAGAATCAAAACTGAAGAGCAAACAAAACTTGCTCAGGAAAAAGCATTTGCTGAAATTGAAAAACTTAAAATTGCCAATGATAAAAAAATAGAATTGCTTTTAAGTAAGGCACAAAAAGATTCAAATGCAATTTTACAAAAAAATACATCAGAAGCAAATAAAATTAAAGCCGATGCTGAACGATATTCAGAAGAACTAAAATTAAAGGCAAATGAGCAGTCTAAAAAAACGATTTTAGAGAGTGAAAATTTTGCCAATTCTAAACATGAAGAATATAAACAGATTGAAGAAGAAAATCAGCAAAAGCTTAAAAAAATTAATGAAACATTTCAAGACCTAAGATCTAAAGTAGATGCACTAAAACAGTCTGAATTCGAAGCTCAAAATAATTATGACAATTTGGTTCGTAATATTCGTTTAGAAGATGAACGTATCAAAAATGAAAGAATTTCTCTTGAACAATTACGACTTGATCTCGCAACTTCAAAAAAAGAGTCTGAGCAACAATTGGCAGATCTTCGTTTTGAAGAAAGAAATCTTAAGGCCCACCATGAGACAATCCTACTTGAGCAGAAATTACTTGTCACACAAATTATTTCCGAGGGGCAACAAGCAAAAATTTTAAAGGATAATTTAATAATTGAAAATTCAGTTCTCAAAAATGATAAAGAGAAACTAGAACGGACAATACGAGAAACTGAAGCAGATCATTATAAACAAATTCAAAAATTAGACCAATTGAAAAAAGATGACGATATCGCTCAAGCGGAATTGTTAAATACAAAAGAACAGCAAAAACGAATATTAGTAGAAATTGAATCACAGAAAAATTTAATAAAAACATCGATGTTAAAATTACAAAGTGATGAATCAATAATTCAGGAAAAAGTTCAAAAATTAAATGCAACTTCAATTGAACTTAACCATAAGATAGAGCGTGAAGCTCGTGAATTTGAGATACAGAAAACCGAAAATATTTCGATGTTACAAATTGAGAAAAATAAACAATTAAAAATTATTGAACAGGAAGTTGAAATTTCAAGGACTGCGTATTCAGAAGAAGTTGTAAAATTTAAAAATTTAAAAGCAAAAATGAATCAAGAAGTAGAAAGAATTAAGCTTGATTTTGAAAGTTTTGTTAAGAAAAATAAAGAAGAAGAACAACTCATTCAACGTGCTTTTTTACAAGAAGCAGAAAAACAAAAAATGGAATCCAATAATCAGATTAATCAATTAAAAAATAAATTTGAAAATTTAAATGCGCAGCTAACTAGAGACCATCTCGATGCTAAGAAATCATTGAGCTCAGAGATATCGAAGATTGATTTATCTAAAAGACAATTAGATTTAGAGTATAAAATTCTAATGGATGCTCAACAAGAAAAAATTTCAAAAATGGAAATTGAGTTTGCGCAAAAAAAACTAGTCGTTGAAAAAAAGGCAGACGAAGAGAAACAGAATATAGCAACTGAAATCGCGACTCTTAGATTGAGTCTCAATGAAATTAAAGAAGCCGAACTTAGTAATATTAGAGTAATAAAGGAAAACGCTCAAAAAGATTTTTATAGCAAAAAATCGGAAAGGGCCCGTGCTGTTACAACTAATTTAGATGGTGTTTTTTTAACTGAGTTGAATAAACATAGAAATAAAAAGATGAACGACTTGTTTATTGAATCCATTTCAAAAGAAATGAGCAATCTCATTTATGATACTTTAATGGAGAAAGTTCAAGTCGATAAAGTAAGGCTTGAGTTTGCGATGAAAGTTAAAACTAATGCCAAGGAAGAAGCTACTTTTATAAGAAAATTGATGACTATCGTATTTATCATTTCGCTAATTTTTTTAGCAATAAAATTTGTTCCTCAGTTGTTGAAAGAGGAAGAAGTAACTCATTCGAAGTTGAATCCTCAAAAAAAAAATAAACAATAAATTAACTGGCCTACTGGATAAAAGTCTCAGGCTTTCGAAAAAAGAAAACTGGAACATCGATCCAGAAACGATTACCAAATTGATCAATCATTTGGTATTTTCCTCTCATATTTCCAAATGGGGAATGAAGAGGACAGAAGCTAGTATATTCATAGCATTCACCTGGAGCTAGCATTGGCTGCTCACCGATGACACCAGAGCCTTGTACTTCGTAGACTTTTCCATTTCCATCTTTAATTTTCCAGTGGCGATGAATCACTCGGCATGAAAAATCAGCTAAATTGGTAATGCGTATTTTATAAGAATAAAAATATTGATTTGATTCGGGATCCGATCTATCTGGTACATAGGCAGGTGCAACTTCTACTAAAATATTATTTGTAGTAGCACAGTAGTATTCCTTACTATTGCCAAGACTATTTTCTAGTGGTTTGTGCTCATTTGTCGGTTGCATTAATCATAATTCCTTTAAGGTTTGACTTATTTCTACCAAAAGATATTGGTTTTTGAAAGAGTTAAAGGTTTCGTGTTCCGAACAGAAGTTTGCATCTAACTAACTAAAATAATAGATTAAATTCATTGCAGGCCTGTGTACTGATAGTATTCTGCATGTTAATATTTACCAAAGATTATAGTATTATGTGAAGGAGAGCTTATGGAAAACAGTACCCTATCTAGACGTTCATTTTTTAAATTTGCTGCAGCAGCTGTAGCAGTCGTCCCATTTATTGCTAAAGCAACTAAGGCACTAGCTGCAGACGCATGTCCGACAGCACCACTTGCTGGAAAAGCGATGGCCAATCCAGCTGAGGGAATGGGAAAAACTCTTCAATACGTAACAGTTGCAAGTACAACTAAAAGTCCAAAATTCAAGGCCGGATCAAAATGCGGATCTTGTAAATTCTACAATGTTGCAAAAGCAGAAGGTGGATATGCTCCATGTACAATGATGGGAATGAAGTATGTGACGAACTGTGGATGGTGTACTTCATTTGCTGCTAAAGTTTAAGTTTTAAGAAATATTTAGAAAAATCTTAAAAAATGAGCACTATTCAAAGTGCTCATTTTTTAAGATTTTAGATAATTTTTTTTGTATTTTTCTTCTCCCATTTTCTCAATTTGAAAATCAATCATTTTTTTAAAAGTCTCTTTCAGCGAATTTGTATCTGTTTCATTCTCAATAATTGCTAATACAAAGATAACTGCTTCAAGACTTGATAAACTATTTTCTTCGGAGCTGGACCGTAGTCTATATTCACTTGCACCAATAGGCTCAATTAAATAGGCAGATAGTGAATGCAGGTTGCTTGATTCTAAAAAGATTTTTCGAGATTTTTTCCATGTTCCATCTATAATCACCAGGTGAGTAATGGCGGGCGAAATTAGAGACCCGAGTGGCTTACTTTCTTTTCTTGGAAACAAGAGAGCAATTCGATGAGTTGGATCATTAAGAAGTAAATTAAGTTCGTCATTTTTGCTGAAATCTTCACCAATCAAAATGGTTATGTTCTGAAAACTTTTTTTCATAAGCTGAACAGTTCCTAGTGCATGTTTTTTTTCACTTGGATGTTGAAGAACAATAATATGAACTTTATTGGATATGAGTTTTAGTCCGGTACATAGGCAACGTGCTAGTATGAATTCGCATTGAGGACATACCGCTCGCTTTGTCATTCTGTCCTTTATAATTTATTTTTTTTAAGCTGATCTTTGATACAATTAACCATTATTGTATTAATTAATTTATGTTTTTTTTCACAAGTCACTAATACTTTTTTGGTAAATGCTAAACAATTTTCTTCATCTCTAAAGCGAGAATCTTTTCGGTGTTTCATGCAATAAAAAGCTAGGTTTTGATTAATCTCCTGTAAGCGCTCTTTATTTTTTGTACTTAATTGACTTGATTCGCTAATCTCACTTTTAGGAAGTTCGTTTGTTGGTTGGGTGTCTGCCAATTTTACCCTGGGATTTTCTTTTAGGACAACTGGAGCTCTTGGAGGAGTTGGCGCTTGTGTCGCTCGATGCGGGGGGCTTGTCCGCAAGTCTGTTTTTTCTATTTCTTCAAATTCTTTTTGAGTTGTGGTGGAATAAACTTTGGGAACTGCTGGTTGCGTTGGCTCATTTGAGCAATTCACAATGAGACAGAGTGTCCCGATATAAAGAGAGTTTTTAGCATATGTCAATTTTTTCATTGGCTTATTATAATCGATTGTACTCATCAAGTTAATCACTTTTTACGATCAAAAATTCAATTTAATACGGGATGAATTGAATTTTGTGGAGATTTGATTAGACTATTATCAAGATTAAAAACTTTTTTTTTGAGGATTATTCATGAACTTTAGAAGTGAAATTACCGGTGTTGGCTCGTTTGTTCCTGAGAAAATATTCACTAATTTTGATTTAGAAAAATTACTCGACACAACGGATGAATGGATTCAACAAAGAACTGGTATTGAGCAAAGGCACTGGGCCGATGCCAACACATCAAATTCAGATTTAGGACTTATAGCTGCCCAACGCGCTATCAAAAATGCAGGATTAATGAATAAAGATATCGACATGATTATCTATGCAACTCTTAGTCCAGATCATGATTTTCCAGGTAATGGCTGTTTTCTCCAAGCGAAATTAGGCATAACTGAAATTGCATGTCTCGATATTCGTCAACAATGCACTGGATTTATCTATGCACTTTCGATTGCTGATAAATTTATCTTATCAGGTAGTCATAAAAATATTTTAATCGTTGGTTCTGAAATTCACTCTAAAGGATTAGACAAATCTCCTAATGGGCGAAATATCTCAGTTTTATTTGGCGATGGAGCAGGGGCCGTTGTGGTGTCTAGAAAAGAGTTGCTCGATTCAAAAAAAGATTCACGAATCCTAACGACCCAACTTTTTGCTGATGGAGCATTCGCTAAAGAATTGTGGATACCTGCACCCGGAACGGCCTTAGGAGCAGATCGGCTCAATCGCCAGATGTTAGAAGAAGGATTAAATTTTCCTCAGATGAATGGAAAATCTGTTTTTGTTCACGCTACTAAAAAAATGACAGAATGTTTATTGAGCTCTTGCAAAGAAGCCAATATTGAACTTTCCCAAATAGATTTATTTCTTTTTCATCAAGCAAATCTTCGAATTAATTCTAAAGTAGCAGAGATGTTGATGATTCCTGAGGAAAAAGTTTTCAATACTATTCAAAAATATGGAAATACAACTGCTGCAACTATTCCCTTGGGTATGGATGATGCGATTAAGGCAGGTGTTCTCAAAAAAGGAATGCTTGTTGCTTCTGCTGCATTCGGTTCAGGTTTTACTTGGGCATCTGCAGTTTTTCGTTATTGAGTGTCTAATAATTACTTACAAGAAAAGTATTCAAGTTGCATTTAATATTTAATATCTGAGATAGTTAATATTAAAATATTAATCAAGGAAGATTATATGAAATTAAAAAGACTTATTGGCTCAATTGTTTTCTCTTCTATTTTACTATCCCCAGCATTTGCCACTCCATTTAATGGATATATTGTTAAAGTTAAAAAAGGATCAAATTTTTTAACTAACAAAACATTATCAAATTTTGGAAGTGTTACTAAAATTGCCAATACATCATTCGGAACTTTTGCTCGTCTTGAAACAAATATTGGTTTATCTGACAAAGCTTTTTCAGTTTTATCGAGAAATCCAGAAATTGAATATATTGAGCCAAATTATATTATTTCTCTAAACAAAGTACATTCTGCAATTGGTGATGAAGTTCCTGCTCCAAAAGATACAAATTTTAAAAAGCAATGGGGCTTAAAAAACGATGGTAGAAATGGAAGTATTTTTTCAACTGGAACTTCAGGGGAAGATATAAATGTCCTTCGTGCTTGGTCAATTACTAAGGGATCTACAGATATAAAAATTGCGGTTATTGATACCGGTGTAGATTACAATCATCCAGATTTAAAAGATCAAATTGACATTAATTTAGCTGAGCTTAATGGCAAACCAGGAGTCGATGACGATGGTAATGGTTATATAGATGATATTTACGGATACGATTTTGCTAATAAAGATAATAATCCTCAAGATGGTCATGGTCATGGAACACATTGTGCTGGCGTTATAGGAGCTGCTCATAACGATGTCGGTGTCACTGGTGTGATGGCCAATGTAAAAATAATTCCAGTTAAATTTTTAGCAGATTCAGGTTCAGGAGAAACGATTGATGCAATTGCGGCCATTGATTATGCCATCAAAAGAGGGGCAAATGTTTTATCTAACTCATGGGGAGGAGATGAAAAAGAGCAATCCTTAGAAGATGCAATCAGGGCCGCTGAAGCAGCTGGTGTTACTTTTGTTGCGGCCGCAGGAAATGATTCTGCTGATAATGATTCTACTGCAAGTTATCCAGCAAACTATCAAGTTGGAAATGTAATCTCAGTTGGCTCTTTCACCAATACTGGGTCTAAGTCTAGTTTTTCAAATTATGGTTTAAAGTCAGTTCATGTGACAGCTCCAGGATCAAATATTCTCTCAACTTATAAGCGTGGAGGTTATACCACAATGTCTGGAACTTCGATGGCGACTCCATTTGTCGCAGGAATTGTTGGATTAATATTGTCTCAAGAGCCAACTCTTACTCCTTCAGAAATTCGTGAAAGACTAGTCAGTACTTCAGTTAAAACGAATAAGTTAGCAACTGCTTCTTTGTCAGGTGGAAGGGTTGATGCTTACAAGGCCCTAGCAGCTAAGAAATAGTTTTTTCAAAGCTCTGGCCAATACTCTTTTAAAGGGTATTATACAAAAGCCCAAGGTTTAATTCCTTGGGCTTTTTTTGGTAAAATTATGACAGATAAACCACTCACATTTAAAAAAGCTGTAAGTTTAGAAGATCCCAAAATTTTAATAGATTTTTTAGAAAAATATTCAAAACTTTCCAAATCAACACTGAAAAAAATTTTAAATAATGGTGGTGTATGGGTTCGCCAATTTAAAAATGCTAAATTATCAAGGGTTCGAAGAGCAACCTACGAACTCAATTCTGATTCATTTATTGAGTTTTATTTTGATCCTCATTTAGTAAATAAAGAAGTACCAAAGGCCGTGGAGCTAATTAATTTCAAAGATTGGGGGCTCTGGTATAAGCCTGTTGGACTTTTATCTCAAGGGACAGAATTTGGAGACCATTTTTCAATTTTACGTCAAATTGAAAAAATTAAAAACAAGGCCTGGTTAGTTCATCGTCTTGACCGAGAAGCACACGGAGTAATGCTTTTTGCTTACAATAAAAATGCCGCAGCAGTTTTTTCTAAACTTTGGCAAAATCATGAGGTTCGAAAATTTTATAAAGTTGAAGTTTTAGGTGTCGTCAAAGTTCGAGGAGAAATCAGTGAACCTCTAGATGGAAAAGAGGCAAAAACGACTTATACAATTTTAGAGTCCAATGAATTAACGACCAAATTACTAGTCGAAATTCACACGGGTAGGCTTCATCAAATAAGAAGACATTTTGCTTTTATGGGCAATCCTGTTTTAGGCGACCCCAAATACGGAATTGGAAATAAAAATGTAAATGGATTGCAATTAATGGCCTATCAATTAATTTTCAAAGATCCAATATCAAAAAAAGAAATAAATTTTACTTTGCCGGAATCCTATTCTCTTTAAATTCAAGGCGAAAAAGTTGAATTTTTTTACGATAGAGCATCATTAATAAAATACACATACAAAGAAGTCCAATCGCAAGTCCCATCCAAAGACCGCGGGCCTCAAATCCAAGTTTGTATGTCAGAAAACAACCAATCGGCAAACCTATAATCCAATATGAAATAAATCCGAGAATCATGGGAGTCTTCGTGACATGTAGGCCTCGCATAACACCAGATAAAACAACTTGAATCCCATCTGGAATTTGAAATAGCCCTACCCAAAAGAGAAGTGCACTTGCATAACTAATGATGGCCTTATCTGTCGTTGCAATTCCTAAAAGTTTATCAGGAATTGTTAAATACAATGTCGCAAAAAGGATTTGAGTCATAAATGCTAAAAAAAGTGAGCCTAGTGAGTAATTCAAAATTCCAGTTAAAGATTTTTTTCCGAATTGTTCTCCTACTAAAACTGAAACAGCACTTCCAATGGCCAGTGGAACCATGAAGGTGAGTGAAGTGAGATTGATGACTAAACTTTGTGAAGCTGAAGCCACGAGACTCATTTTTCCAACGAGAATTGTCACGGTTGAAAAGACTAATACTTCACACAAAATAGTAAATGAAATAGGAAGTCCTAATTGGAAAATTTTTTTGATAGTCGAATTATTTTTTAGAGTTTGAAAGACGCAAACTTTTTTCATGTAATAGAATAGGGCCCAAGACATCAGGATTCTACAAAGACTTGTGACAATGGCCGCTCCTTTAACACCTAGCTCTGGGATTGGTCCCCATCCGAACATAAATACAAAACATAAAACTACGTTAACTAAATTAAAAAAGAGTATTATCCCATTGGAGACAAAAGTTTTAGATTCTGCCTGCAAATATTCTTTTGTGGATTGAAATAATAATGCCGGCCATACTGACAATGCCGTCCATTTTAAATAGAGAGCTACATCAGAAGCAATGAGTGGATTTAATCCTAACCATTCAATGTGATAGGCCAATGTGTATAAACAAACAATCACGATTAATGAGGCAAGAGTGGCAATGATATAAGAATTAAACAAAAGAGTGTGATCTTTTAATCCTTTACCTTTTAACTCTGAAGCAATGGGGCCAGTGCATAATAAAATTCCAATTCCAATCATGAGAAATGGTGCAAAGATTCCGGCCGCAACACCGATAGCAGACACTGCTTGAGTCGAATAATGTCCGGCCACAATAATATCGCCAACTCCAAAAAGCATTTGGCCTATTTGACCAGAAATAATGGGGAGAGCAAAAAGAAATATATTTTTTAAAAGTTTAAGTTTTTTCATGAACTCAGAGTTTACAAACAAAAAGAAAACTTGGAAAATGAAAACACTCAAAAGCTAAAATTCAAAAGGAAATCTCTTGGAAAACAACCGAACACCAGACAAAGCGCCTGAAACGCTAGAATATGATGATATTAATAAGCGCGTATCAACTAAAACAGGCCCAGCTGCTGTTGTCGAAAATATTTTTCGCAAACTTGGCAATTTAGCTTTTCTTTTTTTCCTTATCCCTGTTATTTCAATTTGTGTCCTGTGTTTAGCTATATCTCTAACTCCAGGTGTCTATTTTTTACAATGGATCCAATTACACGTGAGTGATTACTCGTTACTGTTAAAATCATTTTGTTATGCAAGCGGTGTGGCCGTTGGCTTTTTAGCATTTATTTTAACACTTATTACAGTTGTACCCCTATTCAATTTTCCCATTATTCCATTTGTTAAACCTTACCGTGGAGCATGGTTTTCAGTTGAATCTATTCCTTGGTACTACCATAATGCACTTACTTATTTAGTTCGTTATACCATTCTCGATTTAATTACACCGTCTCCTCTTAATCTTTTGTTTTTTAAATTAATGGGAATGAGAATAGGTAAAGGTGTCTTAATAAATACTTCTAATATTTCAGATCCTTGCCTCATTATCTTAGAAGATTATGTAACGATTGGTGGCTCCGTTTATATGATGGCCCACTACGGTATGAAAGGTTTTCTCATCATTGACAAACTCCATATCAAAAAAGGTGCAATGGTAGGTCTTGCTGCAAAGCTTTTGGGTGGAGTGACTATTGGGGAAAAAGCAGTTGTTGGACCCAATGTAGCTGTTTATCCTAAGACAATCATTAAGCCAGGTGAAAAATATGGAGTGATTGTCCCTCCGGCCGCGTCTTAAATTATTTACAGTATCAAGCTTGTCTAGTTGAATAGAGTTAGAGATTGGGTTAATTTTCTTTATCAATTCTTAAAGGAGTTAACCCATGAAAAATTTCCTAGTTATTGCGGTCTTACTTGCTGGATCTATTTTCACATCTTGTTCTCATGCTTCGACATCAAACTCGAAATTACCAACTCCAAGCAATGTTGATATTGCTCGCTATATTGGCAAGTGGTACGCCATAACGTCACTTCCTCAAATTTTTACATGTAATTGTGTTGCTCAAAGTGCCGAGTATGGAATTTTAGGTGAAAATACAATCAGTGTCCTAAATACTTGTTACAAAAAAAATGGAAAAACGTCTGACATAAAAGGTAAAGGTGTTGTTAAAGACACTCAAACAAATGCCCGTCTTGAAATTACTTTTGACAGTTTTTTTACGAAACTTTTCAATGTAAAAGGAGAGTATGTCATCGTTAAATTAAGTGAAGGCTACGATACCGTTTTGATCGGTTCAACAAATCGAAAATCTTTATGGATAATGTCTCGCACTCCTTCGATTCAGCCAGAAGTATTGGCCGAATATGTAAATTACGCAAAGTCATTAGGTTTTCCAGTTGAAAAGTTAGTGAACTCAAAATTTTAATAGAAAATTTTTTATTCGGTGGTGCCTATGTCCAGACTTCCTAAAGTATTCAAAGTCGAATCATTTGGTGACTCTGGCATAGACACAAACTGGTTTAATTCACTCTCAGAGAATAAAGAATGCACTCCCATTGTTATGGCGATTCCTCCGGAGTTTGAAGGTCCTGGTGGGACTTATTCACCAGAAGATCTCTATGCACTGAGTTTGTTAAATTGCTATTTAGCTACTTTTAAAGTGATAGCAGCAAAATCTAAACTAGAATTTAAATCCATTCACGGAACATCTCTATTGAGTGTTGATAAAAATAATGGAAATTTACTGTGGATGGCACGAGCAGAAATGTCGATTGTCTTAAAAGGTGTGGATCGGCCAGAGCGAGCAATGAATTTATTGGAAAAGACTAAGGCCCATTGTATGATTATTAATTCAGTTAATACTGAAATTATTTTTCATTTTTCAATCGCCCCTTAGTCAGTTGGATCGCTGTCTCTAAATTATCTGATTCGTTAAAAATGTGATTTTCAAGTGAATATTGAGGTTTCATTTTTGAGACGCTTTCAAAGCTCGCAGAGAGTTCCACAAGTTTTTTGTCTGTCTCCGCTGTTTGAGGTAAAATTTTTGTTTTTGAAATTTCATCCTTAATAAATTGAAGTTGCTCAGAATAGATTTTTTTAATTTCAGGATTATTCACTAGAGATTGTTGAATTCTTTTTTGTAATATTGAAATACTTTCTTTTGAAAGTCCCTCCTGAACAAGGATAAATTCGGATCCTTGCATTTTAAAAGAGACTCCACCAGCACGAACTTCTTTTTCAATTGTTTTAGCCGTCTCTGCTAATAATTTATCCCCTGTGGCCGTCCCATTTTTGAAATAATTAATTTTTCCTAAGTTCTCGGCATTTATCCATAAAAGACCTCTCGAGTGTAGAGTGGCACTTTTTCCATCACAAAGTCTATTGAGAATAAATTGACCACTTTCATGTGTTCCATCGATGAGTCCAACCTTAGAATTAACAACTAACTCTCTCGTTACAAAGTTTAGTGCTCCATTCGAAGCTTTGAAAAAGCGATTGTATTTAAGAATACTTGAGCCATCTGGAAGTTTATTTTCAATGACAGCTATTTCACCAAAACGAAATTTTTCATTGATGACTTCTTCCTTACCAAATTCTGAAATCGATGAAATATTCAATTCATTCTTTTGACTTTGAGAAGAATTTTTAATCATAGATAATTCTGTAACACTCGCAGGTCGATCGGCCATTGGTTTGTACTTTAAGTTGGGAATCGCACCAGGAACGGCATCAGTACCACCATATTTTTTTGAAGAAATATTGAGTTCATTTTTGGTTATGATTTTTTGTTTAACTGCTTGAGACTCAGCGACATGAAGAAGTTGCTCAAGTGAGTTCCCTTTTTCAACACTCACAGCACCAATTGAAATACCTTCTCTAGAATAAGGAGAGTATTCTGTAATTATTTTTTTTTCTTCGGTAGTTAACGGAATTAATTTACCATCAGGACCTTTGATTCTTTGACTTCTAATCAACTCTGCTCTGGCAATACTATTTTCTCTGAAGCTTTGGTGAACTTCCTTAGAATAGCAGGAATCGATTATTTTTTGCAGGATTGATTGGGCCTTAACTGGATCAGCTTCATGAAGAAGCACTCCGTATTCATCTCCACCTAGTTTAAACAGTTGAGCTTTGCCATCTGTCGCTTTATTTATCGCTTTGGCAATTGCGGCCAAGTATTCATCTCCAGCAATTCTGCCTTTAAGAAAATTATTATTCACATGACCTAAATTATTAACATCAATGAATGCTAGCGTAGATTTACCGGCTTTTTCTTTAATAAGGTCTTCTAAAAAAAGTTTGCCAGAAGGATAGTTTGCATCATAGGCACCAGTTAATTGATCAAGAGAAAGTTCTCGAGATTGGATAACAGATTTATTATTTGAATCTAAAACAATTTTTTCATACATTATCATTTCTTCACCGGCTTCATTCTTATATTTTCTTAAGCGCATTGAGGGCGGCAATTCATGTAGATTGAGTATTTCGAGAACTTCACCTCTTTTAGTAGATGTTGTAGACGTAGGCAGTCTTCTTTCAATTGTCTCTACTTCATTTTTTTGTAGAATCCGTTTTTCAATTGTTGGGCCTGGGGATTTTATAATGGACGATGGACTTAATTTTTTTGCACTAGCAAATGCTCGTTGGCTTAAAAACTTTGCAGCTGGAATATCAAGAGGGGCCATCATGAGTGCTACTTTTAAATGTTCTCTGGCTTCGTCTACTTCTTTAACGGAGCGAATTTTGGATCCTTCTTTATTTCCTCCAAATCCACTCGTAGTCTGAGCTTCAGTTGTCTTTGCATTAAAATCGCGAAAACTATCTCCAAGATAAGTACTTCCTAAAGCAAGCCCTGTTGAATTGGCAATTTCTGCAGCACTGAGAGATCGCAATAACCCAAATGCTCCACCAGCAATTCTTCCAATGAAAGAAGAGGCCACAGACGCCGCCAGAGTTATACCTTGATTTTGCAGATCCTTGCTCTTAAGCCTTAGGCCCATAGTGGTGGCAATTCCACAGGATGTTGGATCGAGGGCCAAAACTTCTTCAACTTGATTTTTCATTCCCATAAAAAAGAGTAAGTCATGGGTGTCATTATTATTTGAATTAAATGAGTAAAGCCATTTTCGAAAGGCTTCTGAATTTCCTCGATTAAATTCTAATTTTGCGTTTTTTTGACTCCACTTTACTTTGTCTTCTGTGAGTTTTGCATTTTGAGATAATTTTAAGAATGCATTTGCAATTTGTTCATCACTCCAGATTGGGTTATTTTGTTCATCAAATTTTTTTGCCTTATCAATGACTCCAAAGAGTGGTGCTTCTTCATAAATAAGTTGACGGTATTGTTCTTGATGAGTGTTGAATCGATCCATTAATTTAATAGACTTCCAATCATCAATATTTTTAAGGTGCATATTTCCAGAATCTTCATCGATTTTTTTTATTTCAGTATCTAATTTTTTTTCAGCTTCTTTTTTTTCAAATTCGTTTAAATCAGCAATTCCCAGAGGATTTGGAGTTGCCATTTCAAAATCTTGAAGAGTTGAATTAATTAGTTTTTCATTTTTATCTCTTTTATCACTTGCAATGTTTAATACATTTCTAATATTAACATCAACAATTCCACTATAAGGTCGACTTAAAGCAAGTTCCATTCTAATTTTTTTTGAGTAAGATTTTAAGCTTTCAAGAATTTCTTTTTTACGAGTATTACAATCAATTGGAGATTCGTTTGGATCTTTAGTCTTTTGACAGCTAACGGCACCTTGAAAACAGCTGGCCGTACAGTCTGCAAATATTCTACTTTTAACTAAATTGACTTCAACCTTTTGGGCCACCTTTGTGGCGAATTCAATATATTTCAATCCTTCATTTAGTGGATTGAGTGAATCAAGTCCTGCTTCATTTGACATGCGTATTTTGATTTTACATTTTGATTCAAAAGCATTCCACTGGTCACTATTCTTTTGATATTTTTCAGTTGGAACTATGATTTCATTTTGACAAGCTTTAAAAGGTGATTCAATAGAGCCTTCGGGCAATTGAGCATAACAATTCATTTGTAGAATAATTATTTGAAAAAAAATAAATAAAATTAACCAAATATTCATATAATCTATTCGGTTAGTAAAAAATTAATTTGATAAAAAACAATTAAGTCAGTTATTTGTTAACTAATCGCTTTAAACATCGCTAAAGCTTTTTCCTTTTGTGTTTTATAGGCAACTATTGGATGTGGATAATCTTTACCAATAAAGCATTTTGCTTCAACTTGCTCGACTAAATCACTTTCATGAGGGTAATGAATTTTTTTATTACTAAAATATTTTAGTTCGGGACACCAAGTTTTTATGAATATTCCTTCAGGGTCAAATTTTTCAGATTGGTTATACGGATTAAAAATTCTAAAATAGGGTTGAGCATCAACCCCAGTAGAAGCCGACCATTGCCATCCACCATTATTGGCAGCTAAGTCGAAATCGAGTAGTTTTTCAGCAAAATAATGTTCACCTAATCTCCAATCTACTAATAAAGTTTTAGTCAGAAAACTAGCAACGACCATTCTCAATCGATTATGCATCATTCCTGTTTGATTTAAGCAGCGCATGGCCGCATCTACTATTGGATAGCCAGTTTTTCCTTCGCACCAAAGTTGAAAATGTTCACGACTTCCGGCCCATTTGATTAGGTCATATTGAGCTTTAAAACAATGTGTTTCAACTTTTGGATAAACATCAAGAATAACTTGATAGAAGTCTCGCCAAATTATTTCTGAAAGCCAGGTTGAATGTCCTTCATCAGTTCCAGAGATGGCCACTTTAATCATTTCTCGTACTGACAAGTTTCCCATTCGTATATACGGAGAAAGATTTGATGTTTGATTAAGAGCGGGGATATCGCGAGCTAATTTATAATTAGAAATATATTTTTTAAAACCTAGGAGCTTTTTATGCGCCTCGCTGGGCCCAGCTTTTAAAAGTGACGATTGTTCTTCAAAATGAATTTTTTTATACCAATCAATTAACAGAATTGAGTCGGGGTTTTTGACCACGGCCAACTTATTTAGTGGGCATTTAAAATTGGCAAGAACTGATTCTTGAGATTTAAAGGTTTCAAGCCATTTATTTTTATAGGGTGTAAATACTTTATAAATTTCTCGTTGCCCATTTAAGACTTCTGCTTTTTCATAGAAGACATGATCTTTAAAAGTAAAAGTATCTACACCTTTTTTTTGGAGTATTTTAATAATCGAATCATCTCGAATTTTTGCTCTTGGTTCATAATCACGATTTAAGTAAAGTCCATTGATTCCAAATTCGGAAATTATTTTTGGAATTTCAATTTTTGGATCCCCAAAACGAATGAGAATTGAAGCGCTGTGCTTTTGCATTTCTAATTCAATTTCTTTTAAAGAATCAATTATAAAAGTAATACGTCTGTCTTTTTTTACATTTAATTTTTCTAAAATAGTTTCATCAAAAATAAAAGCAATATAAGTTTCATCACCATTTTTAAGTGATTCGCTTAGAGCATGGTGATCATGCAAACGAAGATCTCGTCTAATCCAACATAAGTTTTTTATAGTCATAAGTATTACTTTTTAAAGATTTCGTTAAGAGCAGAATCGACAGTTTCATGTTTAAAATGAAAACCGGCGTCCACTAGGCGTTTAGAAACGACAGATTGGGAATCGAGAATCACAGATGCCATTTCACCAAACATCAGTTTTAAGGGAATTGTTGGTACAGGAAATATCGTTGGGCGATGAAGTGCGTGACCTAAAGCTTTTGTGAAATCAAAATTATTCACAGGAGTGGGTGCAACTCCATTATAAATTCCTTCATATTTAGAGTCGCTAACTGCCGTAGAATAAAGAGACACAAGGTCTATAAGTGATATCCAACTCATCATTTGATTACCATCTCCAATTGGTCCACCTAATCCCATTTGAAAAGGAGGAAGCATTTTTTTCAATGCCCCATCAGTCTTATCTAACACGACTCCAGTTCTAATTATGACTTTTCTTTTTGTTTTTGTTAAAGCACTGATTGCGCCTTCCCATTGCTTGCAAAGTTCAGATAAAAAATTATAACCTAGTATAGATTCTTCATTGAAAACTTTAGTTGAATTGACAGGGTAAATTCCGACGGCAGATGATGAAATAAAAAAATCAAGTGTTCCGTTTAAATTTTGTTCAATTAATTTGATAAGATTTTGTGTAGAATCAACTCTCGATTCTTTTAATATCTTTTTTTGTTCATCACTCCAACGTTTCGCTGCAATGTTTTCACCCATTAAGTTCACGACCCCAGAAATACCAGAAATAGATTCAACCGGAGGAAGTTCTAGGTTATTTCTCCATTCAAAAGCAGTTACCTTAGAATCGGGAAAGAGGGCAAGGGCCTTGGATTTGTTTCTAGTTAAAATATGAATTTCGTAACCCTTCGCTAAAAGGTCAGTTGTTAATTTTTTTCCTACAAATCCCGTGGCCCCAGTAATTAATATTTTCATTTGTAAAACTCCTGTCTAGATGAATATGGTCTGATTTTAGGTTTAAGTTCTGTTTTTAACAATTGTACGGTGGTATGATACTTTTAGACAAGTTATAGACGGCCTTTGAGCAATACCTAAGTATTATAACAGGGCCACTTAAATCAAGGATTCTTTTTACGTGACGACATCCTATACAATCCAAATGGCATCTAAAATTTCTGGAGTAGGGGTCCATACCATTCGCGCATGGGAAAAAAGATACAAGGCCCTAGTTCCCAATAGAGATTCTTCAGGTCACAGAACTTATACCAAAACAGATATTGAAAAACTCATGCTTTTAAGTGAACTTTGTTTACTTGGCTACACGATTTCCAAAGTCGCTAAATACGACATTTCTGAGTTGAAACTTCTACTTAAAGATCTCGGCAAAAGTGAAATAAGTCTCGATTCTCCTGAGTTTAACCTCATTAAAGAAAAAACTAGCATTGATCCAAGTGGTTCAACCAGTATTTTATTATTTGCTTTGCGTGCCTATAAACTAGATGTGGTAAATCTTGAGCTTAGTAAGCTTAAAACTATGGTTAACGCAAAAGAGATGGCACTTAGTCTATTACTTCCTTTGGCCTTAGAGCTAGCTGAATTAAAATCTAGTGGAGTTTATACTGCTATTCAAGAAGAAACGGCCGTGAGTCTGCTGCGCTTTCACGCAGGACTCGCACTTTATCGCCCCAATGAACGCAAAGAAAAGAATTCTATTAATGTTATCATTGCAGGTCTTGAAACTCATTCTAATGAAATAAACTTATTAATGGCAGGACTTTTAAGTAACCACTATGGTTTTAATTATAACTTTTTAGGTCATTCGTTATCCGTTGAAGCAATCGTTGAATCTGCAAATTTTTTAAATGTTCATATGATAATTTTAAATGCTCACTCATTAAGTCCAGTTCAATCATTTGTGGAAAAACTAATTGCCAAAGGACCAACAAATTTTAATTTATTAATTTTTGGCAAAATAGATTTAAATTTTGATCGAATCCCTGCTAAACGAGTTAAAATTTGTCGATCCATCGACGAACTAGACGAATATTTATCTCAAAAATAATTTTTTAAGCTAATTTATAAAATTTTTACAATATCTTTTAGTATCTCTTTAGGTTTATCTGTAGGAGCAAAGCGCTCTTTTGGAACACCATTTTTATCAATCAAAAACTTAGTAAAATTCCACTTTATAGCTTTTAGCCCTAAAATGCCCGGAAGACTTCCTTTCAAAAATTCATAAAGAGGAGCTTCCTCATCACCGTTGACATCTATTTTAGCAAATAGTGGAAAGCTGACATCATAAGTTAGGCTGCAAAATTTTTTAATTTCTTCTGCTTCCCCCGGTTCTTGAGAGCCAAATTGGTTACATGGAAACGCTAAAATCTCAAGGCCCTGAGATTTATATTCACGATAAATTTCTTCTAATTCTGTATACTGAGAAGTAAAACCACATTTTGAAGCGACATTGACAATTAAGAGTGTTTTGCCCTTAAATTCTGCAAGAGATACAGTATCACCATTTATATTTTTGACTGAATAATCATAGATTGTATCGGACATATGCTTTCTCCTAAAAACTTATTTTGACATTGAAAAATTGTAGGCCAAGAATAAGAGAGAGCATAGATAATTTGATTCACTAAAGAATAGACAAAAGTTTAAAAGGAAAGTTATTAATGAATGCTATTGAAGTTGTTGGTGTAAAAAAATCCTATGGGCCAGATTTTACGCTTCAAGATGTAAACTTAGAAGTGAAGTCTGGAAGAATCATGGCCTTGCTTGGTCCAAATGGGGCCGGTAAAACAACCTTAGTGAAACTCATTTTAAACCTAATGCATGTTGACAGTGGCGTCATAAAAATTAAAGGAATTCCTACTCATATTGCCGCTTCAAGATTGGGAATAGGTTTTATTCCTGAAAAATTTAGTTTCTTTCCTTATTACACTGTTCGAGGAGTGCTAGAGTTTTTTGGCACAATGAAAGGGTTAAAAGGAGAGGAGTTGAGTTCACAAATAACCCAGGCAATGGCCGACTTAAATATTACAGAATTAGAAAATCGCAAACTTCAATCATTATCAAAAGGACAAGTTCAACGAACTGGACTTGCCAGTTTATTAGTTGGTGACCATGAAGTGCTTATTTTAGATGAGCCATTTTCAGGACTTGATCCTATTGGTATGCGCGATTTAAAAGAAATTATTAAAAAGCAAAAAAGTTTAGGAAAAACGGTTTTTTTAAATTCCCATATTCTCTCTGAAATGGAACAAATTTGTGATGATGTGGCCATTTTAAATAAAGGTAAAATTCTTTATAGTGGCAGTGTTCAATCTATACTAGAGAAAAGTCCATCTCTGGAAGAATTCTTTTATCAACTTGTCAGTAATAATTAAATATTGATTCTCTTAGGAGCATTAGAAATGAACGATTTGAAGAAAGCTCAATGGCGGGCCATGCTAAAGGATACAGTCTTAAAAGAGCTACGAAGCAAAACACTTATCTTTATATTTATAGCTACAACACTTGTGATTTTTTTAGCGCACGCTTTATTGAAAATATTCATCAGTAATAATGAAGGGAGCGCTTTAACAATTAATGGTGCCAGCAGTTTGAGTTTGATGTTTACGATGATAAATGCATGGAGTGTAATTATTGCAGGGATTTTTGGAATTAGTTCAATTCGCTCTGATTTTAAAGATAATATTATTTATCAATACCTATCTTTTCCTATTTCTCGTACTCAATATATGTTTAGTCGAATTATAGGAACTTGGATTTTAGTCTATAGTTATTACCTTTATTCTTATTTCTTATCGGCAATCCTTTTTTCTATTGCAACTCATTCCTCTGCTCTTAATTGGAATCATTTAGTAAGTATGCTAATCATGGGACTATATGTCTTTATCATCATATTTATTTCTTTTTTATATTCATTAGTCGCAAATCAAATTGGAGCTTTTTTACTTTTGTTGACTACAATTGGTATCATTTCAATTTCAACTAATACTTTTAGAGTTTTAGAATTTTCAGATTATTTAAAAAACTTAAATATTTTTAAAGGTATAGGATTAATTATTTATTGCTTCTTACCAAGAGTGAGTCTTATCGCAGAATTGGCAGGAAATGTTTTATCAAAAGAGGCTATCACTTTAAATCTAGGGCTTGAGTTCTTACATATGCTTGTCACCACTTCAGCTTTTATTTTTATTGCAGATAGAATTGTACAGAAGAAAAATTTTTAAATAATTATTGAGTCTAAATTTAATGTATATTTTAGGATTATCATGTTTTTATCACGATAGCTCAGCCGTTTTAATTAAAGACGGCCAAGTTATCGCAGCTGTTGAAGAAGAGCGCTTTTCAAGAAAAAAGCATGATCAATCTTTTCCCGTGCACTCTGTAGAATTTTGTTTAAACTTTGCTCAAATCACTCTAGATCTTGTTGATGTGATAGTTTTTTATGATAAACCATTTCTTAAATTTGACCGTATACTTGAAACTTATTTTGCAAGTGCTCCATTTGGATTAAAATCGTTCCTAACGGCCATGCCAATTTGGTTAAAAGAAAAAATATTTTTTAAGAAATACCTAAAAGATTCTCTTAAAAAATTTTCAAAAAATATTCCTCCACTTTACTTTAGTGAACATCATCTTTCTCATGCAGCATCTAGTTTTTATGCTTCTCCCTTTAATGAAGCTGCTGTTTTGTGCATTGATGGAGTCGGTGAATGGGCAACTACTAGCGGATGGATGGGGAATGCTACTGAATTAAAGCCAATATTCGAAATTCATTTTCCACATTCGTTAGGGTTATTTTATTCAGCATTTACTGGCTATTTAGGGTTTAAAGTCAATTCAGGTGAATACAAAATGATGGGACTTGCTCCCTATGGCCTACCCATATATGAAAAAATTATTTTCGATAATTGTATTCACTTAAATTTGGATGGAAGCTTTCAATTAAATCTTGAGTATTTTGATTTTACTCAAACTGATTATATGTTTACTGAGAAATTAATTAATCTTTTTCAACAACCTTTAAGGAGAGATGAAGATCCATTGAATTCATTTCACAAAGATTTAGCTGCATCAGTCCAAGCAGTAACTGAAAAAATAGTTATCAATCTCGCTCGTCAAATAAAACTTCAGACAGGGGCCGAGAATTTAACGATGGCCGGTGGGGTGGCCTTAAATTGTGTGGCCAATGGAAAACTTAAAGAGAGTGGGATTTTTAAAAATATTTGGATTCAACCAGCAAGTGGAGACTCCGGAGGCGCTCTCGGAGCAGCGTTGGCCTATTATTACTTGGTAAAATCTAATCCTCGAATTGCTAGTTCGAATTATCAAAATGGATCTTTACTTGGACCAAATTATTCACTTGATTTCATAAAAAAGAATCTTCAGGAATCCGGACTAAATTTTAATGAAGAATCATCAGTTGATGAATTAGATCAAAAAATCTCTCAAGAATTAATATCAGGAAATGTCGTAGGACTTTTTCAAGGAAGAATGGAATTTGGACCAAGGGCCTTAGGCTCTAGGTCTATCATTGGGGATCCACGTGACCCGAAAATGCAATCCATTATGAATTTGAAAATCAAAAAACGTGAATCTTTCAGACCTTTTGCCCCCGCAATTTTAAAAGAGTATGTGAATGAATATTTTACTTGGGAAGAAAATCTTTCTTCTCCCTATATGCTTTTTACAACTCAAGTAAAAAGTAGAGTTTCTCTTCCGGCAATTACACATGTGGATGGTTCGGCACGAATTCAAATTGTAGATCAAAATATACACTCTCGATTTCATAAAATTCTTTCAGCATTTTATAAAAAATCAGGATGTCCTGTTCTTATAAATACATCTTTTAATGTTAGGGGGGAGCCAATTGTTTTAAGTCCACAAGATGCGATTAATTGTTTTATGACTACAGAGATGGATGTACTTGTACTTGAAAATTTTATTTTGCGCAAATCGGAGCAAACAATTGATTTACTCTCGCGCCAATGGATAAATGCTTATGCCAAAGATTAATTTATCAAAATCGATCGATTTAAAAAATAATCGTAATTTTGGATTGATAATGTCTTTTGTTTTTGTTTTCTTTGGCGCATTAAAACCATTAATGAAACATTCTTCAATAAATAAAATGAGTCTTCTTATAGCGGTCATCTTGATTTTAATCTCATTATTTCGACCTAACTCTTTAAAAAAAATTCGTACTTTTTGGATACTCATTGGTGAAAAAATCGGTGCCTTTAATTCAAAAATTATTTTTACAATTTTATATTTTTCACTTTTTTCATTAATACATTTGATTTTTATTCTTATGAAACGAGATAAAATGAAAAAAGAATGGAAGTGTTATCAATCGACCTATCAATTAAAAACGAAAATTTCTGATTTTAATGACCCTTTTTAAAAAAAGGTATATACAAATGGAGCGACTGCACTTCCTTGAGCATATATAACGAGAGCTCCAAATAAAACTAAAATTAAAACGATAGGGATGAGCCACCATTTTTTATGTTGACGAAAAAATCGGAGTAAATCTTTCAATGTTTCGATCATCTGTACTCACAAAAATTAAAACTTTATAGTTAGCCCATCTTGTAATGAATTCATATAAGCTTTTATTGCCGGGATTAAGCCGGCCAATGTTCCTGCTACAAAAATTCCAAGTAAATAATACCATTCTTTTAGTGAAAGAGGTTGTAGCTCTAAATAGACTGAAAAATTTGCTTCAAGCCATGGCTTTACAAAAAAGAGTAAACCGTAAAGAGAGACAACTCCAATAAAACATCCTGCAAAAACTAATAAGCTTGATTCATAGATGAGCAGTGAAAAAACATGGCGTGAACTTGCTCCTAAAGATCTTAGGATGGCCATTTCTCTACGGCGCTCATTGATAGAAGTATAAAGTGAAATTAAAATACTTAAAATACCAACTAAAAGAACACATAGGCTAACCAGAAAAAGGATTTGCTCTACATAACCAATTGTTTGCCACATCTCTTGTAATGCTAATCCCGGAATTATGGCCATTATGGGTTCTTTGTCGTATTGATCAATATCTCGTCGCATTTTAAGGACAGCAATTCTCGACTTAAGTTTCACCATAAAAGAAGTAATTTGAGTGATTTTTATATTATCTTTTTTAAAACGATCTGGATTTATCTTATCACCACTTGGTACACCTGATTCCCATCCAAAATGCATTGCCTCCATTCCATAAAGATTAATAAATACCCCAGTGTCAATCGGCGTCTGAGTTGGAGATAAAATTCCGACAATATGAAAAGGAGTATTGTCATGAGAAAGTATAGCTTCAGATGAAATACCATGGCTTAAAACAATTGGATCACCAACTGCGACATGAAATTTTTTAGCAACCTCACTGCCCATCACGACATCGAAAGTTTCAGTTGGAAGTTTTCCTGAATTAAATTCAACTTTTTTGTCTCCTCTAAATCTGTAGTGATTAAAGAAATTTTCGTCTGTCGCAATAACTCTATATCCTTTGTAAGTATCTCCTAATGAAATAGGAATACTCCATTCGACCAATCGGTTACTTTTGATATCTTCATAGGTTGTCATCCGTATATTATTTACGGCTCCACCAATATGAAATACTGTATAAAGCAAGAGCTGAAGTGGGCCACCTTTGGCGCCGATAATTAAATCAGTTTTTGAAATTGTATTTGTGAAACCTTCTCTTGCTCCATTTCTAATTCTTTCTATTCCCAAAAAAAGTGTAACGGAGAGAGCAATAGAAAGAATACATAACATGGATGTAAATTTTCTATTTTTAATTGATTTATAAGTTAAAAAATTAATCATTTGGGAAACCTAAATTTTATTTATATCTGGGAGTGAAATTGTTTTTGGGAAATATTCTTTTAATCTTGTATCGTGAGATACAAAAATTAATGTAAATTTTCTTTTTTCCCATTCTGATAAAAGTAGATTCATAAATTCATGAGTGTTTTTTTCATCTAATGAGCTGGTCGGTTCATCAGCTATGATTAATTGAGGATTACCAATTAAAGCGCGGGCCGCGGCCACTCGTTGTTGTTGGCCTATCGAGAGGTCGGTAACTAATTTATCGGCAAAATCTTTTAGCCCTAAGGTAGAAATTAACTCTTCGGCCTGTGCTTCTATATCAATCCCTAATGAACGCTTTTTATTGATTAAGCATGGCAATTGAATATTCTCTTTAATTGTTAAGTAAGGAATTAAATTAAATATTTGGAATATATAACCAATCTTCTCTCCTCTAAGATGATCTCTTTCACCTTGAGAAATAAATTGCAAGCTTTTACCTAAGACTTCAACTTCTCCTGTTTCGACTTGGAGAACACCTGCTAAAATATTTAACAGCGTGCTTTTTCCAAAACCAGAAGGGCCATAGAGAAATATTTTCTCACCAGGGTGAATTGAAAGCTCGGGAATATTAAGGACTAACGGATTCTCAATCTTTAATTGTGAATGATAAGAAAATCTTAAATCTTTTATACGAATAGAATTTTGAGTCATAAATTATTTTATTGTTTAAGTTCTTTGATTTTTATTCCATCAATTTTATAAGAAGACTCAAGGTCTTTGTTCGAATCTACCGATAGTTTTCCAGTGAGTTCGATAGGGTAAAATGAAGGGGCGACTGTAACACCATTTTTCATTTTAACTAAAATTAATTGATTTGGAGGTGGTGGGGGAACATGCATGCATGAAGGTATATAAGGCATGAATAAGAATTCTACGACAGTTTTTGCGTCATAATCAAGTGGCATCATAAAGCCTTTTATCGTAATTTCTTTCCCAATGATTTTTTTTAAATCTTCTTTTATAACGAGAGATTTTGTTTTTGGATCAAGATCCAAAGTTTTTAAAGTCTCCCAAGTTACTTCAGAAGCATTACTTTTAAATGCGAAAAGTAAAAAAAGAATAATGACTTTTTTCATAATATTATTTTCCTTTTGAATCTTAATTGACGAATACTCTAGTCTATTACTTTGATAATGAGTAATATTAAATAAATTTTAGATTCCAAACGACAGCTTTGCAACTAATTTGCAAAAATAGTCTTTCACTAAAATTAATGAATCGATTATCATTATACTTATGGATATTATCAAAATATTATTAGTAGAGCCAAGTCATTCAATTGGAGAAGCTATTACAAAAAGCTTACAAAGAGCTTTTGGAGCAGAAGTAATTTATTTTCCAGATTCTGCGAGTGCTGTTGAGTTGATTAGAAAAGGTGAAAATTTTTCTATTGTCATTGCACGTAATCATAACGAAGAGTCTCCCATTTTGCCGCATGATAGAATCGCTGAGCAACTTCTAAATACTATTTATGATTGTTCTTTGAAAACACCTTTAATTGTTATTGGTGATTTTGAGCATACTCTCAAAAATTACGCTTTAGTCTCTGAAAAATTTCGGATTGAAGAAATTAATCGCTTTGTTGTTAAGGCCCTGGGTCTTAAGCAAAACAATTATTTACACTTAAAGTTGCCTGATTATGTACCTTTTGCTGTCAAACATTTTTATCTCATGACAAAGTCACCTTGTAGTATTTTTATCAAATTACTTAAAAAATCAGGGGATGAATTTGTAAAGCGACTAAATTTAGATGAAAATTTTAATAGAGAAGATTTGAAAAAGTATGAAGAATTAGGTTTGTCAGATCTCTATATATTAAAAGAAGACTATGAAGTTTTTATGAATTCATTATTTGAGCAGACATTAAGTAACCTTAAAACCAATAAGATTCTCGAAGAAAATGTAGAGTTAGTTGCCGATTCATTTGTTTTAAGTACTGACCTAATGAGGACTTTAGGTATAACACCTAATTGTTTGGCCGTAGTAGATCAAACAATTTCCATGATGAGAACTCAAATCCTTAAAGCTGATAAAATAGGACCATTACTGCGAAAGTTACTCGATGATAAAATGAGTTATTCTTATAGGCACTCTTATTTAATTTCGGCCCTTGCCTATACAATTTTGCCCAAAATGGAATGGGGAAGTGGAGATCAACAAAATATTTTATTTGAAAAAATTTGTATGGTTTGTTATTTTCATGACGTCTATCTTGAGGATGATAAATTAATACAAATCTCTAGCTTAGACGACATGAGAAAAGCGAAACTGACGGTCAGTGAAAAAGATACATTACTAAATCACGCCCACAAAGCAGCTGTATTAATTCAGCATTATCCTAAACTTCCACAGGGAGTCGACTTAATCATTAAGCAGCACCATGGAGTTGCTAATGGTTATGGTTTTCCTGAGTCCTTAACCGCGGCAGTTTCTCCAATGGCCATTTTCTTTATTGTTTTAGAAGATTTCGCCAAGCATATTTTAGCAATTAACGAGCCCCCAGAAAAATTAGCGCATACAATGAGGGCCGCAATTATTCCACTTAAGGAAAAGTATCAATTGCCGAGTTATAGAAAAATTGTCAATGAACTTGAAATTATGATGCATCCTAAAGCTTCCAAGTAGCTCCCAAAATAACGGCACTTTCAAGCCAGCTATTATCAGTAGTTGGTGAATTGGAAACGGCTTTAGGAATTCCTTTTAATGATATTCCCATTAGTAGACTCATTTCTTCATTAACTTTATATCCTGGAAAAAAAGATGCTCCAGGTGCACAGTATGCTTTCGGATGATATTCAGCTCGAGTTGGAGTCGACTCAGTTGTTTTGACACCATAATAATAGTCAGAATACAAACGGCTAAAACATTCAATCCCAATAGAACTGCGTGCAAATATTTTTTCTCCAATAGGGTACATGACACTATAGTTGAAAGTGGCTTTAATGCCGTGAGATCTTCCATTTATATCTTTTGTCATAAGAAAATTATATTTCATGTATTTTAGACCAGCTCCGAAAAACCATGAATCTTTTCGACTTTCCATACCAGGGCCGTAGTAGCGGTCTCCAGCACGATTGATATTAAAATATCCAGCAATATTTTTGTCTCCAATAAAGCTGGCCGTTAATCCTTGAGCTCCAACTGAAATTGGACCCCATCCAATTTGAACAAGTGGAATTTGACTAAAGATTACACTGTTGCCTGCCCCTGAATAGAGATTGTCTTTTCGAATATTATTTTTGATGGCCACTCCATAACCTAAAGAAAGATGCCACGTTTTTGGAGGAGTGATGAATTCTTTTTTCTCTTCAGAAAGGGCAATATTTGACCCATAATAACTGAGTAATGAAATTGTAATTGAAAAGTATTTTAAAATATTTTTTGTTTTCATTTGAAGAGTTTCTCATAGGAGAAATGATAAAACAAATGAATATGCTCGGTCTTTTTGAAGTAGCTATTGATAGTAAAAGAAAGATTTATTTTATTACATAAAATTCTATCCGGTGAGACGATTTTATTAACCTGATTTTTCGTTACGGAGGACTTTATGAAAAATGGAATTTTGATCAGTGCTCTTTCTTTAACTATGTCTTTTTCGTCTGTGTTTGCTTGCGATATCCAAGGGAAAACTGGATTCATGCCTGAAAACAATTTACGAATCTCTAAATTTGATAAAAACACTAATGGTATGACTCAAGAACGTTTTGAATCAATCATTAAACGTGTATCAGATGCCTATGCTCCAATTGTTCAATCTAAAGGTGCAAGCCTAGATATGATCAATAATTGGGATGACGATACTGTCAATGCCTATGCTCATCGTGATGGAAATATTTGGCATGTAAGTATGTTTGGTGGTCTTGCTCGTCACCCACTAACTACTGATGACGGTTTTATGCTCGTTGTTTGTCATGAAACAGGTCACCATTTAGGTGGAGCTCCAAAGTATGGTGCTGGAACTGATTGGGCAGCAAACGAAGGACAAGCTGATTATTTCGGATCTCTAAAATGTATGAAGCGCGTATTGGAAAATGATGACAATGCTTCTGTTGTTGCAAAAATGACGATTGATGCTGAAGTCACTTCAAAATGTGAAATGGTTTATAAGAGTGCGAGTGACGTAGCTCTTTGCCAAAGAATTGCCATGGCCGGAAAATCTCTTGGACAACTTTTAGGTTCACTCGGTGGAGAAAAGGCAGTAGCTTTTACAACTCCAGATAAAAAAATCGTTAAAAAAACAAACGATGCTCACCCTGCAGCTCAATGCCGATTAGATACATATTTTAATGGATCTCTATGTGATAAATCTTTCTCAGAAGATGTTTCTGATTCATCTCCAATTCCTGGAACATGTATAAAAAGAGATGGCTACAAAGTTGGTCCTCGTCCACTTTGTTGGTACAAACCAGGTGCCGGAGAGTAATCTCCCCCTTAATACACGCCAAAAAATTGACAGAGGGACCGTTTATCGGTCCCTCTTTTCGTTTTATTTATTGATAGTTTTTTAGTTTTCCCAATGAAAAAATTCCCAACAAGAAATGTCAGTTAATGAAAGATTAATTTTATTTTTATTTTCAATTATTTACGCAAACATATTTATATCCTGATTTTTTGTTACGGAGGACATATTTATGAAGAAAAGGATCCTGACAGTACTTGCAACATTATCTCTAACAACATCTGCAACTTTTGCATGCGACATCCAAGGTAAAACTGGATTTATGCCTGAAAACAATTTGAAGATTTCTCAATGGGACAAAGCCACGAATGGCATGACTCAAGACAGATTTCTTGCGATTGTTAAAAGTGTTTCAGATATCTACGAACCAATTGTTAAAGCGAAAGGTGGAAACCTTTCAATGAACAACAGATGGGACGATGATACTGTTAACGCTAGCGCACAAAGAATTGGTTCTTCTTGGGTAGTTAATATGTATGGCGGTCTTGCTCGTCACCCATTAACTACAGAAGATGGTTTCGCACTAGTTGTTTGTCATGAGCTTGGTCACCATATTGGTGGAGCTCCAAGAAAAGGTTCTTCATGGGCGGCTAACGAGGGTCAAGCTGACTACTTCGGAGCTATGAAATGTTTAAGAAGAGTTCTTGAAAAACAAGACAACGTAACAGCAGTTTCTAAAATGTCAGTAGACGTTGAAGCAACTAAGCAATGTGAAATGATTTACAAAAATGCTGATGAAGTAGCACTTTGCCAAAGAGTTTCTATGGCCGGTAAATCTCTTGGTAGCCTTTTAGGTGAACTTGGAGGAAACTCAAACGTTAATTTCACTACTCCAGATAAATCAATTGTGAAGAAAACTAATGATGCTCACCCTGCAGCTCAATGCCGTTTAGATACTTATTTCAATGGAATCCTTTGTGATAAGTCTTATGACCAAGACACTGACAATAATGATCCAAAAATTGGAACATGTATTGCTCGTGACGGATACAAAGTTGGACCACGTCCGCTTTGCTGGTACAAGCCATCTGCATCTGAAATTTAAGATTTAGTTAATCAAGTAGATTAATAATTAGGCCAGGTTTATCCTGGCCTTTTTTTATTTCGTTTTTAAATTTCATTATTTTTTTCTCGACATAATTCTTGTTTTATTTGCACGGTCTCTGGTTTAATGAGTGATATGAAAACTTTAATTCTCACTGAAAAACCATCTGTTGCTCGCGATTTTGCAAGTGCACTTTCGAGTTCGAAATTTACATCCGTTTCTGGTGACGGCTTTATTGAAACTGAAGAGCATGTTATCACTTGGGCCATAGGACATTTATTATCACCTTTTGATCCAGAAGATTATGATGCAAAATTTAAAAAATGGAGCCTTGAAACCCTACCTATAATTCCAGAAGAGTTTAAATTTAAAGCTCAACCGAAAACAAAGAAGCAATTAGATATTATAAAGCGACTCTTAAAGAGAGCTGACTTAGATCGATTGATTGTCGCAACCGATGCTGGTCGTGAAGGAGAGTTGATCGCTCGACTCATTTTAAATGATGGCCGGTCTAAATTGAAAAGTTTTCGTTTTTTTACTTCTGCAGCTCTTACAAAGGAAGTTATTCACCAAGAGCTGAAAAAGTGTAAACCATTATATGAGTATGATCGACTCTATATAGCTGGTAGAGCTCGCCAAAAAGCCGATTGGCTCGTTGGAATGAATCTTTCTCGCTTGGCAACTCTTAAGTTAAATGATCTTTTTTCAGTTGGGAGAGTACAGACTGCTGTTTTGGGTTTAATTGTTGAAAAAAGAAAAGCAATTGAAGACTTTATTCCACAGGATTATTTTGAATTTAAGGCCAATTTTAAATTTAAAAACGGTATGGTTGGAGCTTATTGGTTTGATCCAAAGAAAAAAACTAAAGATGATATACAGGGAGAAAAGCGCCTTGATAAACGTGATTTTTTTGACCAATTAATTAAAGCTATTAACAAATTACCAGCAAAAATTACAATATTAAATGAGACTGAAAAAACACAATTCCCAGAAGGACTTTACTCATTAACTGAGTTGCAACGACAAGCAAATATTCAATTTGGATATTCTGCAACTAAAACTCTTGAAATAGCGCAGAGTCTTTATGAAAAATATAAATGTTTGTCTTATCCAAGGACAGATTCAAAAGTTATGGCCGTATCATCTTTTGAGCTGGTTAAAGATTTAGT
>CANCFT010000030.1 GCA_947377285.1 Bacteriovoracaceae bacterium
GACTTTTATCACCAAATGATTTAACTGTAGCCGTTTAACGGGCGTGACAGAATACTTACGTCAGATATTTTTTTGTTTGGGACCTTTCTCATCTTGAATCGAAGCCTTGCGGCTTCAAATCTTTTAACTCTATTTAATTTTTAAAGAACTACTAATTACCAAAGAAGAAGAAACTGGTGGACATGACAGGGATCGAACCTGCGACCCTCTGCGTGCAAGGCAGATGCTCTCCCAGCTGAGCTACACGCCCAAAAATCATTATATTTCTATAAGAAATCGTGCTTTGCAATCAGTTATCGTTTCTAAGGTGAAGAGGAATTTAATCAACCACTGTCATAATGTCAACATTATTTTTCATTATATTTATTTTTATTTTTATTTTTGATTTTCAAATTTGAGTTATAATTTATTTAATAACAATTATTTACATCAAGTTGTACTATGAAAACCCTTAGTTTATTGCTTCTTTTTTTGGTCATTTTTTTATGCTCATGTGAGTTTAAAAAAAACAGATCAATATTGATTTCGAATTTAAATGGAAAAATTGAAGTAGATAAATTGCAAACAGATATCGGTGGTTTATCGACAACTTCAGCGACAATTAAAACCGTACATGGAGATATCGTTTTTCGTTTTTATACAAAGGCAGCACCTCATACTTCAGCTCGTATTATGCAATTAATTCAGAATAAATTTTACGACGGGTTACTCATCCACAGAGCTATTCCAAATTTTATTATTCAAATGGGTGATCCGACTGGAACTGGTACTGGAGGAAGTGGTACAAAACTGAAACCTGAATTTAATGAACTTCAACATATTAAAGGAACCATCGCAATGGCAAGAGGAACTGATAAAGACTCTGCTGATTCTCAATTTTATATTTGCTTAACAACTCTTTCACATTTGGACGGAAAAAATACTATTTTTGGTCAGGTTGTTGATGGGTTAGATGTGTTGCCGAAACTTTCTAAAGGTGATCGAGTTATTTCTATTACTCTCGACATTACGAATTAAAATAGTTATTTTGAGCAATTTGTTTACTGAGGAATTTCTTCCTCAGTAATTTTTTCTTAGCGATACATTGATTCTAAAATTAGAACGATTGCAAATATGACTGCAAGAATTGGAAGAGCTGCGATAAATTTCAGCCAACCTTTTTCTTCTTTTAAGTGCATATAAAAATAAGCAACAATAAAGGCTTTTCCAAAAGCTAAACCCACTAAAGAGATCGCTTTAAGATAATATTCAACATTAAGCCCTGGGATTGCTAATTCCAAACCAGTTAACAAAGTTAAAGCAAAAAATACTATAACATATTCTGTTGTGTGACTTTTATGGACGTGAGTGTCTTCGCTCATTTTCATATCTCCTTTCCATTTTTATTTTTTTCAATTTTTTTAGGAGAAAAACTGTTGTTAACAAGAAGTCCTAAATCAATCATCAATCGATCCATTTCGATTTTTTCAGTTGAATAGTAACCTCTAATTTGGCCCATTCCATCGACGAGAACGACTCGGTCTGAATGAGCTATGTCCATTAAGGTGACAGTTTTTCCTTCTACATTTTTAGAAATAGTTTCTTTGTTTCCCATTGGCACTTTAAAGCCATCGATAACAATTTTTTCAAGGTCGGTTTTTGTTCCAGTTAAGAAATTCCATATAAACGGATTCGAATTTCTTTTGCGGGCATACTTAAAAAGAACTTCTGGTGTATCGTTAATAGGATCAACTGTAAAAGTGACAATCGCAGCCTTTGTTCCAAGACCCCGAATACGTTTTTGAATGATATCCATTTTATCCATCAATGCCGGACATGTAGTCGGGCAAGATGAAAACATAAAATTTGCTATGTAGAATTTACCTTTTAAATCATTTGAACCAAAAGGTTTATTAAATTCATTGGTCAAAGTGAAAGCTGGAACGCTAGAGTGAATTGGCAATGGAGGTGGAAGAATTCTTGTAAGGGAACGATAAATTGGGTAAGTAAATGATAATATCCAAAATAAAATCCAAAAAGATTTCATTCTCATCATTTTTTCAAACCAATTATCTGCCCTGTAATATCCTTGTACTTGTTGTATTGCCATATATATTTTTACTTAGCAGCGTCTAAAAGTTTTTGTCTTTCCGGTGTATTTTTTAAATCCATCAATGATTTTACATAGTGAGCAACTGCCCAAATTTCGTCATCTTGGAGCACTCCTTTCCAACTAGGCATAGCAGCTCCACCAACTCCAGCATTTAAGCGAATATAGAGTTCTTCGACTGTTTTCGCTGAGCGAACTGAATCATATGTAAATTCTGGTGGCATTGACGAATATCCATAATCATTTGGTTGAAGTTTAACATGGTACATTTCTGGATCAAATTCCGTAACAGGCTTACCGTTAATCTTTTGGTTAATTTCGCTGAACTCAGCATGACTTACATAAGCGCGGTGGCAAGTCCAACATTGAGCAACTGCGTGGAAAACCTCTTTTCCTCTTTGAATTGCACTTTCTTTATGTGCTTCTCCGTATGGATCTTTTGTTACAACAATGACGTCTCCGAGTTTTTTATCGGCTCCATCCCATTTAGTTGGTGCAAAAGTTTTAATATATTGGACGAGATTAAACATTTGAGTATCACTTAACTCTTTCCATGGAAGCATTGCAGTTCCAGTAAGACCTTCACGAAGAATTTTATAAAAATCTTCATCATGAGGTAACTCTCCCGATACAACTCTACCGAACTTATATTGACCTAGAAGGAAGTTTCTTGGTGGAACTGATAATCCTTTAGCCGAAGTTCCTTTCCCGTCTCCATTTACACCATGGCATGGCATACAGTACTCAGTGTAAACAGACTTACCGTCGTTCAGTGCTTTAGCTGGCGCATAGACTCCGCCTGCATAAATTTTATCTTCTTTAAAGTGACTTTCACTACAAGAGACAAGTGCAGTTAAAGCTGTTAGTCCGATGATAGTTAAAGCGAGATTTAAGCCTTTCATATATATCCTCTTATAAAACAAAAATAGTCAAAAACATAATGAGCCAAACAATTCCTAAAAAATGCCAAAATTTTCCAACACTAGTTGCACGCAATTTTGATTTTGTCGTTGTACTTAGAGTTGGTGAAAACAAAAGCCAGAGCAATAACCCAAGGGCCACAATAATGTGAGCTGCATGGATCCATGTAAAAGCATAAATGATTGATGGAAAAATTCCTGAGGAAACAAATATACCGTTTGATTTTAACTGATGCCAAAAAAGGGATTGAGTAAGCATAAATCCTACCCCTAAGCTAATTGTTAAAATTAATCCTTTTTTATTAGCAGTATCTTTTTCAAACCAAATAAAAGCGATTGAACTTAATATAATAAAAAGAGTGCTAATCCCTGGTAGAATTAAGGAAGGCTTCACCATACCAGCTGGGGGCCATACAGGAGCCGTAAAGCGAAACATCGCAAAACCCATCATTAACGTTGCAAATAGCATCGCAAATGAAACAAGGACAACAATCATGGCAACAGAAAATACTATCTCTTTGCCTTGATCACTTTCGCTCATTGTTTTCGTCGCTAAATTTGCCATCGCTTGTGCCATTTTATTTTATGCTAATTCTTCAGTTTGGTATTGGAAGTCGCGTCCTTTTAGGTTCGGGTTCCCCATTTCATGAGGGCCACATTTAACTACAGGGATAACATCAAAATTATAATGAGGAGCAGGACTTGGAATGGTCCATTCAAGTGTTCCAACTTCCCATGGATTTTGAGATGCTTTTGGGCCTTTCCAAATTGAGTAGACAAAATTGTAAACAAAGAAAAGTTGTCCAAAGCCCATAAAAATTGCTGAATAAGTGATAAACATATTGATTGGAATTAACTTTTGAAGAAATTCGTAAACGTATGGATTGTAAATACGTCTATGCATACCAGCGTATCCGACAATCATCATTCCCATGAACACACCGTTTAAGCCGAGCATAGAAATCCAAAAGTGGACTTTTCCAAGTGTTTCATTGAGCATGCGACCAAACATTTTTGGAAACCAAAAATAAGTTGCAGCAAATCCACCAAGTAGAACTGAAGCTGCCATTGTATAGTGGAAGTGACCAACGACGAAATAAGTATCATGTAAATAGAGATCGGTTGAAACTGTGGCAAGATACAAACCAGTTAATCCACCAAGACCGAAAACAAATACAACTCCCAAAGCAAACAGCATTGGAGTTTGGAATCTGATCGATCCTTTCCATAAAGTTCCAAGCCAGTTGGCAAAGAAAATGGCCGAAGGAATAGAGATTGTCATAGTAAGCATCATAAATGACTGAGTAAGAAGTGGGCTCATTTGCGTAGTGTACATATGGTGACCGTATACCACTGTGGATAAAACAGTAATTGTCGTCATAGATAATGCAGTTGCTTTTGCACCAAAAGCTGGCTTACGGGCAAAAAAAGCTAATAAGTCAGAAACAATCCCCCATGCTGGAAGAATTAAAATATAAACTTCTGGGTGACCAAAAATCCAGAAAACGTGTTGAAATAAAACGGGGTCACCAGATCCACTAGTTGCCGCAGCACCAGCGAGAAAAAAAGTTGTTCCAAAGACACGGTCAAAAACTAATAATAAAACACCGGCTCCAAGAACTGGAAGAAATAAAGCGTTGAGAACGGCAGTTAACCAAAGTCCCCAAACAGTTAAAGGCATATCAAAATAACCCATTCCAGGTGCTCTGAGAGTAATTATGGTCGCAATATAATTTACAGCTCCCATTGTTGAAGAAACTCCAAGAACAAAAATCGCTAAACACCATAAAGTTTGACCGACTCCGGGAGAGCCAATCAAAGTTGATAATGTTGGATAGGATACCCATCCCCCCGCAGCTCCACCGAGTGGAGTGAAAAGTGATGCAACTAGAATAACTGCAGATAAAACTGCTAACCAAAATGAAAGCATGTTTAATGTCGGGAAAACCATATCCCTTGCGCCAATCATAAGAGGTATACAGAAGTTTCCAAATGCTCCAATAAGTATTGGAGTAATCGCATAGAAAATCATGATAGTTCCGTGCAAAGTAAAAAGCATGGCATATGTATCTGGAGGGACAACCCCGTTTGTTGCTGGAAATAAGAAGTGCCCAAAAATCGGGAATGCTTCACCTGGAAATGCAAGTGTCCAGCGAATCATCATCGCCATCATTCCACCCAAGCCTAAAAAGGCAATTCCATACCACAAAAATTGTTTCCCTATGACTTTGTGATCAAAAGAGAAAACATATTTTGAAAGAAATGTTTTTGGTGCATCGTGAATTTCTTGTTCAAAAAATGCCATTAGTATCCTCGCTTAACTATTAATTTAAAATCTTAATTATTTGTTACCCATTTCCAACCCCAATAGAGGTCAGCAGAGTCTTTTTCCATGATGTATTTTGTCCGCTCTCCCATCTGATCTTGCCACTTATCAAATTCTTCTGGTGTATAAACTCTGAGCTTTGCCTGCATTCTATAGTGAAAGGTTCCACATATTTGGGCACAAACAATATCGTATAGGCCAGTAGTAGTGAGCTCTGTCCACATTTTTGAAATTCTTCCTGGCATAGCATCGACTTTTATTCTGGCGTTTGGAAGTGAGAATGAGTGGATTACATCTTTAGAGGTCACCTGGAAAACGATTTTTTTACCAGTCGGTAAACGTAAATCATTCAAAGTCACGATGTCATCTTCAGTGTTAAAAATCCCATCTTTACCTGCGTAGCGAAAGTTCCATGCCCATTGTTGTCCTAAGACTTGAACACGGACGACGTCTTTATCTTCTTTGGGCCATTTAGCAAATGATTCCATGTAATCTCGGTTAGAAATTCCCGTGATCTTCATGTCCACCATGATAAAAACCATAGCACCAATTGCAGCGACGATTGCAATATGCTTTTTACTTGTTCCATGAACGTATAAAGCAACTGGATGCTTACTCTGTCTATAAAGGTAGCTAAAGCCAAAAAGGCCCAAACAAACCAAAATGAAAAAGAAAAGAATCAACATCGTTGTTAAGTGAAACAAAGAATCGATCAAATGTCCGTTTGTGGAAATGTCTAAGGGCGGCTTCATTCTGTCCCATAAGCTCATTTCGGCAGCATGAGCATTCATTACGAAGAATTTCATGTAAAGACTGTATAAATTCATGTCAGCGATCCCTTCATTGGAAATATTAAAGTTGCGTTATATTTATTTTAATCGATTTAATATTAATCATAAATTCTAATTTTATCTATTTAAAAAAGATCAAAGCGCTTAGAAGTAGGGGCAGATAAAAAAGAGAACCAAAAAAGTAGTTCCTTGCCCACTGCTTTTGTAGGGCCATATCAGGTTTCAAAAAAAAGCCCTTAAATGCGTATAATAGAAAAAGCGTACTTAAAATAATTGCTGCGCGAGTATAAACAAAACTGGCATTCGAGAAAATTGAAGGAAGCATTGATGCGCCAAAAAGCATTAAAGTGAAAACAAAGATTCCAATTTTTGTAATTTGCAATCCTCTTTTAAGATTAGGATATACTTTTATATCCGCAGCTCCATAATCCTCTGCGTGATAAAGTGAGATAGCTAAAAAATGTGGTAACTGCCAAATAAAGAGAATAAGAAATAAAGCAACGGCCATGAAATCAATTTTCCCAGTAACAGCGGTCCAACCCATAACGGGGGGTAATGCACCAGGAATGGCACCGATATAAACGGCCAACTCACTTTTTGTCTTCATTGGTGTATAGGCATATAAATACAGCGCAGCTGCAATAATCGCCAGAATCGCAGTAAGAGAATTGATAAATATCCAAATTGATGGAATCGACACCAGAAGTAAAACGACTCCAAACCAAAAAGCAGTTTTAGGATTCATCCGTTTCGCTGGTAATGGTCGATCCTTTGTCCGGACCATTTTAGCGTCCCCTTCCCTTTCAATATAGCAATTAAGAGCAGCGGCTCCGATAACAACCATAGTGATTAGAAAGAAAGAAAATAAGGCTTTAAAAAAATAAATTTTTTCTGGAGCAATAAGGGTTCCAACTAATGCGGTAACCATAACTAAAAGTGAAAGTCTTGGTTTTGTGAGGTCAACAACATCAGAAAAAAAGGAATGACGGATTCCTAAAAAATAGGAATCTTCTACATCTTTTAAAAGGAGATTAAGCTTCCAAAGTGAAGCAAGACTAAGTGCGGCTCCAGCCAAATGAAGTGTTGTTGGAACAACTGACAAATGAAGAGCAACAGTCAAAATACCAATTAAAACTTGGAATGAAATAAAGATAAATGGTAGTGAGCTTACAATTCTGACAAGTTTTAAACCTTTAAAAAAATGGCGTGTACGAATTGAAAAAATCGAAATGACGCAAAAAACTAACACCGCAAACATACGATGAACCATATGCAATTGAGCTTGGGGAATAATCGGCCAGAATGTTAAACTTTGTGATTCAAAATTCATACAAAGCAATGAACTGTTTGATCCTAATCCACACGCTGCTCCGGCTCCTGCATGGCGCATGAAAGCACCAAGTAAGATTTGAATATAAAGCAAAGTCAATGAAAGAAGAATACCATGCCTAATAAATGGCTTCCAATTTTGTTCAATATACTTCTTCGTTTCTTCACTAACATTTTTAAAGCGCTCAATTGAAGTTATTGCTTTAGATCCTGCATTGTGATGGATTGCTATTAGTATTGAAAAGAAAAGAAGTGACATGCCTAAATGTGAAGTTGAAACGATTGTTGGTAAACGGTAAATGACAGTGATTCCACCTAATAGTCCTTGGGCTATTACTAAAAATAAAGCAAAACAAGAAAGCTTGAATAGATTTTTATGCGCTTCTGATTTTTTTCTTTCTAGTGTTGTTAGGACTACAAGTCCAATAGTTAAAAGACCCACCATCGTCGCCAAAAGACGGTGGCCATGCTCAATGAGAATTGCGCCTTCCATTTTTGGAAAAAAACTATTGTAACAAAGTGGCCAGTCAGGACAAGCTAAACTCGACTCAGTGTTATGAACGACTGCACCCCAAATGATTAATACAAATGTTGTGATAACGGCCACAAGTGATAAGTTTTTTACTCGCATATTTTAGCTCATAATTTGCTGTCTTTAGGTTCATTTATATACTAAATCTTTCTTGCAAAGTCATACAGATATTGATGATAATTTTAACTTAGACAAAGTCCATTTTGAGGATCTTTTATTTATGCATAAAAATCGAGGCCCAGTTTATTATGGTGACTACCTTCAATTAGATAAGTTGCTTGATTCTCAGCTGCCATTAAGTAAAAAATACGCTGACTCTACAAACGGTGAATGCCATGATGAGATGCTATTTATCCTTGTTCATCAAGCATATGAACTTTGGTTTAAACAAATTCTCCACGACCTCAATGCAATATTAGTCACTTTCAATCAAGAATATATACCCGAATCAGAACTTTCATCTGTCATTCAAAAATTATCGCGAATAAAAAAGATTCAGGGTTTGCTTTTAGGGCAATTAGAAGTTTTAGAAACAATGACACCAATGGATTTTTTGGAATTTAGAGATTTACTTATCCCGGCATCTGGCTTTCAAAGTGTCCAATTTAGAGAAATTGAAATTAAGTTAGGATTAAGTACTAATGATCGCCAACATGTTGATCGCGAATTCTTTTTAGGTAGGCTCAACGAATCTGATAGAAAAAAACTTACTGATTTAGAATCATCCCCTTCACTTTTAAAATTAGTTGAAGGTTGGTTAGAACGAGTTCCTTATACAAACATGGATAATTTTCATTTTTGGGAAGAATACCAGAAATCAATTGCTTCATTATTACAAGACGACGAAGAAATTATTTTAAATAATAGTGCTCACTTAACTGAACTTGCTAAAAAAATTCAGCTCGAAAACCTTGAAGGGACAAAAACTACTTTTAAAAGTTTATTTGATGAAACAAGCCATTTGGAGTTAGTGAAAAATAAACAAAGAACACTCTCACAAAAAGCTATTTTGAATGCACTTTTTATTATGTTGTATAGAGATGAATCGATGCTCACAATTCCCTTTCAAGTGTTAACGACAATGATGGATATTGATGAAAATTTTACGACTTGGCGTTATCGACATGCACTGATGGCCCAACGAATGTTAGGGACTAAAATTGGCACAGGTGGATCTTCAGGCCATCAATACTTAAAACGGGCCGCAGATAATAATAGAGTTTTTGTCGATCTTTTTAACTTATCAACATTTCTGATTCCAAGATCTCGCCTGCCTGTGATTCCAACAAACATTCGGAAAAAATTAAGTTTTTATGTATAAAAAATATTACCAAAGATTTCTGGAAGCTAATCGTGGAATACAACATTATGCGAGTCATAGCCATCATTACTGGCCTGATATAACCAGAGAGGCAATGCTTGAATATTGGGATGATTCTGCTAAGTTTGTAGATGATAAATGGGAATATATATTCAGTAAAAAAATTCCAGAAGCTCAACAACTCATTGCTGATATATTACAAATTTCAGCACCAGATCAAATTGTTTTTGCACCAAACACCCATGAATTTGTCTATCGACTGCTGAGCTGCTTTGATCCTAGAAAAAAAATTAAAGTCCTGACGACTGATTCTGAATTTTATAGCTTTGATCGCCAGATCAATCGCTTAATTGAAGATTCAATAATAGAAGTTGATAAAGTAGCAGTTGATCCCTTCGATCATTTCGAAGAGAGATTTATCGAAAAAATTCAAACAAACACTTACGATATTATTTTTTTTAGTCATGTTTTTTTTAATTCCGGCATGGTTGTTAAAAATTTCAAAAGGATCGTTCAGTCAGTAAAAAATAATAATACGATGATTGTCATTGATGGCTACCATGGGTTTATGGCACTTCCGACAGATCTTTCTGAAATTCAATCTCGGGTTTTTTACTTAGGCGGCTCTTATAAATACGCTCAAGGTGGCGAAGGTTGCTGTTTTTTATATGTACCTCCACAATCTGATCTGCGTCCACTTTACACAGGGTGGTTTGCCGGTCTAGCAGACCTTTCAGGAGCTGGTGGAGTTGTTCACTATCCAAATTCTGGATTGAGATTTGCAGGTGCAACAATGGATTTTTCAGCACTCTATAGATTAATCTCGGTTTTAAATTTATTTAAAACCGAACAGATCACAGTTCTGAAAATTCATACCCATGTCCAAAAACTTCAACATAACTTTCGTGATCATTTACTTTCAATTGATCACCATTATTTAACTGAAAAAAACATATTAAGTGTTGATTATAATCATCATGGGCATTTTTTAACTTTTGCGATGCCTAGTCCAGCCCACACAAAATTACTTCATGATGAACTTAAGAGTCATCGTATTATGACTGACTATCGTGCGAATAAGCTTCGTTTTGGATTTGGTCTCTATCAAGATGAAGTCATTGACTTACGAGCAATGAAGTTAAAATCTAAATAAATTAAACGTTGAACCATCGTAAAATTATAAAAATCAAAACCCCTGTTATTGAGACATAAAGCCAAATAGGAAAAGTGATTCTTGCTATTTTTTTATGGCGGATAAAGTTTTTTTCCATTGCTAAATATAGCGTCGAAAGTATGAGTGGAACTTGGATGGCCGATAATAGAATATGTGAGATTAGAATTCCAAAATAGAGCGGTCGAATGAATCCTGAAGCTATAAATTTAGTATCACCGTGAAAGTGGTGATATGTTATATAACTCACAAGAAAAAGCGCAGAAGTACCTGTAGCAGCAAACATAAATCTTTTATGCCACTCAATTTTATTTTGCTTAATGAAAGTTAGACCCGTAATTAAAAAAACAGAAGTCAGGGTGTTTAAGAAAGCATTAAGTATTGGCAAATATCCTACCCAACCAATTTTGCTTTCCAAGTCTTCACCTGGTTTAAAATAAATAAGCCAGACAAGAAAAGCTAAAACTAGTGCACTTAAAATCCCAATGATGATAAAAACATTTTTTTCATTTTTATGATCAGACACTGACTCGTATGAATTCATTATTTAAGCGACTGGTTGTTGATGTTTTTATACTTAATAAAGGTTTTAAACAGATAAAACATTGGAAAATAGATTGCGAGAATGAAAACTCCTACGACATAAATATAATATTTATCACGTGGATCTTGACCGGAACACATCGGGCAGGCCAAAAGCTCGCCCGATGTAAATGTAATCACTGTTAAAATTAAAAGCGATATTTTATTCATAAGATTAATTATAAAAGATAAACAAAAGTAAAAACAAGAATCCAAACTAAATCGACAAAGTGCCAAAACAATCCAGCAATTTCTAATTGATTGTATTCTCCATTATCAAAATCCCCTCTTTGGGCGTGAACATACATCGTTATTAAATAAATAACTCCAGAGAGTACGTGCAATCCGTGGAAGCCGGTAATTGAAAAAAATGTAGAAGCAAATAAACTAGAGCCATGTGCGTATGAATTAAAACTCATTCCCAAGTGACCAATTAAATGTGAGTACTCGTACATTTGTATGCTTAAGAATGAAGCTCCACCGACAATGGTAAAGAGAAGCCAATTCAACATGGCCTTTCTATTTTTTTGCTTACAAGCATCGATCGTTAAAACCATTGAAACTGAACTACAAATAAGAAGAAAAGTCATGAATCCCGAAAGGCCTACTCCACCTAAAGCGTGAGAAGGTACAGGCCAGTTAGTCGAAGTCGCTCTTAAAACTGCATAAGCAATTAAAAATCCTGAAAATGACATTGCATCTGTAACAAGGAATAACCACATCCCAATTTTTCCAGGACTAGCCTTTCCAAATTGAGTATCATTGTATTCTATCGGTCCTTTATGTGCATGAGCGTGACTCATAGTTTTAACTCCTTAACTTATTTCGTCGTTGTTTTTCCACCAAGTTCAATAACATATTTTGTTAGTGCATTGATTTGTTTTGGTGCATCTCCGCCAAATACAGTTGTATCGATTGGAGCATTGCCATCATCACCAAAGAAACTTGGCATTACTGTTCCAGGTAAAATCCCCTGTGGATTCTTAAGCCATAATTTTATCCATGATGGGCGTAAGCGCTTGCTCGCTAAATGTAGATTCGGAGCAAGTGGAGTGTCTTTTGTAAAACCTATTGAGTGACAAGAAACACAGTTATAAGAATTCCAAAGTTTTACTGCGCCTTCTTTTTCGCCAGGCTCCCAAGCAACAGTCATTTCTGGTTCTTCAAAAGTTCCTTGTTGGGCCCCTTGTTGGAATCCAGCAACTAATTTATTTTTTTCTTCGAGTGAAAGATTAAAAGATGGCATTCTAATTTGAAGCCAAGGTCTTATTGGTTCTACATTTCCAAAGAAGTGGTAAAGCCAATTTGTCTGAACTCTATGACCTTCGTTAACTAATCTTGGTGGACCTTGATTAATATCATCTGCATATGCTTTAAGGATATCTCCTCGTAAGCCATCGATTTGGTGACATCCCATACAATTGTATTTTCCAGCCACTTTCATTGCTTCATTATAAAGAGCTTCACCGGCAGTAAATCTTTTAATTCCGTTAAGCGGAACAACATCAGAAACTTGTCCAAGTAATGCGACAGTGATTTTTTTTGCTTCCGCCTCAGACATATAAAAGTTTGGCATTTTATTTAAGTCTTTAAAGACTTTATCAATTCCTTCATCCCAACGACTTGGTCTTTGAAGGTGAGCTGTGATCCAAGCATCTCTTTGTGCTGGGATTTGGTGTTGTAAACCAAAACCAAACTGAGTAATTGGTTTAGATCCTTCTTTTGTTAAGTTTGGTCCAATTCCTTCGTACCCATCAAAACCTTCGAGATTATGACAAGAATAACATCCGTATTTTCCAATTGATCTTTTTCCAAGATCAAGAGTTTTTTCACGGTCGCCCATTTTTGCAACCTTAGAAACGGCTGAAGCATAAGTATCAAAAGTAGAATTGTATTCTGCTAATAATTCATCTCGAGCTTTAGTATCTAATTTGGCAAAAGTTAAACCTTCAAAGCTTTTATTTCGAAGAGATAATAAGTAAGTTGCAATATCATTTGCCTCAGTGTCACTTAAGCGCATTGATGGCATGATAGTATCTTCTTGGTAGTGAGATGGTTTTTTAAGCCAAGATACTAACCAGTCTGGTTGAACTTTTGAACCTAGTCCCGTTAACCAAGGTCCGGCGTAGGCTTTTACTTTATCTGATTGCTCCTCTAATCCATCAACACCATGACAGCCCAAACATCCAACTTGAGATATTATTTTCTTCCCGTTTTCAGCATTGCCTGGATGAAATTTCTCATTGGCAACATATGGCTTAGATTTATCGTATACGTATTCTGCAATCGCATTTACTTCGGCCATATTTAATCGAATAAATTCTGGTTTCGAGTTATTTGATTGTCTAAAAAATGCTGGCATTTTTGAATGTTTATTAAATGAGCGTGGTTCCCATACCCAAGATTTGAACCATTCTTTATCAACTTTTCCAGCAATTTTAAGTAAAGATGGTCCAGGTTTTCTTCTGTTTTCGCCCCATCCTGAAATTTTATGACAAGCATAACAGCCGTACTTTTCAATTGCCATTCGTCCTTCATTTAGGACAGTAGCTCCCTTCACAAGTTGAACATCAGCATGGCACTTAACACATCCAGCTTCTGTCTGAGAAAGTTTAAACATCGGACTTGCTACGTGATGTGGTTCTTTCCATCCGTATTTTTGAATCCATTCTTTTTCTTGTTTTTCTCCATCTGGCATGTGAGCAACTGAAGCAAAGTCATTAACTCTTTGTCCTTCACCACCATGACATGAGGTACATCCTGTAACTTTCATTGGATGTTTTGATTCCATTCCCACCATTAAATCTAATTTTGGGTGAGTTCTGAATGGTTGTTTTTCTTTTTCATAACCTGGTTGATCAATAAACACGTGACAAGTAATACAACGGTCAACCTTCGGGACTTGTCTGAAGTAGCGGTCATCAGTTACGTTATTAATAACGATCTGTTGAATTTTAATTGTCGGATCTAGATAATCAATAAACGGCATATTTCGGATGGCGAAAATCGGATTGATATCTGTTGTTGCTTTTGCAGCTTTTAAAAGAGTCACCTTCATCGTGAATTCTTTTATTTCTTTTTCTGTTGAAATAACTTCTTTATTAAGGTCTGCAAGTTTAGCTCTAATAATTTTTTCTTCAGCTTGAAGCGCTTTTGAATTATCTTTACCAAGGATAAATTCTTTTTTCAAAACAGTAAGTTCTTCTAACTTTTTTTCTGCTGTTTTATGGTCATGAGCGCCTTGAGCAGTTTCATATTGAAAATTCGCTGCTGAAACATCTCCGTTTAAAACTCCGTTCTTAATTGTTTGAGCTTTTAATTTTGTAAGAACAACTTTTAGTTCTTTTTCGGCTTTTTCAATTTCAGCTTTTCGGCCAGAAACAATTTCTTGTCCCTTTGCTAAACTTGAATCGAGATCGGATAGTTTTTTTCCATCTAATTCTTTTGTCGCTGCTTTTAATGCATCATCAGTATGTTTACGTTTAATTTGTTGTGCTTCAACTTGAATGGCTTTCCATGGACGAATATAGTCGTCTAAAAAGACCCAAACTGTCGTGACGAAAAAAATAAAGGAGAGGACCGCCATGACCTTGTGAAGTTTTGACATATTATATGCCATACCAGGTTCTTTATTCTCACTCATATCTATCTATTCCCTTAATAAAATACAAAAAATGACAAATTTAAAATTATAAGTTTAATTCCCACTCTGGAAGAGCAACGATGTATTTCAAGCTAAATAACCAGCGTAAAATCATTTTTATTGGCAAACTAGTCATCATTAAGACTAGAAACATAAAAATATAATAGCGAGTAGCGCCTAAATTCAAAAATAATTCTCTTCCCGCCTTTGTGGCTTTTGCTGCCCAAGGAGGAATAATACTAATATAGGCAATAGAAAGTATGATCCCGAAAATCTCTCTTACAACTAGATTTTTAGGAAGGCCTACGCCTAACATTTTAATCCAAATAATTTCCGAAAGGTTAACGTTAAAAGAGGCTACAACTTTATGGAAATCCCAAAATTCAAATGGCCCATAAAAAGTCCAGTTAGGTCCACGTAAAAAGACTCCGACAATAATTAAATAGACCCAAAGAACAAGCCAGCCATACAAGAAGGCAGTGATTGCCATTTTACGTTCTTTAAATGTGAAGTATCCGTTTCCTTTTGGATTTGTATCGATATAAGGAACAGCAATTAAACCAGCAACAATTAAACCAGGAAGCACAACTCCGGCCATCCACGGGTCGAAGTAAACTAACATTTCTTGAAGACCTAAAAAGTACCATGGAGCTTTGGCTGGGTTTGGTGCCCAAGTTGGGTTGGCTGATTCTTCAAGAGGAGCCTTAAAAATAATGGCCCAAACAACGAGAAAAGCAGTACACGCAATCATTGCAAATAATTCAGTGTAAACAAGATTTGGCCAAGACCAAACTTTTTCGCGGTTTTCAGGAGTTGCTTCTATCGGACATAAACCTGCTTCAATACGGGTGTCATTTTCAGCTGCTTTATGAATAGCAAACCAAGTGACGAAACCTACAAGAAGTAAAAGAATGATGATTGGAATATTATCCGGAGTTTTGATAATTGAGAAAAAATTTGGATCAGCTAAAAACCAAGTTGTAATTGGAATTAAGAGTGCCGTTGTCCAGTAAGCAAACTTTTTAGTTCCTACAATCTTGTAGTATTTCAACATGAAGTAGAAACCAATTGTTACCAATGGAAAGGAAATAATTGGATCTGATAATTTGTTAACAAGTTCTCTTAGCATTTCTATTGTCCTTAATAGTCTTACTTATCTTTTTAATTTTTTATAATGGAGCTGAAATCCCACCATCTTTTCTTACTCTCCAGAAGTGAACTGCAATCAACACACCCACAACTAAAGGAATAAATACACAGTGAAGAATATAAAATCTTAAAAGAGCTGGCTCACCTACGAATCGTCCACCCAAAAGCTGGAAGCGCACGTCGTTTTTATCTGAAACCATAACGAAGTCACCGATTCGAGCAAGCATTGCTCCAGGTCCTGCGTTACCTGCAAACGGTGTTGCTTTTGCCATACCAGATCCAACTGTGATCGCCCAAATTGCAAGCTGATCCCAAGGAAGTAGATATCCAGTGAATGAAAGAAGCAGAGTTAAGACGAGAAGAATAACTCCAACACCCCAGTTAAATTCGCGAGGTGGTTTATAAGAACCAGTCATGAAAACCCGGAACATGTGAACCCAAACGGTAATTACCATAGCATGAGCTCCCCAGCGGTGAATCTCACGCATAATTCCCAATGGAACGTGTTCTCTAAGGGCTATGATATCATTGAATGCATATTCAGCTGTTGGACGGTAGTAAAACATTAAAAGTAAACCAGTTACAGTTAAAGCAAGGAAGATAAAAAATGTTAATCCCCCCATACACCATGTGTACCCCAACTGGACTCCAGATTTTTTTAACTTGATTGGGTGAAGGTGAAGGAAAACGTTTCCTGCAATCACTGCTGCTCTATTTCGAGCATTGTCTGGTGGACCATGTCTAAAAATTGATTTCCAGACTTGAGTGTCTCTTACTTTTTGTGCGATTCCTTTTCCTGACATGGGCATTAACCTTTTAAAAAATATTTTTTACTTTTATTGAATTAACTTTTTTACTTAAACTTCTAAGAATGAATCGGGATTTTCCCACTCACCTTTTTCCCAACGATAAATTTTAGTTTTATCAACTTTAATTTTTCCATCAGGCTGAAGTGCAACTTTAAAGCGCTCAAGTGGACGAGGTGTTGGACCTTCGAAATTAATTCCACTCATATAGTATCCCGAACCGTGACATGGACATTTAAATTTTAGTTCGGCCGGAAGCCAATTTGGAATACAACCTAAGTGAGTACAAATATTTGAAAGGGCTACTAGCTTTCCTTCTTGTTTTACCATCCAAACGCCGTAACTATTTTTCCATCGCTCATCAACTCCACTTGGGTAATCAGTTGGAAGACCTGCGAGAAATTCCATTTCAGGTTCGAAATTTACATTGGGGTATGTGAATCTGAAAGCTAGACTTAAAAGTCCGCCGACAGAAGCTGTAAACATTACCCAACCAACGGTTAAGTAACTGAAAAACTCACGACGATTTAAACTTTGTTTTGAATCGCTGCTCATGATTAAAATCCTTGCTTTATACGCAAAAGTGCCAAACTCATTAGAACTCTTTTTTTAGTCCAATGTTTCAGCAGTTGTTATTAAAAAAATCAGTACTTAGATTATGCGAATGTTCTTCTATTTTTTCAATAGATTTAACGCTTCCTTTGCTTTTGTTGCTACAGAATTGTTTAGATCATTGTTCGACACATCTAATAAAAAACTATTTAGTACGTTCCATTGTGACTTCTGCAGTGTGGCGATGACACTCAATTTCAAATCAGTAATTTGTTGAGCGTCTAAGGCCGGTGGTAAAACTCTAGCTTTAACATCTGGGTAATTAATTAAAAGAATATCTTTTAAAGTTGGAACCGCATCTTCGTCTTTGTAAGCGATAAGAGCAGTGGCCGCAGCATATTTAACTGTAAGGTTTGAATCCTGAAGGAGTTTTTTGATTGGTAACTGAGCTGCTGGAACCATGTGAGTTGCAAGCGCTAGTACAGCTGCTTGTTTTAGAATTGATTCATTTGACTCTAGCATTGAAATTAATTTCGACCAATCCAACTGTATACCTTTTGGCATATTTGCAATTGACACTATCGCGTGAAATTTAACATCTAAATCGCTGTCGTTTAATCCAGCTAAAAGAGTTGGGAGTGCTATATTTGTTTTCAACGCTCCTAGTGCGGCAATAATGAATCCACGTGTTCTTGGGTCGATTGATTGCTTGTACGCTTCGGTTAAATTGGTGACGAGCCAAGGATATTCAGCCTGAGGAATCTGGGAACTGTTTATTTGTTTAGAAAGCTCGTATGCAGCAACCCATTTATTTCCGAAAGTTTTAGATTGAATTTCTTCAACCAAATCTTTGTACGAGCGCTCCGAAGAGAGCATTTTCGTAATTCCAAAAATAATAAGTGAGCCAAAAAGAACAATTGCAATAGGTACAACCAGGCTTCCCACAAATGGGTTCTCTAGAATCTTTTTCTGAGTTTGAGGCGTTGACATGCTCTCACCTGGACCTTTGAGATAAAATTATTGTTTCTTACTAATGAATGTAATGATAAATAGCAAAAGTACACTATGATGACAATTGAATTGAAAGTTTTCCAAGAGAATTTATGGCCTATCTATTACGTACATTAATTATTATTATGATCTCAAGCATCTTTCTTACTGCTGCTCTTGCGTTAAAAAGTATTCACCTACAAATGAGTCATATTCAAGTCGCTATTCCTGCTTTTATTTACACAATATTTGCTCAGGCATTTGTCATGTTTTATTTTATTGGAGTTTCACGCTTAACAAACAATGTTTATTCAATCGTCAACTCTGGGACAAATCTCAACGAACTCTTTGAAACACCTCCTGAGGATCTCGCCCCATACATTGAAAAAACAAAAAAATTTGTTGAAGAAGCTGATCGCTGTAAAAGACAGACAATACCTTGGACTATATTAATGCTGATCTTGGGGATGATTGCCTTTCTTCTCGGGGGAGCCCACGACACAGGACTAGTGCAAAAAACCACTCATTCTGGTGTGGTCTTAGGGTTTATAATTGCTATGACAATCGGGTTTTTTAGGCAGTGGTACTATTTAGGAAAATCTCATCTTTTGCTTAGAAAACTAAAAACACTTTATGGAATGTCTGACGCTCAAATGTAAATTAAATCGACTTGACCATAATAAAAATTCGCGTTTTCCCAGGCACATTTTTTACATTTGAAGTATTACTTTCAAAAAGTTTTGATTGATCTACTTTCATTGTTTCAGTCATAAAATCTTTAAAGTCTTTTTTGGGTAAATAAACATTATAATAAACTCCACCAGGAACATCCATTCCCGGAGTTGAGTCGCCAACTGGTTCGCCTTTAAATTTGTCTACTAAAAGATTTATTTTATCTCTGGCAGCATAAGTATTCGTTGAAGTCATCATCAGTCTGTAAATCTTAGTTGTTCCACCCTTTGTTTCGCGATAGCCATTTTTATTTTCCGCATCTCCTTCATATTGAGAGGGCTCTTTGTCAGCATCTTTTAAATCTTTAGGAACATTTTCAAAAGACGTTAGGGTAACTTCCGTTTCTTCTTCATATTTTTCTGGATCGAAAAACTCAGTTAGTTTTTCTCCTTTAGTAATATCCTTTATTTCATTAAAATTAAGTTTAAATTCCTTTGCACTTTTTTGTTCTGCACCTTTAAAAACTAAGCTTTTATTGAGCCAGTTAAATTGAGGTTCATAAATACTTACTTTATTTCCCAGGTATCTTTCATACCAAATATTCGCCTTATTAACGCCATAAATTGTTAATGTAAAAAATAATAATAAAACAGTTACATCTTGAAAAACTTTCACTTGTTTTGCAAAACTCGTTCTTTCCTTAATAATGGTAAGATCAAATTGTTGATTTTTAAAATCAGACTTCATTCTCTTAACAAACAAACTCCACTCATCAAACAATGTCACTTCCATTGATGGCATAATTTCTTCTTCTCGAGATCCACTAATTGGAGTTTCGAGACTCATTTCTGCTTTTATTTTATCAAAAGTAATGTTCATGTTTGGACTTAATATATTTCCAAGTAGAAAAACTTGAGAGAAATATTGATCGAGATGTGGAAATTCATCTAAGAGAAAATTTCGCAAAATTGTTGCCAGTACTGAAGCAGACAATTCTGACTGTAAGGCGATAGAACCAATGCTTAAATTTTTAAATATAAAAATATATGTAAGAAATTTATCTCGCAGCCAAAGAAACCAAGAGGAAAGAGATCCAATTCGAACTTGAGAATAAGCATACTCAAAACGTTCTAACATTTTTTGAAGCGTTAAGCCTTCTTCAAAAAAGGATTCCCAAAAAGACTCAAATTCTTTTTTAAAACGGCCCTGCCAAGTCAAGCCATCCATATTTAAATTGAGCCAGTTTCTAAAATCTTCAAAATCAGATTTTAATAAAACCAACTCATTTTCATTTATTTTATAAGCATTACTCAATGACAACTCTTTAATAAAATGGCGATACCTTGTCCTCCACCTATACAGGCAGAAGCAATTCCAAAATTTAATTTATAATGAATTAGCTGTCTAGCAAGTGTGTGAGAGATTCGAATGCCTGATGCACCCAGTGGATGTCCTAAGGCAACAGCTCCACCCCAAATATTTAATTTCTCAATAGGTATTTGGGTATCTTTCATACAAGAAAGAGTCTGACCGGCAAAAGCTTCGTTTATTTCAAATAAATCAATTTGATCCATCGTCATATTATTTTTTGCAAGTAGGCCTTTGATGGCCGGGCTTGGACCAATACCCATAATTTTTGGATCAACACCTATAACAAATCCATCAATAATTTCTGCAATTGGTTTTAGACCTTCTTTTTTTATAAAAGTTTCTGAAGCGATAATAACAGCTGCGGCTCCATCAACGATTCCAGAAGCAGAAGCAGCAGTGACGACGCCATTTGTTTTAAATGTAGATTTTAAAGAATTCATTTCGCTTAAAGAAACATCCTCTCTTAAGTGTTCATCTTTAGCACATTCTCCTTTTCGAAGAGCGACAGTCACTATTTCACCTTGAAGCAACCCATCTTTATAGGCTTTTGTAGCACGAGCATGCGAGTTATAAGAAAATTCATCACATTGAGTTCTTGTTATTTCAAATTTCTCCGCTAAGTTTTCAGCCGTTACTCCCATAGGAGTCTGAGAGTATTGATCAGTTAGGGCATCAAGAAGCATATCAACTGATTTAAGTGGCCCATACTTTGTTCCAAACCGTGATCCATATGTTAAATGAGGAACCATAGACATATTTTCAGATCCAGCAGAAAGTACGCAGTGTGCTTCTCCTAACTTTATTAATCGTGTGGCACTTAAAATAGCTTCAATACCCGAGCCACAAAGTCTGTTTAAAACAATACCTGGAGTTTCTTGCCGGCAACCAAGCTTTAAAGCAAGATGCCGCCCACCGTACATAGTATCTGTGGATGAAGTGACAACATTCCCTAAAATGACCTGGTCTATTTTAGAAGGATCTAATTTAATTTCAGAAATCAAAGCCTTAGACGCAAGAACTGCTAAATCAACAGGTGTAATATCTTTAAGTGAACCACCAAATTTTCCAAATGGTGTTCTCTTTCCTTGAACTAAAAAGACTCGCTCATGACCTTGGGACATATTTGCCTCCTACTTTTTAAAACTTAGACTTCGTATCATATATTAAGGCTGAGATAAAATCTTGGCAAAGGATTAAAAAAGGAAAGTTATGTCCAACGTTAATAATGTTCAAGCTCAAAAATTTCTTGAATCTGAAAATAAAAGATATAACAACGAAATCAAACAACTTCGCACAACCAATGACCGCGGATATGAAACGGAATCAAAAGTTAAAGAAGCAGAAATGGCCCGAATGCGTGATGATTATGAAACACGAATCGCCAACCTCAAGAATGAACAAGAACAAAAATTAGTAGAAATAAGAGATCGCCAATCAAAATCAGTTGGTGAAGAAAATATGCGCCTACAAACTGAAGTAGAAAACTTAAAAAAAGCTCATCAAGACCAAGTTGCAGAAATTAAAATCAGTCAGCAAAATGAAATCCAAGGAATGGTTGAATCGCACAAGAAGACCATGGACAATGCAAAACAAAAATTTACTAAAGAAAAAAGTAAATTTGAATCTTAATTCGTAGAATCTAAAATTGTAACTGAGTTTTTAGGAGATTTATGGAACCGAACAATAACAGCAATAGCATTTTTATCAATGGAAAAGCTCAGATCATTGAGATGTTACAACATATGCCCAGAGAAGAAAGATCTCGTTTATTAAAAAATTTGAAATTGAGAAATCCTCAATTAGCAGAAGAGCTTACAGAGCAGTGTTTTACTTTTTCCGATTTGGATAATTTGGCAGACAATGATTTATTAATGATTTTTCAATATGTGACAGCTCCAATTCTCGGAATGGCATTAAAAAATATTGAACGAGCTTTTCAACGACGATTACTTTCTTTAGCTGGGCGAGAGTACGCCGAAGAAGCTTTTCGTGTTTTAAAAACTAGCTATGCCACAGAGAAAAGAGATATTAAACGAGCACAAAATAAAATTGTTGAAATATTAGTATCACTGAAAAAAAGAAGACAAATTAATCTTTAATTATTTAATTACAATTGACTAAGCCTTATATTCCAAAAGCAATTTTTGATATTTTGCTTCATCCTCTTTACTTAGAATCGTTTCTGCGTTCACTTCTCCGGCCAAAAGTTTGTGCTCTTGAATAATTTCCATTGTTGAAACCAATCTTTCACAAAGTGTTTCAAAAATTTCTGGAATCCAAGTCGGACCATTTTTAATAACTGAAACAATGTCTTTTTGCTCGACTAGTACTAATTCAATATTGGTTTTAGCAATTGCAGTAAATTCAGATGGCTTATTCATAAGCACACTGATCTCATTTAAAATTTCATTTTCTTTGCAAATTTTTATAACTTGTAAGTGCTGACCGATATTCTTCAATATCCTAATCTGACCTTTTTTTAGAATTATAAGATATTTTGGTAATTCTCCTTCTGTGAAAATTACAGTATCCGCTTCAAATGCAATTGGGGCCGTCGTCCCCCTACCTAGAGGTAAATTAACCATCTATAACTCCTGATATAAGGGTTCCATAACGCAAGCCACGAGTTGATATATTAATCGTTTCAATTTTTAGTAGTGATCCCAATATTATTGCAACTTTTGAAGCAGCATGAATAACATCAACTCTTTTTCCTAAAAATGGAAAAAGCAATAATAGATTTTCACGATTAGTCTTTTGTACATCTGCTGCAAATAATTTAAAAGATTCAAATGGCAAAATTAATCCATCTACTTTTTTATCATCAAATTCTTTAAGACCTAAATACATCGCTCCCAAAGCAGTCATGCCTCCGGCGACACAAACTAAGGCATCCGTTTCAAATCTTTGAAAATTTTGTGAAAAGATACTTTTGGTTTTTTCTTCAAATGAATTATCGCTCATCCAATCAGTTGCCCGAACAGAGCCTATTGGTAGGCTTATAGATTCAACAACTTTAAATGGATCCATTTGAATATTTATGAATTCAGTAGAGGCTCCACCAATATCCATAATAATAACTTTATCACTTCCCGTATATGTTGAAGCTACTCCAAGAGCAGTATAATAAGCTTCTGCGGCAGACGATATAATTTTGATATCAAAGCCAAGCTCTGATTTTATTTTAAAGAAAAACTCTTTTGAATTTTCAGCGACTCGTGCTGCCTCTGTCGCCGTTACCAATACATTTTCTGGTATAATTTTTATTTGGGCCAATTGCTCTTTGTAAAAACTTAACGCTTGAAATGTGGCATCCATTGAATCTACATGAAATTTTTTAGTATTATCTAAGTCTTTTCCCAAAGAAGTAATACATGATAAATTTAAAAGTTCATTTGATATTTTTTTGCCAAACTTATCAAGTTCGGCTGCTAAAAGAAGTACTGAATTTGATCCAATATCAATACTGGCCCTAATCATATTTTTTCCACAATAGCTCTTACTGCTTTAGGTGAAGTTGGAACAATAACTCCATTTTCACAAATAATACCTGTTATACAAGAATGGTCAGTGACATCAAAGCTAGGATTTAAAGCATTAGCTTCGGCATGAGCTATGCTCACCCCTTTGTATTGAAGGATTTCGTTCGGATCACGCAATTCAATTTCAATCTGATCTCCTGTTGATAATTGAAGATCAAATGAACTGATTGGTGCAACTATGTAAAATGGAATTCCGTAATGTTTAGCAATTATACTTAAACTAGAAGTTCCTACTTTATTGGCGGTATCACCATTTTCAACTATACGATCAGCCCCAGCAAAAATTGCATCCACTAATTTATTTTTCATTAAATATGAAGCCGCACCTTCAACTACTATTTTATGATCAATTCCTTCTTTTAATAATTCAAAACTAGTCAGTCGAGAGCCTTGCAAATAAGGCCGTGTTTCTGAGGCGTAGACCATCTTAACTTTTTTCTTATTATTCAAATGAATAATAGTCCCAAGTGCGGTCCCTAAGACTCCACAAGCAAGAACTCCTGTATTACAGATAGTCATTAAATTTAGTGGTCTATCTCCATAAATTTTTTGCAATTCAATTTCTGCAAACTTTGCCATTGAAAGATTTTTCTCATAAAGATTATTCATTTCAGATTTTGCATGGGCAACTAGCATAGGATAAAGAGAACTCATATGAGTTTCAAGTTTGGCCATTTCCACGCACCGGTCGATCTCAAAAGCCAAATTAACAGCAGTAGGCCTTGCACTTTTTAAATAAGCCGCAGCCCTTTCAAATTGTTCAAAAGTAGCTTTAGGATTATGCTTAACAAAAAGGGCCATACCCCAAATGCCAGTGAAACCGATCAAAGGAGCACCTCGAACAATCATATCTTGAATTGCCCGGTAGGTATCTTCAATAGTTCGAACTGTTAGATAAACTTCTTCAGTCGGAAGTAATCTTTGGTCAATAAGTTTCAAAATTTCTTGATCATAAGTAAGGGGTAGTAGGGTTGTAGTCATTTTATCCTCTTTCTTAAGATTTATTATTTCTTTTTAAAAAACCCATCTAACAAGCCTTTGACCTTTTCTTTAGCTGCAGCAGGAACTAATTTATCAATATTTTTATTGATAACTTCTTTCATTTTTTCTTCGCCTTTAGTCTTAAAAGCACCTTTAGCAAGTTTAGAAATTGTATAGTTGTAATCTGGCTTCATATCAAAACCCGGACCTGTGACTCTCAAAGGCAAAATCTTTGTACCAACATTTTTTAATAATACATCTGAAATTTTTCCAGTATTATCGATAAAATTAACTTCCATTGCTGATAACTTATTTGATCCAACTTGAGGATAAATTTCACCACTTCCATTTACTTGAACTTTTTTATCGATTCCCACAAAATCAAATGAACTAATTGTATAGGCTGTATTTGTAAAACGCCCCTTCATTGTTAGAGTTTCAAAATTTCCATCAATTTTTAATTGTTTGTCTTTTGTTTGATCTTTAACAACAGGAATATTAGCTAGCATTGGATTAATATAATCTGAAAGATTAAGTTTTTTAATTTCACCTTTTTTAACATCCGCTATTACATTGACATCGTATTGAGGAGGCTTAACTGCTTTAAACATAGTGGCTGATCCATTAACCTTACCGGTAAAAGTTCCAGAGAAATTTTCAATAACTGGTGGTAAAAAAGATTTAAATGAAGAAAGATTTAAATTTACCATTTCAAAATTAAACTTAGAATCACTAGAGGTTTTACCAATCATCATAGTCTGAGAAAGTTTCCCAGTTCCTTTTGAAAATTTAAAATTCATATTATCAATGGCAAGTGAGGTTAAGCTTGTAATGATTCTGCCCCGACCTGAAAAATCTTCTCCGCCAATATTGATATTACTCCACTCTACATTTACATTAGAAGGTGGTAATCCAGCATTTGAGCCAGTGCTTGCTTCTTTGCCATTTAATGAGTTTTCTTTTTTATTAAGTGCTTCTTCTGATTTTTCAGTTATTGGTTTTTTATCCCATAACTTTGCTCTAATTAATTTCTCTGGAACTTTCATTCCACTCGCTATGACACGAATATCGAAAGGTTTAAGTTTGGCCATATCGAATTTTTCATTTGGATCAAAGAGTCCTGAAATAAGAGTATTTACACTTCCATCGAGAATATCAGTTTTAACTTTTATAGAAATATCTGACTTTTTAAATTCTCCTGCCACTGTTGTAGTCGCAGAAATACCTTCAGTTGTATAAACTATTCCCGGAGTTATACCAAAATTGATATTGGCAGTAATTTTTTTATCTTCGCTGTAAAGGACATTACCTTTAGCTGATAATTTTGCTTTAGACATATCAATTGATTTATCAAGCCCAATAATTGCCGCGACATCTTTTAAAATAATATCGACACTTAAATCACTAATTTCAATTTCTTTGGTCATTTTAAAATTTGCACTAATTTTATTTTGCGATTCAAAAGTAGTAGTTAACTTTCCAGATAATTCCCCATCTTTTTTAAGCAATAGATCTATGTTTGTTGTAATTTCTGGAAATTTCCATTCTATACCTGTCTTTGATATATTGTTCAGCTTAACAATAACTACTGAGGAAGCGGATCCATTTTTAAGTAGATCTGCAACATTAAATTCACCAATGGCCAGAGTATCGAATGATATGTGTGATTGGTCCTTCATGATAAAATTTGCTGATGAAGCAACTTCAAAAGCTGTCGAGGATTCAAAATTAAGTCCTTTAATTAAAAAACGAGAGACTTTAATTTCTCCTTTTGATGAATCGCGAAGTTGATACTTAACGGCAACATCTGAAAGCTTAACATTTATTTTACTTTTTCCAAAAAGTGCTATTGCTGATCCGCTATTAGATTTTTCATTTTTATCTTTTAATTCTTCTGCTTTTTTTTCTTCTGGGGTTAACTTATCTCCCATAGCATAAGTCCAATTATTGCCTGTTGGAAATTCATGATAAGTCATCTGAGGAGCATCCAACTTAACTTCAATTAACCCAGATCCAGTTAATATTGCCCAAAGTGGAACTTTGACAACTAATTGATCAACTGAAAGCATTTCAACTTTTTGATTTTCTCTAATTGCCTTTATTGATAATTTCTCAAGATTAATATTAAAATTTAAACCCCACCCTATTTGAACATTTTCTAATGTAACTTCTGATTTTGGGAATACTTTTTTTGTTTGCTCAATAGTCATTTTTTTTATTTCTGATGGCTCAAGCTTTGTCGAGGCATAATAAAAAAGTCCCCCCACCATTAAGAAAAAAATAGCGAAAACACTAACTAGAATTTTAACTTTATTTGATTTCATATTTGTCCTACTTCATGGTTGAGATTATAATTTGATTTGCTTGCAATTAATAATAATTGCTTAAGAGGCTTATTCATCGGATGAAGATTGTTTAGTTTATATAACTTTGATCGTCCAACAATTCGAGAAATTAAAAAACCAGCATTTTCGAAACGCTCAAGTTGTTTTTTTATTGGGTCTAGCGCTGTTCCGTGATGTTGCGCAATTGCAGACGCATGCAATTCTCCATGAATAAAAATGGAGAGCATGACTTTTTCAGCTGATTTATTTCCCAGAAGACTTTCTAACATGAAGCTGATTATCGACTAAAGTGTAGTCATTATCAACTACAATCTAGTCAGAGCTTTTTCAAAAGGTGCTTAGCTTGAGAATGATAAAGTCCTGTGTGACCCGAAAAGAGATAACTCATAACGATAGCGATTGCAGCATAAACTCCAATCTCTGAACCAAAGAGTTGCATGGATAATAAAAGACAAGCAATTGGTGTATTTGATGCTCCGGCAAAAACTGAAACGAAACCCAACGCAGCCAACAATGGTAATGAGAGTGGTAGAATAAAACTCATGGCATTTCCCAATGTCGACCCTATATAAAATAATGCCATGACTTCTCCGCCCTTATAGCCAGATCCTACAGATACGGCGGTCATCATTATTTTACCCATAAAATCCCAAGGATAAACACGGTTTAAAAAACTAGCTTGTATTATTTCTTCACCAAGTCCCATATAGCGATCTGTACCAAAAAGATAAAAACAAACAACGACAAAAATCCCACCGAAAAAAGGGCGGTAAATTGGATTGATACATTTCTGGGTGATGAAATCTTTTAATAAATGAACAGACCATATAAAAAACCTAGCGGCTAAACCGAATCCGATACCCGCAAGTGCGGCACATACAATTTTCAAAAAAGTGAGTGATGGTATTTCTATAGGACCATAATGAGCGTATGTAATTCCCAAGCCCAATGCCGTTGAATATCCAACGATCGAAGCAACTAAACATGGAAACATAGCTTCATATGTCACAGAACCAAGAATTAAGACTTCCATTCCAAAAATTGTTCCAGCAATTGGACTACCAAATATAGAAGAAAACCCCGCACTCATCCCCATCATTAATAATATTTTGCGATTATCAAAATAATTTCCAAAAAACTTTGAAAATTGATCACTCATGGCCGCACTCATTTGTACTGCGGCTCCTTCTCTACCAACAGAAGCTCCAAACAGATGTGATAAGACAGAGCTAACAAAAATCATCGGGGCCATTCTAAAAGGAATGTGGTTTTGTGGGTTGTGAATTTCCTCTAAGATTAAATTATTTCCACTTTCAAGAGATTTTCCAAATCTATTGTAAAACCAAGCAATCGCAACTCCTACAAAAGGTAAAAACAAAACAATCCACTGATGAGTTTTTCTGAATGTTATACTGATATTAATAGAGTTTAAAAAAGCAAAAGAAGCAGCACCGGCCATGACTCCGATGAGAATTGCAACTATTGTCCATTTAAAAATTAGTTTCAGCATCTAGCTAGTTTATAAGTGATTGATTCATTTGTCTTTACTGTTTTAATGGCTATCCCTATAAAATTTACAACCTCCTCCTAGGATAAATTGGTTTGAGTTAGTCTCACTTTATGAGTGAACGAACAAAAAAAATTTATCATTTTTCTCTTTTGATTCTTTCACTACTTTTAGTGATTGCTTTTGCGATCTACGTTCATCAAAACTTTGCTTCATTTGAAAAAATAAAAACCATCAACTTTAGTTTAATTATTCTTTTATTAGGAGTGCATGCCTTTCATTATTTTCTATTAGGCATCACACATTCATTTCCACTTAGAAAACACAATATTCGATTAAAGTTAAAAGAGTGGTATGGGCTTTGTACTATCTCTGAGCTTTTTAATATGTTATTACCTGCCAAAGGTGGAACCGTTATTCGAATGATGTATATGAATGATAAAAATGGGCTTCCTCTTAGAGAATTTCTCTCAATGGGACTGGCGGTAGTTCTCGCAGGATCTACTTTATTAGGAACTCTCGGCTTTTTTTATTGTCATTTTTTTCTTCAAAAACAAAATGTCGTTTTTGAAGCTTTAGAGTCCCTCTTTACTGCCTTACTTATTTCTTCTTTTTTACTTATGTTTTTCTCAGAAGCTTTCAACTTTTTAACAAAATCTAAAAGAAAATATTCACCAAAAAAATACCTTAAAGATAAAAACTTTATGATTGTCTCCCTTGCTTGTTATGCAGGAATGTTTATTTTATACCCGTTAAAGATATACCTTTCATTTGAAGCCATAGGTATACACATACAAATGAAAGATTTACTCGAGATTAGTCTCATTTTATTAACTTCTTCATTTTTTCAAATTCTACCAGGGAACATTGGTATTAAAGAGTTAGCTACTGCTTATATTGCTCAACAATATGGTATTCAATTTGAAGCAGCGCTGGTTGCTAGTCTTCTTGATCGGGCAATCTTAATGCTTTTTTTATTTCCGTTTGGGAGTTATTTTTATTGGAAATTATTATTGGGAGCCAAGCTACCACAAAAGCCGAATTGGTTTAAACAACTTAAGCCATCACAAGAGGTGCAAATTTAACCATAAATTTCTTGCGAGCTCCGTCGGAAAAACGAATCATTACTTTTTCATCAGCACCCGATCCTTCGCTATCTTCAACTTTTCCTGCTCCATATAGTGAATGAACAACTTTTGAACCTTTAGGAAACTTAGGCTCATGGAAAGATTGTCGTACGGGTTCTCGTACTTGGAAGATTACTTCTTGATCATCATATTTGGTTTCTTGAGACTGATCATAAGGATCAAATGTATCACCATATTTACTGTTTTGTTTCCAACTTGGATTGTACTCTTCTTTCCGAGGAGCATTATTAAGTTTTTTCCACGTAAAAAGTTTTTCAGGAATTTCGTCTATAAACCTACTAGGTCCATTAAATTTTACTTGACCAAAAAGCATTCTTCCTTGAGCAAAACAAATATAAAGTTTAATCATTGCTCTGGTCATTGCTACATAAAAGAGACGGCGTTCTTCTTCCATTGCATTTTCCCCTCCATCGACACTACGATAACTTGGAAAAACATTCTCCTCAGCTCCAACTACAAAAGCATGAGTAAACTCAAGTCCTTTGGCGCCATGAACTGTCATTAAAGAAACTTCTCCTTGATTTGGAATTGCATCTTCATCAAATTCTGTACTTGTATCAAGAGTAATCGTTTCAAGAAATCCTCCAAGAGTTGCTCCAGGATTCGATTCTTCAAACTGAGTGAGTGCATTTAGGAGTTCATCTAAATTTTCTAAACGAGCAAGTGTTTCATAATCTTTATTTGCTTTTAAAAAAGCATAATATCCCGATTCATGTAAAACTTTTTCGTAGATCACAGAAGGCTTAACTTGATTTTGATCTAGATGGCGAAGTTCGTTTATCAAAGTTACAAATTCAGATAAAGACGATTTTATTTTTGCCGATAATTTAATATGTGAATAATCTTCATTTCCAGAAGATTTTCTTTGGTTATCCACAATCCGTTCAATGATTTCCCACAATGAAGTGTTCGCATTTACTGCTTCCATCTCTAACTTACGTAAACTAGTGGCACCAACGCCTCGGGCGGGAACATTGATAATACGACTTAATGCTAATGAGTCTTTGGCGTTAATAATTAATCGCATATATGAAAGCATGTCTTTAATTTCTTTTCTTTCATAAAATTTTACACCACCAATGACTCGGTAATTTATTTTATATTTACGAAGAGAATCTTCAATTAATCGAGCTTGTGCATTTGAGCGATAAAAAACGGCCATTTCTTTATAGGACACACCGCTTTTAAAAAGTTTATAGGTTTCTTGAGCAATAAATTCTGCCTCATCTCTATCATTGAAACATTCGACAATTTCAATGACATCGCCTTCAGGGTTTTCGGTCCACATATGCTTGCCTTTTCTCAATGTATTTTTTTCAATAACACATGAGGCGGCTTCAATAATTATTTTACTTGAACGATAATTTTGTTCTAGTTTTAAAATAGAGACATCGGGAAATATTTTTTCAAAATCTAAAATATTTCTAATATCAGCACCACGCCAAGAATAAATCGACTGGTCTTCGTCACCAACGACACATATATTTCTACGTTTTCCACAAAGCATTTTTATAAGTTCAAATTGGGCCCGATTTGTATCTTGATATTCATCTACCAAAACGTAGTGGAAACGATTTTGGTACCGATTGAGTACATCTGGAAATTTTTCAAAAAGTTGAATGACCGCTGTTATGAGACCACCAAAATCGACAGCATTTGCACGATGAAGTTCTGATTCATATTCTTCAAAATAGCCAAAATATTCATCAGACGGATCTGCTGCCCCCTCGCTCATCGAGCGACCTGGGTAGTAACCATTATTTTTTAATGAATCAATATAACTTAAAATTTCATAAGGATTAATTTCTTTGGTTGAAATTCCTCTTCTTTCCAATAAGGCTTTTGCGATGGCCTTTGATTCGCCTTCATCATAGATCGTAAAGTTTCTAGAAAGACCAAGAAAATTGGCTTCAGACCTAAGAGTTCTTGCACAAAAAGCATGAAATGTTGTTATTTGAAGTGCGCCAATATCTATGGTTGCAATCTCGTGAGCAATTCTCTCACGCATTTCTCTCGCAGCTTTATTAGAAAAAGTAAGGGCCAATAACTGATGTGGACTTAGATTTTTTTCATCTAATAAATAAGTTATTCTTGTAACTAATGTTTTCGTTTTTCCAGAACCAGCACCGGCTAAAATCATCACGGGACCGTCAGTTTGTATGACCGCCTGTTTTTGAACAGCATTTAGACTATCAAGATTTACCATTACTTTAATTCTCTATTCGACAGTTACTGACTTAGCTAAGTTTCTAGGTTTATCTATATCAGTGCCTTTAAACTTCGCCATGTAATAGGCCAATAACTGATTGACCACATTCACATAGAGTGGAGATAATTCATCAAGACCATCAAAATCTAATGGAATATAGTAATCACTTAATCCCATAAGTTCTTCATTATTTCGAGGACCAATACTAACGATAATTCCTTTTCTAGCTTTTATCTCTTGAATGTTAGAAACAGTTTTTTCAAAAAGTTCTGGTCCGACTAAGGCAATATTTACCATTTCTTCGTCTATTAAAGCTATTGGTCCATGTTTTAATTCACCTGCGGCATAACCTTCAGCATGAACATACGCAATTTCTTTTAATTTCAATGCTCCTTCTAGAGCTAGTGGAAAATAGACACCTCTACCAGTATAGAAAAATCCTTTTTTATTATAAATAGCTTCAGCAACTGTTTTAATAATTTCAGATTTAACTAGTAAGTGGTCAATTCGCTCAGCAAGGAGAGCAAACTTTCCCGTAAGTTTCATCTTCTTAGCTTCATCTTTTAAGTCACCGGCCATCGCAGCTGACATTAATCGACCAGTTAGTGCTTGTTGTGTAAATGCTTTAGTTGAAGCTACACCTATTTCAATTCCTGCTCTGATTAATAAATTATCATCGCAATCTCTATAGAGTGTTGAGCCGTCAACGTTGACGATAGAAAGAGTTTTTACACCTGCTTTTTTGCATAACGATTGAGCCGCAAGTGTATCTGCGGTTTCGCCAGATTGAGAAACAAAAATCCCAACGTCTCCAGATTTTAAAATTGGATCTCTATAGCGAAACTCAGAAGCTAATTCTACAGTTGCAGGTATACGGTTAATTCCTTCAAGAAAGTCTCGAATAACAAGCCCTGCATATGCGGCAGTTCCGCAAGCTGATAAGTAAATACGATCTGGTTTATAGTGTGCTACCTTTTCAAGTGCTTCACGCCCTTCTCCTACAAAATAATATTGAGTAAGATTGCGAATTAAACCAGGTTGCTCATGAATTTCTTTAAGCATGAAATGTTCATACTCACCTTTTTCACTCACCTCGACAGACATATCCTGCTTTTTAGAAAGATATCTCGTGGTTTTTTTCAAATCTTTTAATTCGTAAAAATTAACCAGATTTTTATTGGCACCAGATAAATGAACAATAACTTCATCTTCTGGAAAATAAAGTTTATGAACAATTCCAGCGAGAGCATAAGGATCAGAAGAAACTAAAGCTTCAGATGTAATTTCGTTAATTCCACAAACCAGTGGCGCTCCTCTTTTGATGGCAAAAATTTCACCAGTTTTTGGGTAAAGAATAACAAAAGCTGAGTTTCCATGAATTCTTTTAAAAGAATCCGCAATTGCTTCAAGTATAGGTTTTCCATTTTTTAATTCAAACGTAGTAAGTTCTAAAAAAGACTCGCTATCAGTTTCTGATTTAAATTTTACCCCATGGCCCATTAGCTCTTTTTTTATTTCATTCGCATTTTCAATAATACCATTGTGAATAATTGAAAGAGTTTCATTGAAATGTGGATGAGCATTTTCGTCAGTTACCCCACCATGAGTCGCCCATCTGGTGTGTCCAATACAGGTCCTTGCAATAACATTCTTACCAATGAGTTCCATTTTTAAATTATCTAGTTTTCCTGCTTTTTTATAATTTTGGAGGTGATCATGTTCGTCTAAAAAGCTAACTCCGGCCGAATCGTATCCACGGTACTCAAGCCTTCTAAGCCCCTCGAGAACTATTTGAACTGAATTTTGCGATGGTCCTAAATAACCGACGATTCCACACATATATCAACACCCTTTTATAATTTGCGACAAACTCTAGATTGGATGTTCATTGATACCATTATTCTTTCTTCTTTAAAAACTTTTTTGCCATGCCGTCCTTCGTCGTTTGTTGACCTCGAGAGATAGCAAATGAGCCATTTGGCATATTTTTAGTTATAGTTGACGAAGATGCCACGAAGCAATCATCCCCAATATCTACAGGTGCTATCGTTTGAGAATCAGAACCAATAAAGCTATTTTTCCCGATTTTAGTAATATGCTTACTTACCCCATCAAAATTACAAGTAATAAAGCCGCAGCCTATATTGGTATTTTCTCCAATATAGGCATCTCCAATATAACTTAAATGCGAAACTTTTACGCCTTGACTCAAAATAGATTTTTTGATTTCAACAAAATTACCAATTTTAGCACCGGCCCCAATATCGGCACCAGGTCGCAGCCGAGCAAAGGGTCCGGCCGATGCTTTTGAGCGAAGATGCGCATTTTCTAAAATCGAATAGGCCAAAACGGTTGCATCGTCTTCTATTATTGAATTTGAAATTTGAGCACCCATTTCAATTACAACATTTTTACCAATAGTTGTTTGACCAGATATAAATGTGTTTGGATAAATAACTGAACCCTCTCCAATTTGTACATCACTATCGATATAACAATGAGAACTATCTATAAAACGAACACCATTTTCTTTTAATTCTTTTTTCTTTCTGCTTCTTAGTGCGTGATCCGCTTCTTCTAATTGGTGTAGTGTGTTTACTCCTAAAAAGACTTCTCCATTTGGAAAACAGTGTGCTTTAACATTTAATCCATCCTTAAACACGTCGGTTAAATAAAACTCTCCCGATTTATTATTCGAATCAATTTGTTTTAGGTGTTCTAATACATAACTAGTTTTTAAAATATAAAGACCAGAATTTACTTCAGTAATTTTGCGAATTTCATCTGTTGCATCTTTTTCTTCTATTATGTGAAATCCTTTTTTCCCTCTCACGATTCGGCCATATCCTTTAGGGTTTTTTTCTATAAAACTTGCGGCAACTCCATCTAGATTTTCTTTTTTTAAAAGCTCCAGCATTTCAGTTAATTCACTTGCTGAAACGACTGGAGTATCTGCACAAATAACAAGCGTATATTGAAACTCTTTTGTAATAACTTTAGTCTCAGTCGAATCAAAATAAGACCGAAGTGCATCGGCCGTTCCTTTTTGTTCTGCTTGAATTGCATAACCAATATCTGGATAATTTTTTTCTATATATGAACGAACTAATTCTCGCTGATGACCTATCACTGCAGTAATTTTTCCATCAATATGATTCTGACTAAAAAACTTTTTTAATTCCCGAATAGGAAAATCAACTAATTTTTTATCTAAACACGGAGCAAGAGGCTTTGGCGCATTTAATTTCAAGCGCTTCCCTTCTCCTGCAGCAAGGATTACTGCCCCTATAGTCAAATCCATAACACAACTCCTTATTAAACATGTCAGACACTTCAGATATTTTCATTTAGAACAATGATAATAGCAATCAAGTATACTCAAAAAAAACACATAAATATTCACAATTCTAAACTTTTCCTTAAAGAGTTTTGCGCTTATCCCGATTTGTAATCTGTATGCAAATGAATTTGCGAAGGCCAATTTTGGAGGAAAGATATGGTAACTAATTACGAGGGTGACAACATAGAACTAAAAGATCATCTCCCTCTATTGCCAATTAGGGACATTGTGGTTTACCCATTTATGATTTTACCATTTTTTGTGGGAAGAGAATCCTCACTTTTAGCTGTAGAATACGCCTATAATAAATCCGATAGACTCATTTTACTTGCTAGCCAAAAAGATATGAAATCGGAAGCACCATCTCCAGACGAAATTTACGAGATGGGAACAATTGCAATGATCATGAGAAAGAGATCTCTACCAGATGGAAGAGTTAAAATTCTGGTCCAAGGTCTTTCAAAAGTTCGAATCATGAATTACACACAAGAGGCACCTTTCTTCATGTGTAAAGTTTTGAATGTTGCTGATGTCGTGATTGAAGGAAATAATGTCGCTGCAAATGCTTTAATGAGAAACATTCGCGAGCAACTTGAAAAAGTTATCAACATGGGGAAAATTCTTTCTCCAGATATTTTAATGATCCTCGAAGATATTAAAGATGCAGGACGACTCGCAGACTTAGTTGCATCAAACCTAAATCTTCACGTTGGCGAAGCACAAGGAATACTTGAAACCCTAGATCCTATGGAAAGACTTCATAGAATTAATGATATTCTTTCTCGTGAATTAGAAATCCTAGCAATGCAAAATAAAATTAAAAGCACGGCGAAGGAAGAAATTTCTAAAACTCAAAAAGAATATTTTTTACGTGAACAAATCAAAGCAATCAAATCAGAGCTTGGCGATGAAGCCCAAAAAGATCCAGATGATGAATTTGGTGAAATAAAAGAAAAAATTAAAAAAGCAAAAATGAGTGAAGAAGCTGAAAAAGAAGCGACCAAACAAATATTGCGCTTAGAAAAAATGCACCCAGACTCTTCAGAAGCCTCAATTCTAAGAACTTATTTAGAATGGATGTGCGATCTACCATGGAGTAAATCAAGTCCAGAACATATCGATCTTGATGCTGCTCTAGAAATTTTAGATGAAGATCATTTTGATCTCTTTAAAGTTAAAGAAAGAATTCTTGAATACCTTGCAGTAAGACAACTCAAAGGCCCTGGCATGAAGGGACCAATACTATGTTTTTCTGGTCCTCCGGGAGTTGGGAAAACTTCACTTGGGAAATCTATTGCAAAAGCTTGCGGTAGAGAATTTGTTCGCATCTCACTTGGTGGCGTGAAAGACGAAGCTGAAATAAGAGGTCATCGACGAACGTATGTTGGAGCAATGCCAGGGCGTTTTATCCAAGCACTAAAACAAGTAAAAACCAATAATCCAGTTATCCTTTTAGATGAAGTAGATAAACTTGGTGGAGACTTTAAAGGAGATCCTTCTTCGGCCCTTCTTGAAGTCTTAGATCCAGAACAAAACTCAGCATTCAGAGACCATTACTTAAATGTACCTTTTGATTTATCAAATATTATGTTTATAGCTACTTCGAATGTGCTTGATCAAATTCCAGCTCCTCTAAGAGATAGAATGGAAATCATCAATCTTTCTGGTTATACCCAAGAAGAAAAAGTGGCGATTTCTAAAAAATACATCATTCCAAAACAAATGGATGAAAATGGTATAAATGAAAAACACATTTCATTCACAGATGATGGAGTGGCTAGTGTCATTAAGGGCTACACCGCAGAAGCAGGATTGCGTAATCTTGAAAGAAAGATTGGTGCAATCTGCAGAAAAGTTGCCATGAAAATTGCGAAAGGCGAAGCTGAAAAAACTCATATTATGACAGAAATGGTTTTCAAATTATTAGGACCACCTGTCTATACTAAAGATGATGAAAAAGATGTAGATGAAGTTGGAGTTGCAACAGGTCTTGCTTGGACATCTCACGGCGGTGAAGTTCTCTACATTGAAGCCACAAAAATGAAAGGTAGAGGCTTAACTCTTACTGGTCAACTTGGTGACGTCATGAAAGAGTCTGCCCAAACTGCAATCGGATTTATCAGAAGTCAGGCAGCAGAGCTTTACATAGACGAAGAAGTTTTTGAAAAAAATGAAATCCATATTCACTTGCCTGCTGGTGCAACACCGAAAGATGGTCCAAGCGCAGGGATAACACTTGCAACGACAATTATTTCACTTTTAACCAATACGCCAATTAGCCGCGATGTGGCCATGACTGGTGAAATCACCCTTACTGGTAAAGTTTTACCAATCGGCGGATTAAAAGAAAAATCTTTGGCCGCCATGCGAATGAATATCAAGACAATTATCATTCCTTGGAAAAATAGAAAAGATCTTGAAGAAATACCAGAAGAGTACCGTGCAAAACTAACCTTCATTCCAGTTAAAACATTGGATGAAGTTTTAGATGTGGCACTGGTTGGCTGGAAAGAAAAGAAAAAGAAAAAAGCTTATGCTCGAGCCAAAGAAACTTTGCCGCCTGCAGCTGCTTAGTATTTGAATAAAACTGTCCAGTAAAAAAGTTAAAACCAACAGTATTGTTGGTTTTTCTTTTTTTGTTCAAAGAAATTGATATCATATTAGAGTAACAATTATCCTGGACATCTAATGAAGCCACCTCGCAATCATGAAAAACTTCGAATTCTCATCGTCGACGATTCTGAATTTAATCGCATTACTATGGCAGAAATCCTGACAAATGAAGGATTCAACGTTGTGGGACAAGCATCGTGCGCTGAAGATGCTATTCAAATCGCTCATAGTAGCAAGGCCAATCTCATATTTATAGATGTCGTAATGCCGAATATTTCAGGCTTAGAACTTACCAAACACTTCCAAGAGAAAACTTCTGACACTCGTTACTTAATTATGATGTCATCTCTAAACATTGAGAGCATTGTCATTGAATCAATTTCTAATGGTGCAATTGATTTTCTCCAAAAGCCCTTTGAAGCAGATGATCTCTTAAAGGCCGTTGAAAAAATTGAAAGAATTGTTGAAAAAGATAATCATTAATTGCTAAGGAGTTAGGTTCTATGTTTTTAATTCGTTTCATTTTTTATTTTGCTTTAAGTTTTGCCATACTTTGCATTCCCGTTGGCGATGGAAATCATTTATTTGATAAATTTTACGGAATGGTCACTCCCTATGCTAACCAAGCGGTTCGCCTAACAAAGCAAAAAATGTCCACTACTAAACGATATTCTAAAAAACTCTATTCAAACTCTGAACCAATTGAAAATGACCAAGTTAAACTTAAACTTGCTGGTGTTCAAAAAAAGATTAGAGCTTTAAAAAATCAAACCCCAGATGATTCATACACAGACGAAGAAAGAGCAAGATTAAAAAAAGTACTCAGTAACGATTAAAAAAAAAGCCCATCATTCGATGGGCTTTTTTTTTATACTCTCGCAGTGGTGGAAAACTGCTTTTTATATAATTACTTAGTCAAGACTTGCTTAGTAGTATCTGTCGTTTCTGTACTTACCGGAATAACAACTTTCGCTTCTCTTTTAGAAGTCTGATCGATGTATGGACATTGTCCTTTTTGATCCTCTCCCACTTCTGCAGACATTGCTCTTAATGTGAAAAAAAGAACTGATGCGATAACTACTGCTTTCATATTAACTCCCTGGCTTTTATATTAAACTTTCTTATATTTAATAAATGCACGCATCATGCCAAATACCAATTAATCAAATTTAAAGAGCTTAGCTATATAATTATTACATTGTGTTTAAAATCTAGACAGGTATGTAGAAAAATTGGACAAAAATTAAAAAGTGATTGAGGGCCTAAAATAAGAAAAGCCCCGGACATAGTCAGCGGGGCTCTTCAAAAATTAAGTTAAGAAAATGAATTCTATTACTTAGTGAGTACTTTTACGTCTTCTTTTGGAGCTACAGATTCAGTTGAAGTAACGGCTTTTGCTGATCGATCAGAACTTTGATTAATCAAAGGACAATCTGATTTTGGGTTTTCTCCCAAATCAGCAGAAAAAGCACTTAAAGAAACTATAGATAAAGTGATTAAAATTAAAACTTTCATAAAATACCCCTTGTGTTTGTTACAATTGATAATGCATGAGGGGTGCCAAGTTAAAGGCTCTAAGAATTTAGTAAGTTGTGTAGTTAATAAAATGAAATTGAATAAAATTGAAACAGCATGACTAAACTTTTTACAGTTTAAATTAATAGTGTGTAAAAATTGCTTCAAAATTTCAACTAAGAAACTTTGAAGCAATATATTTTATTACGATTAGTGTACAATTACAGCTTCACCAGTAGTGCCAGCATCTTTTCCTGTAGGTTTGTTACTTCCTGATTCTCTTTTAGATGTTTCTTTATTTGAGCAAATATCTGGCACACAAGCTTTGTCTTTAAGGACAAGGCCATCTTTACATTCAGTTAAAATACACTTTTTAGTATCCGCAGAAAAAACAAATACTTTCGCTGCAGTATTTAGTTTTTGGCAAACTACAGCATCAGTACATGAGTCCAAATTAGACTCAGAGCAATTTTCAACACCTGCAAATGTAAAAGTACTAACAAGCATAATTGCGATAAACGATAAAAATTTTAGTGACTTCATTTTCTCTCCTTTTTTAGCTCTCAAAAACATATCGGTCGATTACATATTTAAATTAACACCTGCAGGTTTAACAATGCTTAAAAGTGATTGAAAAGCTTGAGTTACTTGCAAGGCCATTTTTGCACCTGCTTTAGATTCAACTTTTTTAATCTCACCGTAGTTATCGTAAGCAACGTTAATAATTCCAACATTTTCCATTTCAATTTCAACAGGTTTCCCAAGGGAATTGTATTTGAAAGCTAGCGTTCGACGAGATTTTTCGTCATTTTTCTCTTGGTCAATCATTTTAGTAATCTTTCCAGCACGGTCATAAATTAATAGAACCGATTTTCCTGAGCTATTAACGGCCTTCGAAAGGTTTGCAGACTTATCATATTGAAAAGTAGTCCAGCCTTCATTGTTAACAACTTTAGTAATTTTACTAATTTTATCATCGTAATCAAGTTGAACAAATTCACCTTTAGTTGATGTTTTTTTCGTTAAAAGTCCTTTTGCATTGTATTCAAAAGTCGTTACATCTTTTCCACGAGTGATTTTTAAAGGAAGTGAACAACATTCAGAGTATATGGTATCCGTTTTAATTCCATCAACTTCAGTTGCAATTCTATATGTATACTGTTGTCCATCTGGTTTAGACTTGATTTCGTATTCATAACGGCTGCTAGACTCTGGTGAATCTGTAGGTTTTTTAGTTACAGTAGTCCAGTAATGAAGGTCTGGATTTTTAGGATTATTTTCATATTTGTATTTAGTTGATTCACCTAGACGTTCAATAACTTCAATTGCAAATGAGTTCTTATCATACTTAATTTGCATTTTAGTATTATCAACATATGTAACTGTCGTTAGATTATGATTACCATCGTAATCATATTTATAACTATTTCCACCAACATCTACACTTTGAGTTAAGTTGCCCTTAGCATCGTAAGTATAACTTGTCTTCTTATCTCCGGCAGAAGAAGCACTTTTGATTTTCCCATCTGGGTACCATTCTAAGATAATTTGTTTTGCTTGAGTATCCTTAATTGCATAAACTAAGTTACCTTTGTATTCAAAAGAAATAGCATATCCATTTTTATCAGTAATTTTTGAAAGCTTACCTTCGTTATCAAAAAAATCTGTTCTTCCGTCTGTATTACTTCTTTTGTAACCGTCTTTTTCCTTAATAATTGTTTGAATTCCACGATCGTTAGAATAAAGAGTTGTGCCATCAGCTAACTTAGTTTCGACATTATATTTTTTAGAATATGCTTGTCTTACTTCTGCATCGTTATTAAGACGAGTAATAAGAGCTTGAGTTGCAGTTGGACTCATCGGATCTTTTTTCTTCATTGCTTCTACTATTTTCTTAGAAGCAGATTCAACATTTACTGCTTCTTTTGGAACAAATCTAGTTTGAGCACCTGATCCATTTTCAATTACAATAACTGATCCATCTGCAGAAACAACTAGCTTAGTTTCGTATAGGGAACCCCATCCAAATCCAAACCAACCATTTTCAATTGTTTTTGAATTGTATGTTCTTGTCACTTCTAAATCGTGATCTCCACCTGGTACAATAATATCGGTGTAGGTGATATAAAAATTTCCGTTCTTTAGATTGACGCCACCTATGGCCATCATTGGCAACATCGAGAGAGCAATAATCAATTTCTTTAAATTCATAAAACTAATTCCTCGTTGATAAAATATTCATTTATATTTCGGTCGTTTTCTTGTTTTCATTAAATCTTAATTTTTACTATTTTCATTATAACGTAAATGCCTGCTAAATCGAGAAGAACTGCTGCGATCAACATTATAAAACCAATCAATGTTGTAAATAGTGGAGTCATTGAAGCAGGATCTTGAACATAATAAATTAAACCTAAAGCATAAGGCATGGCTCCAATAACCATTCCCTGAAACATACCAGATGCAGTTAGTGTATCAATTTTTTGTTGTAGTCTAACTCTTTCTCGAATAACTTCGACAATGGTATCAAATGTTTCTGCTAAATTACCTCCTGTCTCTCTAAGAATATTAATAGAAGAAACAAACATATCGTTGTCTTCAGTTGGCAGACGTTTCGCGAGATTTTCAAAACATTCTTCAAGTGGAACGCCAATTCTATTTTGTTGAAGGATTATATTAAATTCTTGAGATATTGGCGGAGGCATTTCATCAACAATCATTCCTAAAGATTGAGGAACAGATAAGCCAGCTCTCAAACCATTAGCAAGCAGTTGCAGTCCATCTACCATTTGTCCAGAATAGGCAGTAATTCTTTTTTGGACCAAATGGTTAATGATAATTCTCGGTGCTTTAAATCCGATAAAAGAAAACACCAGGCCCAAGAACGCACCAATGGCCCAAAGTTTTAATATTCCAAACATTAAAAAAGTCACTAGCCCTAACCCAACAGAAGAACCAAGCAATATATATGTTAGTTTATCTTTAGGGATTTCAATAAATAGGAATTCTAACCTCTCCATTATGTAAGAACGTGTACCGTATGTTTGCTGTTCAACCCAATCAAAAATATTAATTGAATATTTATAACTTAAAGCGAAGATCAATCCACCGACAATGAGGATGAGCCCCTTTAAGCCTATAAGATCAATAAATACACTCATCTTATTTTTTCACCGGTGGCTTACCTGGAGGTGTAGAAGTTGAAGACCCATTCCCCGCTGCTGGTTTTACAACAGCAGCAGCTGAACTAACTGAGCCGACAACTGCAGGGGCAGTACCCGTAGCTGGTGGTGGCCTATTGCTAAATATTCCTCTCGGAACGTTGAATCCTTTCTTCTCTAAAACTTCAATAAATTTGGGAATAAAACCTGTCGCTTGAAACTCTCCAAGAATTTTCCCGTTTTTATCCATATCTTTTTGAACGTAAAGGAAAATATCCTGCAAAATCATCGTGTCGCCTTGAAGGCCTCCGATCTCAGTAATGTACATAATTTTTCTGCTTCCATCATCTAGCCGCGATTGTTGGATGATTAAATGCACGGCACCTGCGATCATTTCTTTTATTGCTCTTGCTGAAATTGAAGTTCCTGCATACTGAACTAAAGTTTCTAATCGACCAATACATTCTCGAGGATTATTTGAGTGGACAGTTGTCATTGATCCATCATGACCTGTTCCCATTGCTTGAAGCATGTCTAATGTCTCACCGCCTCGGCACTCACCGACGACAATTCGATCTGGCCTCATTCTTAATGTTTGTTTAACAAGACATCGAATATCAATCGCTCCATCACCTTCTAATGAAGGAGGCCTTGTTTCAAGTCGAACAATATGTTCTTGTGGAAAATTTAACTCTGCCGAATCTTCACAGGTAATAATTCGTTCATTTGATTGAATAAATCCACCGAGAATATTTATCAAAGTTGTCTTCCCTGAACCAGTTCCCCCAGAAACAATAATGTTTCGATGGGCCTCTACTGCAATCCGTAGAAAATCGGCCATACTTTCAGTCATTGATCCAAATTTAACTGCATCTTTGTATGTAAGTCGTTTATCGGGAAATTTTCGAATCGTAATTGTACACCCATCAATGGACGAGGGTGGAATAATGGCATGTACCCTTGAACCATCTCTTAACCTTGCATCTACATATGGTGTTTTTTCATCAATACGTCTCCCTATTGGGGCTACAATTCTTTCTATTACATTTAGTACTTGTCGATCATTAGTGAATGTAACATCTGAAAGTTTTAACTTACCACTTTGTTCATAATAAATTTTATAAGGGCCTACGACCATTACTTCCGAAACAGTCTTATCTCTTAATAAATCTTCGAGTGGACCAAGACCCAATGCTTCGTCTAAAATTTCTTTTACTATTTGATTCATGTCCTCTCTTGAACTAAGAATCGCTTTCGTATCTTCTTTGCCCAAAAGGTCCACAACAACTTTTTTAGTTTGCTCTTTTAAAATAATCTGTGCTTTAGGATCATTATCATCTGCTTTTTTTAAATCCATTTCTTCAACAAGTGCTTTATGAATCCTAGATTTTAAATCTGTCCAGGGACTCTTGCCTCCTTTAATAGGAGCTCCATTTGCATCTTTTGCTTCGTCTTTTTTCCCACCAGCATCCGTTGGTTTGGTAAGTTTTTCTAATGTTTTTAAAACATTTTTTTCATTTAGACGTCTAAGTGTATCTATAATTCCTTTTGCAAATGGCCCGTTTCTAGCAATGAGCATTACCGGTTTTTTTTGATTGAGAGCGAGTGTGCAGTTTTGATCATCTTTTGCGACTGCAGAGAAAACTGGTTTTCCCAAAGTTTTAGCAATGACTTCATTCGTAACCGGATGACCGGCCTGGGACTGATTAACCACAAATTGGATCATATCTTTCGGAAACATCATTGTAACTAAATCTGAATACAAACGTTTTGTTTGATTGAGAGCTAAAATATCTGGAGTTACTATGACAAAAATTAATGTTGAGTATTCAAGTGCTTTTATTGCAAGTGGAGTTAACTCATTACCAGCATCGATTATTGTAATAGGGTAAATATTTGTCACAGCTTTCAAAGTTCTTCCCAAGGCTTCTACTTCAATTCCATTTGAAGCCACGGGATCACTTGGCATTCCAATGTAATAAACATTTTGATTCATACTTACAAATTGCTGAATAGAATTTGGGTCGATCGCACCTTTAAACTCAGCAAGTTCTTTAATGTTTTTCTTACCTTTCATTCCCGTAATAAAGTCCTGATCACCACTAGCTTTTTGATCGAAATCTAAAAGCAATGTTTTAACTTTACCTTCGATAGCATAGGCAAATGCCAAATTAGCAGCAACTTGAGACTTGCCCAATCCACCCTTACCACCAATAATTGAAATTATATGTCCGGCCATTTTTATCGGCTCCTTTTTCTAAACTTTTTCTCAATTTCACTTGAACCTGTTGCTGCTGACTCTATAATTTCAGGAGTCACAAATATGACAAACTGAGTTCTACTTGTTGAATACCTTTTTGATTTAACAAATGAAAACAATGGAGTTCCCGCTTGAACTGAAAGAGGATCCCCATCTTTATCAAAATCAGTGGACGTTTTATTTGTGACAACACCACCTATCACGGCAGAGTCCTGGGACTTCACTATGATTTCAGTATCAATTGTATTTTTTAAAGTTTGTGGAGGATTCGATCCTGAAGCTGCAGAAACCTCAATTGAAATTTTTAAACTAATTTTTTCTTCTTGCAACATCGTTGGCGTAACATTCATATTGAAACCGGCAGTAGCGACTCCTGCTTTGGCGTTATCTGTATTTCCAATTTGATATGGAATTGTCGTTTCTTTTTTTATAATTCCCGTTTTCTTTTCTTTAACAACCACAACGCCTGATTCAATTTCTCGAGCGTGACCTGCACTTTTTGCAGAATTTAGTTTTGGAAAAAGATGTGAAATGGTTGCTGCCAATGCACCACTTGAAGAAGTTGTTACACCACCACTATTACTTTTACCAATTCCAATCGATCCTCCATCACCACCGAGTGTTGGTGTCCATGTGAAGGCAAAAAGGCGATCATAGCCCTTTGTTAACTCCACAAACTGAGCCGTAATTTTAAAAAGTTTTTCCATTGCTGCTTGAGGTGGCTTCGAATTAAAAGTGATGAGCAATTCATAAAGATTTTTTTTAGTACTTTGAACTGCATCAGTTCTACGGGCTAAATTTTGAATTTGATCTGGTAAGTAAGCATTCACAATTTGCTGAATTCTTGCACCATCTTCAGTTTGAGTTCCGGAAACAACTCCTTCAATCCAATAACTACCGTTAACAACTCGAACCGTTACATCTTTATAATTACTTTTTTGAATTTCTTCTTGCATCTTTCTGGCGATAATTAATTGGGTCTGTGGCGAAAGTTCTACCAGTCTCAAAACATCTGCAAATTGCGGACGCTCAAGTATGACTACTACTTTTCCAATGTCACTTGGAAC